>JAZOVB010000097.1:0-27540 GCA_045658425.1 Clostridia bacterium | reverse complement strand
AAATGAAATTATATATATAATATTGACTTTTAGGCAAAATATATATTATAATCTATGTAAAAAAAGGAAAATTTTGTGAGGTTTATTATGGAAAACAATCTTAATATATTTCCCGAGCTGGTACTTACAGAACATCTTGATGTTTATAAGTCCTCATTTACTTCCAAGTGGAAATACGATACTCCTTCACACAACTACGGGCATCTGGATTTAATAACAAAAGGTTGTCTTCTTATTAAAAAAGACAATCAGGAATATTATGCAAAGGAAAATACAATTATTTTTATTCCGTCAAACATTCCATATCATCAAAAAGTTGAAACTGTTCCTTATGCTTATCATTCTTTTTTATTTTCATATATAGAAAATAAGGAAATTCCACTTATAAAAGAACCTATTTTATTTACCCCTAAAAAGACTGATTTTTATCTAGAACGATACAAACAGGCTTATCATTTAAACATAACAAAACCCATTTCTTACAAACTTAAAATAAGAAAAATAATTTATGAAGTTTTAGATAAAATATGTGAAGAAGTTTTTTTGGATGAAACAAGTCCTGACGGATTTTACACTATAAAAAAATCAATTGAATATATTAACGAAAATTATTCCGACAGTCAGATTTCATCAGAAATTATTGCATCTTATTCTAATATTACACCAACATATTTTAGAAAAATTTTCAAAAAGATTTATTCAGTTACACCCAATAAATATATAAATAATCTAAGAATAAACAAGGCTAAGATGTTACTTGAAAATACTGATTATACAATTGATGAAATTGCGTATAGATGTGGTTATCAGGATTATTCATATTTTTCAAAAGTGTTTTCTAAGATTACCGATACATCCCCCGGTGAATACAGAAAAAAATATAATTTATCAAATTAAGTTAAATATATCTTTAAAAGTAACAGTCCCCAAATTTCAATCATTTTGGGGACTGTTTTTTTGTTATTTCATATTTTATAGATTCATTGTCTAAATATTGATACTATAATTTTAATCAAAGTATATTGTTTTTCCCGTTTGTGCCGACATATAAATTGCATCTATAATCTGCATCAATTTAACAGCTTCGTCTGTTTTTACTATACATTCAGTTGAATTTACCACGCAATCAACAAAGTGATTGATTTCCGCTTCAAACATATTTACATTATCTATCATCGGTACTGTTTTTTGCAAATAATTATACTCGTTACATTCAATCAATTCTATTTCTTTTTCCGGAACAAAAAGTTCCATTCTTACTCCTGCTTTTTCTCCTGATACTTCAAAAAAAGTTCCGGGAGTTAACGTATTTAAAACAGTACTTGTTTTTATTGATAGATAAGTATTATTTTCAAAAATTATACATCCATAAGCCAAGCTTTCTACATTTCTTATTACCTTCCCTGTATCCGATGACTGATAACCACTTGTTATCCCTTGCACCCTTTCAGGTAAATCACTATTCATATCGCTTGTAAAACCTGTTACAGATTTAACTTTAGGATATCCCATCAGATACAAAATACTGTCAAGTTCATGAATGGCTGCGTCCATAAGTGGTCCTCCACCTGCTTTTTCTTTATTTAAAAGCCATCCCTTAGTTGTTGAGCATTGATTTGTACGAACAGCTTCCGCACAAACTATTTTACCCATTTTGCCATCTTGAATATATTTTTTCATATACTGCATCTGACTTCTGAATCGACATACAAGTCCAAACATAAGAAGTTTTCCACATTCATTGGCAACCTCTACACATTCCTTTGTTTCTTCACTGTTAAGTGCAGGAGGTTTTTCACACAGAACATGCTTTCCACTTTTTAAGGCTTCTATAATTATTTCTTTATGTGTGAATGTTGGTGTTACTATACTTACCGCATCAATTTCTTCATCTTTTAAAAGATCGCGATAGTTAGAATATGTATTTTTAATATTAAATTCTTCCGCACGTTTTTTTAATTGAACGTCGTTTAAATCCGCTATTGCTTTTATTTCACATTCCTTGTTGGCATTATACCACATTATATGTCTTTCAGAAATAGCACCTGCGCCGATTATACCTACTTTTAACATAATTTAGTCCTCCCAATAAAAATGAACTGCCAATGCATTTGCTTTATCTTCCTTAAGCATTTTATACGTATTTTCAGCATCTTTATAACTTGCTTTATGAGTAATCATTTTAGTTAAAGATAAGTCTTCTCTTGAAATCAAATTTAAGAAATATTTGGTATCATTTTGTCTTGTCCATGGATTAAAGGTAGTTTCTACAGCAGGATGAATATGATAGTTATGCGCACCGATAACAGTGATTGCTTTTCTGTTTAAGTAATCAAAATCAACATTGGAACGACCTTTAGGGCTTCCTGTTACAATCATTCTTCCCCCTTCATTTACACATTCTATTTCAGTTTGCATAAGAGACTGTGCTCCTGTTGTTTCAAATACGACATCCGCAAGTTTCCCATTGTTGATTTTCGCTATAATTTCCTGAACATTTTCTTTCAAAGTATTAACCGGAATAAAACTATCGTTATCAGGAAGCATGCTTAATCTTAAATCTGATATATCTGCAACAATAACATTAAGTGCTCCTGCAGTTTTTGCCAGACGAGCAGTAAGTTGACCGATAAGCCCTGCTCCAAATACCAGTACGGTTTCACCAAGTTTTATTTGTGCCGCTCTTACTCCCCCCAATGAAATTTGTGCCATTATGCCAAATACACTTTCGTTGACATCAACATTTTCGGGCAGTATATAATAATTTTCTTCACCTGCAACACTAAAATACTTTACATGTCTTCCCTGACTTAATACTTTTTTTCCTATAAGTGAGGAATCTATATTTTTTCCAACTGCAATAATTTCACCTGTATTTGAATAACCCGGATATATTGGATATATAAGTTCTTTTTCCCATGCAGTCCCTTCTTCAACATTGCCTTCAAGTCTTGTAAGTTCAGTACCCATACTAATCTGAGAAACCATAGTTTTAATAATAATTTCATTATCTGCTGCAACAGGCATAGGAACTTCAACTAATTCAACCTTGTTTTTTGCGCTGAATACCACCTGATAATTTTTTTCCACAATAACTCTCTCCTTTTTGTTTTTTTAAAAATATTACCATCCTTGTTTTATAAAAACAAGTAAATAAATGACTAATTGTAGAAAAAAATGTAATTAATAATTTTCTTATGTGTATTGCTCTTTTAATTATAAAATGATACAATTAAGAAAAAAGGAGGTATAAATATGAAAATAGTTAAGGAAACAGAATATATGGATTTGTTTTCAAAAATATGTGTATATAATGCCGGACCACGTTCATTTCATTGGCATAATAAGTTTGAAATATGCCGTGTCTTGGATAATTCCTGCCACTTTTTGATTGATGGTAAAATCATTGAAGCAAAAAAAGGAGATATAATTACTATAAACGCTCAGGAAGTACACAAATTTATAATTGACTACGAAAATACCAGCATACTTGTAATGCAATTTCCATTAAAAATTCTAATGAATGCTGATGTTTCTATTACTCCTATAAAAACTCATATTACAGCAGACGAAATACAATACATTCCAGGATTAGAGAAAAAAATAAACAATATATTAGAACTTTTAAAAGATGAAAAAGAGTCCCCCAAGATTTCAGGAAACCCTTTTTTTTCATCAATATCTATGTCCCTTTATTTTCTATTGATGAGACATTTTTCATCAACAGAAAATATCAATATAAAATCTGATGACAGGCGTGATTTTTACAGAGTCGTTGAATTTGTAAATGAAAATTTTAAAGATGATATAAATATTAAAATAATCGCATCACGTCTCTATTTACCTCATAGAAAATTAGCCTCTGTTTTTGTTAAATATTCCGGTATACAACTTAATGAATATATAAACACTCTGCGAATAAAAAATGTTAATACATTGCTGTCTCATGGATACACTATAACGGAAGCTGCATTGGAAAGTGGTTTTCAATGCATCCGAACATTTAATAATGTTTACCGTGAGCTTATGTCACAAACACCTACAGAATATATAAACAAAATGAATAGCAATCACTAATAAGTAAAGTTTCAAGTGTTGCAAAACACTATTATATCAATCAGTAATTAAACTTCATGTAAAAGTAAAAATAAATGATTATATATTATAAAAATGAAACAACTAAAAATCTGACACATTTCTGACATCAATTTTGACATCAACCAGAGAAAAAAACGCCAAAAGAACTTAATACAACATAAAAAGCAAATCCACCTCAAACCATTGGTATTAAAGGGTTTTAAGAAAATATAAAAAAATATAAAAGTATCATTTTATAACTCTTAATCAGGGTGTCCAGGATTCAAGTCCCTGATGGTGTACCAAAAAGCACTTGCAAAAAGCAAGTGCATTTTTTGTTACCCTCATTCTCCGTTTCACTTCGACGGATGGCGATGTTCTCTTCGTTCCATCCCCATCTCGCAGGGACTTTGAACTATGAAACAATACGTTAAGATTGTTTCATTACGTTCAAACTGATGGTGTACCAAAAAAACACTTGTTTTTACAAGTGTTTTTTTATTACACAATTCTACGTTGGTCATGAAAACGAATCAAAATTCTATTTATAATCATTTGTTTAGGAATAGAATAATCATTAGAACGCATCATAAGATGCCTCGCAAACAAAAAACGCCGTAGAAATTTTGCCACGACGCTCAAACATTGTTACAAGATGTAATTTTTACTTTCAGATTGAAATATTACTTATACTTCTAATTTTCAAATTGCAAATTATAAATCGATATTATTTAACCTATAAATTCAAATTAATTTACTTTTGCTCGAAAATAAACACTTTTAAACAGAAATGGGAATAAGTACATCAGAAAAATTTATTTTTAAAAAAATCACCGAAACGGGAACAATCCCATTTCGGTGATTTTACATTATCCTTTAATACAAATAGCCGCTGCACCTATAATTCCTGCATCATTTCCAAGTTCAGAGACTCTTACATCAACATCTCTTATAAGTTTTTCTCTTATTGGTTTTAAAATATATTCTCCTTCATTTGAAATTGCACCGCCTATAACCACGACATCAGGCTGAAAGATAAAATTTATTCCTAAAATCGCCATAGTCAGATAATCAGTATATCTATCAACAACATTCGTTGCTACAGGACACCCTTTTTTCATAGCATCAAAAGATGTTCTTCCCCCAACTTCTTTTTCTCCCATTTTTGCAAGTAAACTGTCAGGGTTTTTAGCTATTGCTTCTTTTGTCTGCCTGATAAGCGCAGTAACTGATGCATATTGTTCTACGCACCCTTTTTGTCCACAAGGGCAAGGATGACCGTCAAAATTTATAGAAAAATGCCCGAACTCTCCTGCGCCGCCGTTTTTACCTGTATATACTTTTTTGTCAATTATGATACCACCGCCAACTCCTGTACCAAGAGTAAGCATGGCAATGTTTGAAACTTCTTTTCCGGCACCTACATACAGTTCACCATACACAGCACAAGTAGCATCATTGGCTATTGTGGATTTTAGCCCTGTTTCTCTTTCTATAATTTCAGTCATTGGAGTATTTTTATAAGGTAGGTTTGCCGCACGGATACAAAGTCCTGTTTTATAATCTATAGTCCCCGGAGAACCTATCCCAATTTTTTCTATATCAAACTCTTTTTTTATTTCATCAATTTTTTCACATATACTTAAAACAAAAGCAGTATCTCCATCGTCTTTTTTAGTTTTTATAGAATATTTTTTATGTATTTTAAAATTCTCATCACATACACCGAATTTGACATTAGTTCCGCCTATATCTATTCCTAAAATCATTTTTTATATTCCTTTCCATTAACAAAAGCGCATACAACATTATATTCTTTATCTAAAACTGCAATATCAGCATATTTACCTACTGTTATACTACCTGTCTCGCTATATATTGATAAGGTTTCAGCAGGGTTTTTGGATGCCATTTTTGAAACTTCTTCTATCGGTATTCCTGAAAGAATAAGATTTTTAACACCGTCTGCCATTGTTTTGGCACTACCTGCAATTGTTCCATCTTTAAGCCTTATAACTCCGTCAACGACATACCTAGTAATACCGTCTACAGTAAATTCTTTTAAATCAAGACCTGCGGCATGGCCTGAATCGCTTACAATATTTATTTTATCCGCACCTTTTAATTTATATATAAGTTGCAAGGTTGCAGGATGAAGATGCACGTGGTCGCATATCATTTCACATTTTATATTATCATTTGTTAAAGCTGCGCCTAAAACGCCGGGTTCTCTATGGTTATATGGTCTCATTGCATTAAAAGTATGAGTTGCCTGAGTTACTCCCCACTCTATAGCATTTTGCGCCTCCTCATAAGTTGCATAAGTATGCCCTGAAGAAATTACTACGCCTTTTTTTACTGCATATTTAATAAATTCATCAGCACCTTCAACTTCTGGTGCAACTGTCATAATTTTTATTAAATCTCCACCTGCATCTAAAAATTTATCTAAAATCTTTGTATCGGGTTCTATTATGTAATCAGCATTCATTGCACCTTTAGTTTTAGCATTTAAGAAAGGACCTTCCAAGTGAATTCCTGCAATTTTTGCACCATTTATTTTATTTAGGTTATCTTTTACAAATTTAATTTGCGAAGTAAGTGCTTGAACAGTAGCTGAAGTTGTGGTAATTGCAATTGATGTAACCCCTTGTGTTGCTTCAAAAGTTGTAATTTTATCAAGTTCGCAACTTGAGTCAGATATTCTTGTGCCATACGCACCGTGAATATGAGTATCTATAAAACCTGGAAGAATATATTTATCTGTAAAATCTATTTTTTCTTCACCGCTTAAATTTTCACCAATTTCAGTTATTTTTCCGTTTTCTATTTTTACATCTTTTTTTCTTAATTTAAAATCATCGCATACAACAAATCCGTTTGAAAGTATCATATATTACAGCCTCCTAAGTTATCAAAAATAGTGGAAATTCCACCTTGTTAACACTATTCCACAGAGTTAGCAAGAATTTCATCAAATTTATTTAAGGTAACATTAATTTTTTCTCTTAAATATGTAATCTCATTCTTGTAATTATTAAGTTCGTTTCGTTTTTTATTATATAACTTTATAATGTTCAGGTCAATATAAATTTACAGATTTTAAAGATAGACTTACAGATTTATAAATCAATTTACTTTTTCTATGTTTTTATTATTCTTTTATACTCTTCTCATTTTTAACCTGTAAATCTTGTCTACTGTACATCACTGAGCACTTAAAACACGCATAGACACCGGCTCTGATGCATCAAACACTGTCAATTCTAATTCTTGACAAAAACCCTATTTAAAGACTCTTAATCAGGGTGTCCAGGATTCAAGTCCCTGATGGTGTACCAAAAAAACACTTGTAAAAAACAAGTGTTTTTTTATTACACAATCAACACATTTTTATATACATTTATGTGATTGTCGTCACACTTTTATAGAATAATTACTTTGTCATCAACGGTGATAATTCAACCATTTACCACTTACAACACGTTTAATTGCAAAAATACATTTTATAACTCTCTTGAACATCATAACAGATACCACTATTATAATTGAACATTTAAATTTTATTCCGAGTATAAATCCAAGTAATAAAGACCATATATAAACCGGAAGCACATCACAGAACATAGCAAAACGACTATCTCCACCGGCACGCATTATCCCCATAATAAGTGTACTTGCAAGGCTTCTGAACGGCATATACAAGGCATATATCGCTATAATATACATTGAAAGTTTTTGTGTTTCCGGATTAAGACCTGCAAAAAACATTTTTACATAGGGAATATCAATCGCAAACATTAAACACATAACACCGATACCAACATAAAAAGCTGAAAAAGCATAGTTTTTTGCATATTCTTTTGCCTTATCTATCTTATCTGCACCTATTTGGTTACTTATTGTAACACACGCTCCGATTGCAACACCGGAAAAAAAAGAATTCCCAAGATTTTCAAGCTGACGTGCTACGCTTACTGCACTGACCACAGCAGTTCCCATTCTTCCGAATATTGCGTCAAAAGAAGATATTCCGATTCCCCAAAAGCTTTCATTTAAAATAACCGCATAAGTCTTAGAAAAGAATTTTTTTATTCCCTGAGGTTTAAAATACTTTATATCTGAAATTTTAAAAATATATTCTTTTTCCTTGAATCTTGTTATACATATAAGAAATATAATTATTTCAACAATTTTTGATATAAGTGTTGAAAGTGCTGCACCAGCAACGTTCATAGCGGGAATAAATCCAACACCATATATAAGCACGAAATTAAGAGCAGTTTTAACACCTAAAGAAATAATAGTTGCAATCATCGGAAATAACGGCTTCTTAACCGAACGAAAAAACGCTGCACATGAATTTGAAATACTGTATATCATAAAAGTGGGACTTATGATAATAAGATATATCGCACCATTTTTAATTGTAGTTACATCATTTGTAAAAAATCCCAAGGATGTGTTTGGAAAAAGCAAACAAAACATCATAATCAAGAAGTTTATGGATAATGAAAAAAACAATGTAATGCTAAAAACTTCTCTCATTCTTTCAGGATTTCTTTCACCGTATGCCATTGAAAGATAAACTGACGCACCGCTTGTTATACCAAAAGTAATAAGACTTACTATGTAAAAAATCTGATTTGCCAGTGAAACAGCAGCAACTGCCGTCTCGCCCATTTTACTGATAACCGAAACATCAATAATGCCCAGTATTGCTGTAGACATATTCTGCATGGCTATCGGTATAGAAAAGGTTAATACCATTTTCCAGAAATTTTTTTCCGGAAAAATATTTTTAAGTTTAATTGTTTTTAACGAGCCCATCTCACGCCCCCGATATACTCCTTTTACTTTTTCATAAATTTACTTTCATTTGTCATACGACTTGCATACTCAAGAGATATTTCATGAGTAAGTGCTTTATCGCCGTTAAAATATTTTCTTATATCCTCACATAATTTTATAGTTACTATTTCTCTCACATCAGTTGTAGGACCACCCTTGTGAGGAACAAGAATAACATTAGGTAATCCTCTAAGACCTGAATCCATCGGAAGAGGCTCAATTTCATAGACATCAAGGATTGCTCTTATTCTACCCGTCTTTAACTCTGCGATCAAATCTTCTTCGTTAAGAACTGCACCGCGAGCAGTATTGACAATAAGTGCATCATATTTCATTATACTGAAATATTTCTTATCAATAAGATGAAGATTTTTTGCATTAAGTCCCGAGTGAACAGATATTATATCGCAGGTTTCAAATATTTCTTCAAGGGAACACACTTTTGCATTATACTCTGACGCTTTTTCTTTCGAAAGGTAGCCTGAATATATTTTAATTTCCACATCAAAGACCTGTAATATACGTGCAAGATTTTCGGCAATCATACCGAAACCTATAATGCCTATAGTTTTATCTTTAAGCCCCTTGGTAAAATGGTACTCAGAGGGCCATCCCAAAGTTTCCATATCTGAGATATTTTCAAGCATTTTTCTTTGTGCCATAAGCATATATGTAAGTGTACCTTCTGCAACAGACTGTGCATAAAGTCTGTTACCTGACAGTAAGGTTATATTTCTTTTGGCAAGTTCATCACTTATTAATGCTGCGGCACTCCCGCCTGTATGAGCAATAAGTTTTAACTTATCTGCTTTTTCAAGCAATTCCTCGTCATAACAGGTTGCTCCCCAACCGGTAAATACTACATCAATATCTTTTAATTCTTCTTTAAGTTCTTCTCTCGTATATTCTCTTTCATACGGATTATATTTAACTTCTCCGAGTTTCTCTATTTCCTTTATAGCTTTATCGGTAAAAAAAGTGTTAAAAACATCATTCCCTTTTGGCTTTGTAACCAAGATTTTCATTTATTACCATACCTCTCTTTATAATCTTAAATACTTTTAATAAATATATTTTTATATCCCCGTTGATTTCAAATTACTGTAGAAAGCCACATTTCTTCCGTGACTGTAAATATTCTTTGTTTCTTCTATAAACTCAAATTCAAGTTCTTCAATTTTACTTAAATTCCCATCAAGGTAATCCTTTAAAACACGTTTGAGATAGTAAAGCCTTCCGATAGTTCCCGAATACCTTATATTAAGTTCTTCCCAACCAAACACTTTGTATGTATCAAACCATTGTTGTTCGTGAATCAGCATAAGTTTTTCATATTTTGAAATTAATTCAGGTACTCTTTTTTCGGATATATCTTTTAAAGTATCTGTGCAGTTATTTTTATATGCATCTTTCAATTCAGGAATTAACTTCATTTTTTCTATAGTTATTTCGAAAATAAGTTTTGCATAATTAAAAAACAGTTCCCATTTTTCATCATAATCTGCATTACAAAGCTCAGACAATGCAGATATATGTTTTTCTGATATTTTATTAAAATCATATCTTTCTGTCATATTATATAAAATATCCGTATAAAAAATCTTCTTACCCAGATAATCAGGAAAAATATAATCCGCTTTTTCAAGTTCATCTACAAAGGGATAATGATAGGAAGACATAGCATATAAGTCTTTTATAGCTATACCAAAGATCACTTTTGAAACTTCTTCTATCCATTCTTTCGTACAGGTTTTTCCTTTAAAGCAATATTCGGAAAAACAAGCAAGTTGCGGCAACGCAAAGGCTATATTAGTTTCATTTCCGTCATCTCCGAAAGTTGCCGCCCATACATCTTTAACGTTGTTATCTATACAACATTCAAGTGCCGGAATCATTGTGTCAAAAGTAAACCGGGCATTGGGAAGTTGCCCTGCCCATATCCATATTCCGCCCATAAACAGTGTATTTTTACCAAGTAACCTGTGCCCTTTTAAAAGAGTATTGTAATCTTCATACTCTTTGTGATAGTAATCCCAGTAAATAATCTCACAGTCGGGAATTTTTTTAATTTCTTTTTTATCGGGGTTAAATTCAAAGTCATAATAGCCTTGTCCAAGATATCCATAGAATAAATCGCCGTGAACGCAAGGTGTAAAGCCATATTTTTTACAAATTCCGGCAGTTCTTTCAAGATGTTCTATTGAAATATCATACGGAGATATGTATTTTTTCTCCTTCATAATTTGCTTTATACCCACGCCTCTTGCCTCATCACAGTTTATTACAAGACGGTTGGTTCGGAAGCATTCCCGCATTCTTTTCACTATTGCTTCAATAAATGCGTACGTCTTTTCCTCTCCACACAAAAGTACATCCGAATTTTCGGAAAAATCTTTCGCTTCGTAGTATCTTAAATACTGTGAAAGATGCCCTAAAGTCTGAACAGAAGGTATAACCTCAATCCCTAAAGAAAACGCATAATCGTCAATTTCTTTAAGTTCTTTATGAGAGTATTTACCTCTTCTGTATCCAAAATGAGGATATCCCGGCAAATCAAAAACATCCTCCATATAGAGTTTTAAAACATTGAAACCAAGAAGTGCTAAATAATCAATTATTTCTTTAATTTTCTCTACCTTTATAACGCCATTTCTTGAAAGGTCAAGAGAAAATCCAAGTGTATCAAAACGCCTTTTTTCATTTATGTAAAATTCTTTATTTCCTTTTTTCATTTCTATGATAAAAAGCATAAGGCCTCTTAAAAAATCAGTTTTTTCATTCCCACCTATGCTTACTTTATTTCCACTAAAGGAAACAGAAATTTCTTTCGACTTAAATATTTCATATTCATATTCCAGATTAACAGAAAAAATATTTGAAACTTTATTTTTAAAATCAATAAATTCTTTATTTATAAAACTATTCATAACATATTCCCTCTTTAAGGCAATCGGGACTTAAGCTCCTACCACCTTGTAACATCCAAATCTTTACGTTACCTTCTTGTCATTCTGAGGCTTTAGCAAAATAAAATTCTTTCGTTCAGGATGACAAAAAGCAGATTACTCGTTAAATTCTTATATAAAGCACAGCGGAAAGAGAGTTCCGCTGTGCTTTATTCTTGTTATAAATTAATATAACATAACTCTGATAAATTCTAAGGTCAAAAAGAATTATAAAGAGCAATATTATATTTATAAGCACATTAAGATTTTAATTGTTGTCATAGCGTTCTTGTGCTTTGTTGTACATATCAATTATTTTTCCTGCACCAAGTTGTTCTGCTTTTTTAAGCCATTCATTCCATTCTTTATCGCCGCCGTTGTTAAGAACATACTTAGTTGCAAATTCTTTGCCTGATTTTTGTAAATCAACAGTATATTTATTAATTATATCTTTTTCTTCCTCTGTAAACTGTAAAACAGGGTCCATTGGTGAAACGTGCGCAGGGTCTTTGGCAAAATCCTGTGCTTCCTGTTCCCTCTCAGAGAAATTAAAGTAAGCAGAACGTCTGTCAAAGCCTAAATATATTCCTTCCATAAACATTCCGTATTTATCCTGCAAATCGGTTGTAGAAGGTTTCTTTTCAAATTCAAGATATTCTGCCATTCCATCCTCCCCTATTTTGTAGGTTTCGCCTTCAATTCCCATAGTTATAAGCTCTCTACCTGAAGGAGACGCCACAAAATCAAGAAGTTTAAAAGCAGTTTCTGCCTTTTTGTTATTTGAAACATATCTTGCCCAGCAAAGCTGATTTGCTTCTCTCATAACCTGAACGGGGCCTATCGGATTTGCAAATCTTAAATCATATTCAGGCACAGTATCCTTTGTCTGTTCCTTGAACATTTCCATTCTTCCAATCCAGTCGGTTGTAACGAATGCTTTATTCTCCTGAGTCATTTTTGTCGTCCATGCAGGCTGAGTGTTAGTAAGGAATTCAAGATCTATAAGTCCTTCGCTGTAACACTTCTTTACAAAATCAAGCATTTGCTTGTATTCAGGCTGTGTGTCGGTATAGAACCATTCGCCCTTTTTTTCATTATAATAAGGTTTGTATGCTTCCATTCCCCAACTTACCGAAAGTGCACCGAAAATTCCGTCTCCGTTTTTTGATGTGTAAGGAGAAGAATCAGGATATAATTCCTTAAGTTTTTTCATTGTCTGATAAAATTCTTCAGGACCTGTCCACATTTTAAGACCGTGCTTATCAAAAATATCTTTACGATACATTGTTGCATTGGTATTAATGTCTCTTACCCAATCCCAACCGTAATATCCGTAAAGTTTTCCATCAGGAGCAGCATAAGATTTAAATATCCAGTTTCTATCTTCATTATCAACAAAAGTTCTTTTAAAGTTAGGAAGTTTGTCTATATAATCTTCAACTGCAGCAAATGCACCCTGAACCGCTAAATCGTCGGCTAACACCTGATCAAATCCCTGCCCTACAATATCAGGAAGCTGATTTGCAGCAGCAAGAACCTTTAATTTTTCCATTGCAGTTGATGAAGGGTATGCAATGAATTTTACATTAACGCCTGTCATACCTCTTAACTTCTTTGCAATAAAAGTTTCATTCGGGTCAACAGTATCTGACGCAGTAGTAACTGACCAAGTTATTTCTTCAGTGCTGTCTGTTAAAGGAAGTTTAAGTCCACCCGCATCTTTAACAGGAATTGACGAATCATATACGTCGGAAACAGTTTCATTTCCGGAACATCCCGCAAATAAAGAAACTATAAATATTACACTTAAAAGCATGCATAATAATTTTTTCATTTTAATTCTCCTCTTATATCCGAACTCGTTTTTAAATTGTAAATTATTGATATGATTTCGTTAAAAACCTCGGAAATATTTAAAATATGTTTATTAATATAAATCCCATCTTGCCTCATTAAGATAGATCTCCTTACCGCAGGTAAGTGCGGGATAAGATTGCCAGTATATATAACAAGGTTTATTTATATCAACTGTTATGGCGCCATAACCATTATGTTCGGAAGCATCGCATATTTTAGTTCCGTCAGGAGCAAAAACAGCAGAATCCTCGAAGTTTGTAACAGTAGAGGTTATTATATAAGCTCCGCTTTCTCTGGCTCTTTCTATCATTCTGGATTCCCTGTATCCTGCAGTGGGATTGCAGATAATATCAACACCCATTTTCTGCATTTTTCTTGCAAGTTCAGGGAAGTATAAATCCCAGCATATTGCAATGCCGATTTTACCTATATCGGTATCGAAAACCACAATTTCCTCTCCAGGCGCCATTCCTGCTTCAATTTCAGCCATTGTAAGATGAGTTTTTCTGTATTTCCCCGAAATATTTCCGTTTCGGTCAATAAGAAAACCCGTGTTATAGAAAATTCCGTTTTCGACTTCGTGATAGGAAAAAACAATGTATGTATTATACTCTTTGGCTTTTTTCCTTATAACATTAACCGGTTCACTATCTTCAGGAAGGCAGGCAAGTTTAAGAGGAAGCTGACATTTTCTTGTATAAAATGTTTCAGTAAGTACAATAAGATCAGGATGCTCATTTATACAAAGTTCGTCAATCTTTTCAATTGTCTCTGAAAGATTGTCTTCCTTAAGTTTCTTTTCAGGATAAATCGGATACTTAAGCGCAATTGTTGAAAGTTTTGCAAATTTCGGGCAATATTTCTCTTTTTTATAAACCTTAAGTTCATTTAATTCACATTCTGAATATTCATAAGAATGTACATTAAGTGATATTTTAAGACTTACTGCCCCCTCAGGTGATATAATTTTATCACCGCTTGATATATATCCCTTGACAAGAACTTCGTCTTTTTCATTATACCAACCGTATATAACTCTGCTCCACATCTTTTCGTCTTTGATTTTAAGATTATAGAACACTTCATAAACTGTGTCAGGTGAAATATCGCAGGCAGTTCTTTCAAACTGCAACGAAAGATATTTTTTACCTTTTAATATAATTTTTAAGGTTTCACCGTCAGCAATATATTCCAAATTGTCATTTGGCTCGTAGTCTTTAAAACTCTTCCACCCACCGAATTGTATGGTTTTTTCCATTATATACCTCATTTTACCATATTATATATTCTTAGAATTATTGTAGTTGCTTCTGCTCTTATAGCATTGTTTTGCGGTCTGAAAGTAAAATCATCATAACCTGAGAATATTCCTGCTGAGCTTACTTTTAAAACAGAAGATAAAGCATAATCCGAAACTTTGTCAGTATCGACAAATTCGCTTATCTCACCTTTTAACTGAGGAATAAGACCGTTATCTGCCATATTATTTATCATAACTGCAATATCCTGTCTTGTAATGCTTTCCCCTGCTCCAAAAGTTCCGTCTTCTCTGCCTTTAATTATTCCGTAGGCATACGCTGTTTTAACAGTATCAAAAAACCAGTCACTTTCAGATACATCTGAAAAATTAATGTCAGAATCCTTTTTAGAAAGATTTGCGCATCTTACAAGCATAGCCGCAAATTCTTCTCTTGAAATATTTCCGTAAGGATTAAATTCATTTTCAGAAATTCCGTTAACAAGCCCCTTTTCATACGCTTCTTTAATATAATCATATCCCCAGAAGCTTTCCGGTACATCGGTAAAATTCATAACCTTTACCGGAGTTTCAGGCTTTAATACTTCCTCTTTATTTTCTTCAGCTTTATTTTCTTCATTAATCTGAGGTCTTGAGGCTACTCCGCCTCCACCGCCACCGCCTCCGCCTACAATTACGGGAGGTTTGATTACCGGTGGTGGAGTTACTACTATCGGGCAGGTTAATTTAAGTTCATTAAAACTATTAACTATTTTTTGAATATCGGTATAACTGTTTTTTAAGTCATACATTTTATGATAAACTTCATCATAATCAACGTTTTCATCGCTTAAATCAAGACCCAGCAAACCGGAATATGTTTCAATTACATCCTTTATTCCTCCCCAGTTTTCTGCATACGGAACATTATAAAGAACTATCGCTTCTGCTATACATTTGTTGATTTTTTCAAGTGATGAAAAATCAGAAAATGTTGCAAGAGAAGTATAAACATAATCACTGTTCACAGTCGTAATTCCACTTGTTATAAGCCCTGTTTCTTCAGAAATAGATTCGGCATACTGTTTTAAGTTGGCAATATTATCAATTTCTTCAAGACTTGAAAGAAGTATTGCATTATCAAGATTAATATTAAATTGATTAACCGAATTACCTGTTTCGGAAAGTTCCTCCGAATATTTTCCGTAACTTTTTACAAGTTCAAAAAATGTTGGTTTATCTTTAACTAAGTTATACATATTTTTTGTTGAGGTATAATCTAAAAATAAAGATAAAGGAAATTCATTATCGTTTACTGCATTTTGGAAATCTAAAGTAGTTTTTGAAAGTGCTTGGTTTATATTAATAATTGAATCCTGTTTCTGCTCGGTAGTTAAATATCTTAAAGTAGTAGTAAATTCCTGACCACCAGCATTTGCAATTATAAGATAATCTCCCATTTCGGCATTTTTAGGCATTTCAATTTTAAAACTGTATTTTCCTTCAATATCAGTTGCCGATAAATCTGTATATATAAGCGACTGTATACTGCTTGTTTCAGCAGTTAATGCATTATATTCTGTAATAAAGTTTTCTTTTGTAACATCTTTATTTAAAATTGTAATCCCCACAGGAAGATTATTAAGAGATTCCCCCTCTTCATCTGTCACAATCCCCGATACTGTAACCTCTTTATCAAGATTTGTAACTTCCAAGGTGCCTTTTAACTCTGTAGCTGCCACTGACGGAATTTCATTTTTTAAAACAGTTACATAAGTTCCGTCATTGGTAAGAGTATATGAAGCAGAACTCATCTTGGGAGTGTAAAGACTGTCAACAAATAAAAGTTGTGTTGAAGATAAAGTGTCACTATCAGGGATAAGCATGTTTGTTAAACTTTCCCTGTTATATCCTTTGTCAAGTGGCAGTCTTTTAAAAGAGTAACTGTCAAGAAGTTTATATCCGTTTCCGTTGGTATTATATTTTAACGATAAAGCAGCAATTTCTTTTGCTTCGGTAGTATTATTAAATACATCTATACCGATATTATGTGATGATAAAGAAGGGTTATATTCTGAAACTTTTTCTCCGTTTTCATAAATATCAAAAGAAGAGGATACTTCAATACCTTCAAGGTTATAACTTGTAATCTTTAAGTTATCCACTAAAGCTTCCAGAGGATAAGTTGAAGAACCATCGTCATTTGTTCGAAGTGATAAATACATTGGCGGAACTTCTTTCATTACACCCGTTGCTTTATCCCAATAATTTGCACTAGCAAAATAGTTATCCTGGAAAGTATAGGTATCACCAACCTGATTTCCATCAAGGAAAATAGTATAAGATCTTGATGCTGTATCAAGAACAAGTTTTATATTATGCAATTTTCCTTTTTCAAGTGTTGCCTGTTTAGAAGTATCTGTAACATCTGTGTTTGATGCAGATGCAGGTATTAAAGTAAGTTTATCTATAGAATAAAGACGCCTTGACGCATAGTTAGCTCCATAAGTATGAAAAAGTATTTTACCGTTATCCGGAGCAACTGTATCATAACTTATAATAATACCATGCTTGTAGTAATCTTTATGATTTCGGTTAACAAACATTGTCAGCATAGAATAATTATAGCCTGATGTAACAGCATCAGTTACCGCCATTTTTATCATTTTGTTTCCGTCTTTCTCGTAAAGAGAAAGTGCACCTTTACCTTGTATAGCTGAACCTCTTACACCGTAACTTCCAAAGTAATCATCATTCTTGTATGCTATTTCTTCATCAAAAGAAGGCAATGATCTATCCAGCATAACGGTTTCAGCAAATGCACAAAGAGAAAATGATGAAAACATCACGATAAGAAGTACAATTGAAATTAAACGTTTTTTCATATTTTGTCTCCCTTTGTTTAAGTTAGCCGTCGAAAGAATATCCAACGGCTAACACAATGTATTAACTAATCACAAACAATGTATTCCACTGTAAGTACAGGAGGAACATATAGTAAAAATTGTGGTTTGTTACTTTTAATAATTTCTTTATCAGATTTAGCATAAAGAATTATAACATTACCTTCATATACTTTCATCTTCGATACATCCAGAGTCATTTCCGGGATTCTGAATATCTTGTAAGTAGACTTACCATTCGGAGTTGTTTTAATTGAATTCGACGCTACCCAGTCTTCTGTAATCTTATAGGAATTTAATAAGACAGCTTCATTTTCATTAACCAGTTCTAATTTTAATAAATCCTTTAGTTTTGCGTTTTCTGAATCATATACATCCTCATAGTTCTTCACATTCTGGTACACTGAAACAATATCATCTTTAGTCTCGTCAACAGTTGAACTATTAGATATTCTTGCACCGGTTTCCGAAAGCGTAGCTGAAATAAGTTTAATGTCGGAAGTGGTGTCGATTTTATATTCCATATAACTGTTCCAACTACCTCTTAAACGAAGTCCATCCACACCTGAACCAAACCAGTTAGTGTTTGGTACCACTGAATCAACATATGCTGTATAAGAACCGCCATTTGCTGTCTCAACACTGTTATAGGTTATTTCAGCTGTAACGGGAACTCTGTATTTAACATAATATGTATTTGATTCTTCGTTTTCTCCTGTAACAGTAATAACATACTGGTTGTTTGCATCTTCTTTAACTGTTGTTGTTTCGGCATTATCTGCCTGTGCTGTAACTGTAAGTTCATCTGTTAATGCAGAAACAGGTACATAGTAAGTAGTTGTAGCTGCATCAAAATCTGAAATTAACTCATCACCCTCTGCATTTTTAACAGAAAGAGAAGGTAAAGCTACATTAACTTCTTCAATTTCATCGCTGTTTATAACTTCTTCTTTAACTATAGGTTGCTCAACTCCTGTTTCCTTTACATCTGAAACAACCTGATAAGGTGTTACTTTGAATGAAGCACCAAGCTTATTAAGAGGGTCAGCTACACCTATACCGTATTTACCGCTTGTCTGAGCAGTTGCAAGTCCTTCAGTATTTAGGTTAAACAGTTTTTCTTTTCCTTCGATTGTTATACCTACTTCTGTCGCATCAGTATTATTCTTACCGAACATATAGTAGTAATAATTTCCATCTTCCTCTGTTCCGCCGAATACATATTCGATTGTTGGCACGGCAAAAGCAGTAACAGACATTGCAAGCACAATGCTAAAGATAACTAATAGTGAAATTACTTTTTTCATTTTACTTTCCCTCCTTTTAAGATTCAATAACGTAAGTGGTTATTCCGGCTTGACTATACGCTTGCCCCTCACCTGTTTCAAGCCATTGAGCAAGTGAAGAGATGTTTTCTTTCTGAATTACGTTTTGCAATTCAAATTGAGGTTTTTGATATTTTTTCATATCAATCATCCTTTCTTTAAAATAATTATTTTTATGAAATTTAAAATAAGCATTTGTTTAAATTTCTCCGCGTTTCTTCTGATATTCTGCGTATTCCTCATCGGTCATAATATCCGTTCTCGGCGACTGTGTTGACGACATATCGTCACAGTAAACAGGTTCGGTATATACCCAAGCGGTAGAAGCATAATCACTCCAGCCTATACGGTTGGTAAATACTTCGTAGTATGCTCTCAGAGGAATATATAAAACTCCGTTTTTCAAAACCGTAGGTTTACTTAGTGTAACTGCCTCCCCGTTATACAGGGCATCAGTTGAATTTGCATACACTGTCATTGAACGGTCTTTTCTATTGTTCATTGTATAATCGCCGTAAGATTCTCTTGATTTTAGTATTGTGTACTTATCTCCATCTTGTGTTACTTCTGCGTTATACATTTTGGTTGTTTCAAGTAAAGGAACATATACTGTACCGTTTTCGGAAAATGCAGGATTTTCATATTCGGCAACTCTGCCGTTAATTCTGACTGTCAGCCCGTCATATTTCATAACAGGTGTGCCGTTTAAATACATATTATGAATTCCTGCTTCAAAATCTATATTTATAGTGTTGTCCTCGTTTTGAGTCCATTTATAAGGCATTGTATCATAATCATATTTATCGGAATTAAAACTTGCAATTTCAAAGCCCTTTTCATTTTTTATATCATTTACTTTGAATGAAAGATTAACTTCCGCTTTACCGTCTTCATTTCCGTAGATATGGATTTCGCCTGTTTCGTAAGAAATATCCGTTGGTACATCGGCAGAAATAAGTGTTACGCCATCCTTTATAAGTTCGGTTCCGTTAACAAGCATAAAGGAATCATCCTCGAATACTGCTGCTGTACCTTTAAAGGATACATTACCGAAAGATACTTTTTCCTTATTATAATCAAGGCGTACATATACTTTTTTGTTACCTTCAACTATAATTTCCATACACTCGTCATTTTTATTTACTGTAACATCTTTATTGTTTTCATCATTTTTTAAAACATCAAGTGTTGTTACCATTACTGCATCAGATACTTTGTCAGTATCAAATCTTACTCCATAATGGTCTTTACGTTTCGGTAACTTTTCTGCGGATGGTCTGTGTTCCAGTCCATCTATTCCTATAAAGGTATCAAACTCTTCGATATCAGCCGCTTTAGGATACTGGAAGGTTGCATAAAGTTTTGCTCTTCCCTGAGTCATAACGGCAGTTTGTTCTTCTTTATCAACCTCATATTTTGAGAAACCTTTTAAGTTAAACTCAAACTGAGTCGGCGTATCATCATTTGCGGAAAGTTCATCTATTACTATAACATAATCGGGTTTTAAGTAGATAAGGTATCTGTCCGCTTTATCCAGATCAGGATATGCCCTCTCAGCATTTCCCGATGCAAGATTGAATTTATCACCGTGAAGATAACCTGTTATTTTACCTTTTGAATTGATGCTTCCCTCAGGATTTGTATTACCAACTGTCTGCCCTTTTCCGCCATCATGAGTAATTGCGTTATGAGCCAGTGTCTGATGAGAGTAATTCTTATCGTGGTCAGAGTAATAATAGTCAAAATATCCTGAAGATACTGCTAAAGGTTCGCCATAAGCATAAAGCATAAATCCGTTATTATCCGCATGTGAATGGTTATATGAACCCCAAAAACTTGATTTAAAATGAAGCGCTGTATGCCATGGGTCTATAATATCCGATTTCATTGCAATCCAGCCTATATCACGGTCATGATAAGTATTCATCATATCAAAAGGCGGGATTGACTCAACATCGTTATTAAAATATTTAAGTAACATCGGCTCCTTAATATAAGGTTTAGTACCTCTTGTTTCAGATGCCCATTTGTTTGCAGAGTCGTTATATCTTACTGCACCTACAATATATCTTGTAAGACTTACCGTTTCTCTTATAGGAGGAATAGTTTCGTCATCCCCAAATGAACCAACAGGTGCACCGTTTGACATAAAGAACATAAGATATTTATTCGGCGTTTCACCTACTTCGGCTTCTCCGCCCCATGACTTATAGCCTGTTGAGGTATAAACCAAATCATGACGGGCTGTATCTTCTGCCTTTAAGCTGCCATTTGCATAACCAGTACCGTTTGCATGGCCACCGTCTTCTCCACCCCATCCCTGAACTTTGTAATAAAATGGCTGAATATTTTCAAACCAGTCCGAAGCTTCGGGAACATCGTGCATAAGTGCAAAACAAATTGTAAATATCATTTTTGATGCAGTTGTACCGTGAGAATCGTAAGGCAGTTCATCAAGTGGATGCTGAAGCATAAGCGGAACATACATTGTTTCCACTCTTTCCTTAATCATCTTTACAACCTTCTCACGCTGAGCGTCTGTTAAAAGATTGTAAAGCCAGTCATAAACTATAGAACACTTATGTGCTACATCACGATGAACCTGGTCATGAGTTTTATAACCTGAAAATCCTGACTGATCCCACTCTGAAATTGCCTCTAAAAGTTTAATTGCTTTTTCGGCATATTTTATATCGTCTTCTATCATATAAACAAATGCAGACTGATACATATTTGTAGTTTTCTCAAGTGCATAAGTTTTAAGTTTATTTTTTATAACCGTTTTTTCTCCCGAGGTTGCATTTTCAGGATAATAAAAATCTTCATTAGGGTCTTTTGCATCTACAACCGAAAGAGTTGCGTCAACTGTTTTCTTTAGCTCCTCATAGGCAACTTTAGCATCACCTTTTGATACAGCATCACGGTATTCTTTTAAAGTTTCATTATTAAACCACAATCTTGGATGTGCGACGCTGATATTCGCAGCCATAGTATCTGCGTCGGGAATAATACTTTCCGCAGCATTTTCCGCAATTCTGAAACGCTTTATTTCTGACCATTCAGTAGTACCGTTCATATTAGTTCCGTTAACTCTCCAGTACCATACACCTTTGTCCAAAGTATGCTGAGGTGCGTAAAAGCTTGAATCTGATTTATATTCATATTTAATTTCAGACATATCTTCTTTTTGTGATAACTGGATTGTATATTCTTTTGCCATCGGGATTACAGGCCATGTAAAAAGCGGAGGATTGTCGTATGTAACAAATTTATCAACAGGCCTCCAGCGAAGGTATAAACCTTCTTCGCCTTCTTCTTTCATAACTGCAGGTGTAATCTCATCACTGTCCTCCCCGGAAAGCACACTCATATCATCAAAGTATGCTTCACCATAGTTTCCCTTTGTAACGGAACGCTGAATAAGGCAGCGATATACTCCGTATTCTTTGAAATGGCCTTTTCGCCCAGGAAGTGCAAGATCTGATACAACAAGTTTATCATTGAAATAAAAATCGTATAATTCGTTATCTATATCCAACACAAGTTTAACTTTATGCCATTCCTTTGCATCGTATGGTCTTGCAAATTCTGAAAGTGATGATGCGGGGTCTCCGCTGTATGGCTTAATCGCACCATCCTTCATTATAAGAAAAGTCTTGTTGCCGTTAACACGGCTTGATATGCCTACTGTTGTCTGAGTATAATCTACGGGATATATTTTAAATTCAACAGTAAGCTTACCAGAACTGTTAATCACAAGATAAGTGTTGGCAGTTATAGACTTTGTGCTGTATTTTGCATCATTTGCAACATACAATGCCTTATTTAAAGAACGCGGAGGATTTACGATTTCAAAGGAAGCACCCTCCTGGCCTCCAACGGTAAGGGTACTCGTTGAAACCTCGGATTCACCAAGTTCAAATCCTTCAAAATCCTGATACACCACATATTCTTTCGCTAAACCTGTAAGAGGTATCAGAGAAAGAAATACAGATAAAGCAAGAATAAGAGAAATTATTTTTTTCATTATTTAACCTCCTTTTTTATTCCTTTTCTATATCTTTGAAGGTTCAATATACGAAACATCACCGTATATATAACCATCTTCGACTTTTGCATAAGGTCTTATATAGAAAGGTTGATTTGTAACACCCGTCTTATTTATTACCTCGTATCCATAATATCCGTATGAGGTTATTTCTTTATCAAACGGAACTTTTATCGCATTCTCTATGGTAGGCTCTTTTTTTGCAGTAGACATTACCATACCATACTCTGAAACCTCAACACCGTTTGAAAGAAGTTTTAAGAAAAGGTAAGTTGAATCGCCAACTTTAAATTTAAAAGGCGATATAAAAAGAGTGGGTGATGATGGAGTATATTTTTTGAAAATAATCTCGAGTTTTTTCGAAGTATTCTCCGTTTGTTTGAATGTAACTTCTGACGAATTAAATGCACCTATCGGATTTCCGTCATAAATTACATTTTCTATATAACTTCCCTCTTCAGGGGTAATTGTATAATTAACAGTTGTATATGTACCGCCGAATGAAGCACTGACATTTCCACTTTCTTCATTGGTCACTGTTACGACTTTATTTTTTAAATATTTTATATATTCACTGTCGTTCATATATTCCGTTGACGGTGACACAGTTGAAGATAAATCGTCACAGTAAACAGGCTCGGTATATACCCATGCGGTTTTTGCATAATCGCTCCAGCCTATTCGGTCGGTAAACACTTCGTAATATTCCTTAAATGGAATATAGTAAATACCATCTTTTACAATGGTGGGTTTACCTAATGTAACCTCTTCGTTGTTATACAAAGCTTCTGTCGAATCGGCATATACTCTCATCTTTCGGTTTGTCCTGTCTCTTATTGTATAATCGCCGTAAGATTCTCTTGATTTAGTAATAGAATATGAATTTGTTAATTTTGTAGCATGACAACCATACATTTTAACAGTTTCAACCAATGGAACGTATAATGTATCATTTTCGATAAACGGAGGATTTTCGTATTCGGCAACTCTTCCGTTTATTCTGACTGTCAGTCCGTCATATTTCATAACGGGTGTGCCGTTTAAATACATATTATGAATACCAGCTTCATAATCTATATTTATCATATTATAAGAGTCTTGTGCCCATTTATAAGGCATTGTGTTATAGTTATAACCCGCATCATTAACACTCTTTATTTCAAATCCGTTTTCATTTTTAATCTCATTTACTTTGAATGGAAGAGAAACTTCCGCTTTACCGTCTTCATTTCCGAAAATATGGATTTCGCCTGTTTCATAAGAGATATCTGCCGGAACATCGGAAGATATAAGTGTTATGCCGTTCTTTATAAGTTCAGTTCCGTTAACAAGCATAAATGAATCATCTTCAAATACTGCTGCAGTACCTTTAAAAGTAACATCGTCATAAGAAACTTCTTCTTTGTTATAGTCAAGGCGTACATATACCTCTTTATTACCTTCAACGGTAATTTTCATACATTCTTCATTTTTGCTAACAGTAACATTTTTGTTCTCTTCGTCTGCTTTTAAAACATCAAGTGTTGTTACCATAACGGCATCCGATACTTTATCGGTATCAAATCTTACTCCGTAATGGTCTTTTCTATGCTTTTTGTCTCGGTTACTAAGAACGGGCGGTCGGTGTTCTTCTCCGTCTATACCTATAAAAGAATCAAGCTCTTCAATATCAGTTGCTTCAGGATACTGGAAGGTAGCAAAAAGTTTTGCTCTTCCCTGAGTCATAACAGCAGTTTGAGCCTCTTTATCCACCTCATATTTTGAGTAACCTTTTAAGTTAAATTCAAACTGAGTCGGCTTATCGTCATTTGCGGAAAGTTCGTCTATTACCACAACATAATCAGGTTTTAGGTAGATAAGGTATCTATCCGCCTTATCAAGATCAGGGTATGCTCTTTCGGCATTTCCCGATGCAAGATTGAATTTATCGCCGTGAAGATATCCTGTTATTTTACCTTTTGCGTTGATGTTTGCTTCGCCGTCCGAACTGCTTATAGTCTGACCTTTTCCGCCATTAATTGTAATTGCGTTATGAGCAAGAGTCTGTTTGGAATAATTAAGGTCATGGTCAGAGTAATAAGAGTCAAAGTATCCTGTGGATACTGCCAACGGTTCGCCGTAAGCATAAAGCATAAATCCGTTATTATCCGCGTGTGTATGGTTATATGAACCCCAGTAGCTTGATTTAAAATGAAGTGCGGTATGCCATGGGTCTATAATATCAGACTTCATTGCAATCCAGCCTATATCACGGTCATAATATGAATTTATCATATCAAAAGGTGGTATCGACTCAACATCATTATTAAAATATTTAAATAGCATTGGCTCCTTAGTATAAGGTTTGGTGCCTCTTGTTTCGGATGCCCATTTATTTGCAGAGTCATTATATCTTACCGCGTCTGTAATATATCTTGTAAGACTTACTGTTTCATTTATAGGAGAAATAGTTTCGTCATCTCCGAAAGAGCCGACAGGTGCACCGTTTGACATAAAGTACATATAATATTTATTCGGTGTTTCGCCTGCTTCTCTTCCTCCGCCCCAGGATTCATACCCTGTTGAAGTGTAAACCATATCGTGACGGGCAACATCTGCTGCTGCTGTTGTTCCGTTAGAGTAGCCGGTTCCGTTGGCATGTCCGCCGTCTTCTCCGCCCCATGCTTTAATTTTGTAGTAAAACGGCTGAATATTTTCAAACCATTCTGCCGCTTCGTCTAAGTCATGCATAAGAGCAAAGCAAACCGTAAACATTATTTTTGATGCGGTAGTTCCGTGGGAATCGTATGGCTTTTTATCAAGCGGATGCTGGAGCATAAGTGGAACATACATTGTTTCCACTCTTTCTTTGAGCATAGTTAAAACTTTTTCCTTTTGAGTAGTTGAAAGCAAATTATATAGCCAGTCATAAACTATGGAGCATTTTAATACTATATCACGATGAATCTGGTCCTGAGTCTTATAACTGGTAAATCCTGCCTGATCCCACTCAGAAATATCTTCCAGCATTGAAATAGCTTTTATTGCGTATGTAAGTTCGCCTTCTATCATAAATACAAATGCTGTATGATACATATTTTCCAATATATCCAATGCATAGTTTTTACGCTGTGTTTCTGTTCCGCTTGGATACTTATCTTCAGGTGCCTGGGCAGTTCTGTTGTTTTTAGAAGCATCCACTGCTTCTTTTATTGCTTCATAAGCCTCTTTTGCATCTCCGTAGGATATAGCATCACGATATTCTATTAAAGTATCGTCATTAAACCACAGTCTTGGATGTTCTTTCTTAATGGACTCCCTCATTTGAGAAGTATCGGGAATAATATTCTCTGCAGCATTTTCGGCAATTCGAAAACGCTTAATATCCGACCATTCGGTAGTACCGTTCATATTAGTTCCGTTAACTCTCCAGTACCATACACCCTTATCCATAATTTCCTGTGGTGAGAAATAATTTTTAATAGTTGTGTATTCAACACAATTACTCATTTCCTCACTTCTTGAAAGCTGGATTGTATAGTTAAATGCCATCGGAATTGCAGGCCATGTAAAAAGCGGAGGATTATCGTAAGTAACAAATTTATCGGAAGGTCTCCAGCGAAGGTTCAACCCTTCTTCACCTTCTTCTAAAATATCCGAAGGTGTAAAGACTTCACTTTCATCTCCTGAAATTACACTTATATTATCAATGTAAGCTTCTCCGATGTTTCCTTTCGAAACAGCACTTTGAATTAAGCATTTTTTTATTCCGTTATTTTTAAAATATCCATCATCTCCACGCAAGGAAGTTTCGGACAAAACTTCCTTGTCATTTAAGTAAAAATCATAAACTTCTTTATCAGTGTCTACTACGAGTTTCACAGTATGCCATTTGTTATATTCGTATACTGAACCTGTAGAAGTACCTGAAGTGCTTCCCTTTTTCCAATACAGTACCTTACCGTTTTTAAAAGTAAGGTGAGTTTTCGAAAGTGCAATATGAAGTTTGGTGATATTATCAATATATATTTTAAATTCTACCGTGATTTTCCCCGAACGGTTTATCTCAAGATTTATATTTGCTGTATGGTCACTGGTACTCGTACTCGCGGTTGCATCATTTTTAACATAAAGAGCGTTATCAATTTCTTCCGAAGGGTCTTCTTTAATTTCATATGATGAACCGTCCTGACCTCCGATTGTGCACACGGATGTCAAAGATGTAATTTTTGCCTTTTCGTATCCTTCAAATTTCTCATACACAACATATTCTTTTGCAAAAACCGATAATGGTATGAGTGACACAAATATTGAAACT
>JAZOVB010000096.1:0-23623 GCA_045658425.1 Clostridia bacterium | reverse complement strand
AATTTCAAAAAATGACAAGGGTATCATCGAAAAACCCTTGTCATTACTTGTTTTTCATCAAAATGAGCCTTGCCGTACTTTAGTACTGTCTGCATTCATTTTGATGAAATATACCTTCCTTTTGTCGAAGTCTGCCAGCGTATCGATAGGTTTATCGACACGCTGAAAAAGCTGTGCATCATGCACAGCTTTTTTTATTTAAGTTCATTTATAAACAATGTCAACCTTCTTATACCTTCATTGATATTTTCCATACTTGTTGCATAAGACCATCTTACAAAGTCCGGTGCTCCAAATCCCGTACCCGGAACGAGAGCAAGTTTAACCTCGGATAAAAGAAGGTCGCAAAGAGTATCTACGGTATCGATAACCTTATCTTCAAATTTCTTACCCAAAAGAGAAGAAATATTCATCATTATATAAAACGCACCGTCAGGCTTTACACAAGATACCCCATCAACTTTATTGATTAACTCAACAAGGTGGTTTCTTCT
Source organism: Clostridia bacterium (assembly GCA_045658425.1). Classification (GTDB taxonomy): domain Bacteria; phylum Bacillota; class Clostridia; order UMGS1840; family HGM11507; genus SIG450. Next base: position 23,129 of record JAZOVB010000096.1, on the reverse strand, counting down.
TTCAAAAAAGGCTTCCTTCATTTTATAAATTTCATCTTTCGGGCCGGTAAGAGCCGCAACAGCGGCAGCCTGAGCTATTGAATTAGGATTTGAGGTTGCATGGCTCTGGATATTACTCATAGCCTTTGCAATTTTACTGTTGGATGCGGTATAACCTATTCTCCAGCCTGTCATAGCATAGGTTTTGGAAACACCGTTCACAATAATTGTTAAATCCTTTATTTCATCGCCGAAAGAAGCAATACTTACAAAGCTTTCCTTACCGTCATAAACAAGAGCTTCATATATTTCATCTGAAATTACATAAATATTATTTTCAACGGCAAACTCGGCAATTTTCTTTAATTCTTCTTTGGTATAAAGCATACCGGTAGGGTTTGAAGGGTTATTTAAAACAAGTGCTTTTGTTTTATCGGTCAAAACCTTTTTAAGATCAGCAATATCAAACTTAAAGCCTTTTTCCTCAGTGGTTTCCACAAATACAGGCGCACCGTCTGCAAGTTTAACCATTTCGGGATAGCTTACCCAGAAAGGCGTTGGAATAATAACCTCATCTCCGGGATTTAATATTGCCATAAAAGCATTAACCAAAGAGTGCTTTGCACCGTTTGAGATAACTATATCTGCAGCTTCATAGCTAAGTCCGTTTTCCTCCTTAAGCTTATTTACAACTGCATTTTTAAGTTCTATCGTTCCTGAAGCCGGGGTATATTTGGTAAATCCGTCATTAATAGCTTTAATAGCCGCAGCCTTTATATGCTCGGGCGTATCGAAATCAGGTTCTCCCGCACCGAACCCCACAACATCAATCCCCTCTTTCTTCATCATTTTGAATTTAGAGTCGATTGCAAGGGTTGGTGATGGTGAAATACTTTTTGCTTTATTACTTATGGATATTTCCATTATAATTCCTCCATTTATGACAAATTAAAATCAAATTTATTTCATTTTACCACATATTTTCAAAAATTTCAAGGGATTTTTGAAATTTTTATTTTAATAAATTTCAAAAGCGTGTTTTATATGGTTAATCTTAAATGGTTTTAAATACACCTCCACCACATCGAACCTTACCTTTACATCTTTAATATTATAGTATTTTAAAAAGCACTTGGCAGCAAGGCCAAGATGCTTTTGTTTGTAATAGTTAACGGCTTCTTTGGGGGCGCCGTATTTGTCATTGGAGCGTGTTTTCACTTCCACTATCGCAATAGTATTCTTCTTTTTTGCCACAATATCTATTTCGCCGCCTTTTATGAAATAATTTCGTTTTAAAATTTCATATCCTTTAAAATAGAGATAAACCATTGCAATAAATTCCCCGATTTTTCCCTTTTTCTTATTATTCATCATAGCTTTTTCAAGAAGCTCCTTCTGTGAATTTCGCATGGGCCGAACTCTCTGATTGCATCCATGTGTTCCTTTGTGCCGTAACCCTTATGCTTTTTAAATCCGTACTCGGGATATTTTTCATCCATTTCTACAATATATCTGTCCCTGCTTACTTTTGCGATGATAGATGCCGCTGCAATATTATATGACAGAGAATCACCTTTTATTACAGTTCGGTTATCGATGGATATTCCTCGGTTCTGATTACCGTCAATAAGTGCCAAATCGGGCTTTATACTAAGTCCGTTTATTGCCATTTCCATTGCTTTCATTGTTGCATTCAGGATATTTATTTCATCAATTTCCTTTTCATCAACAAAGGCAACCGAATAATCAAGGGCGTTTTCCAAAATCAAATCGTAAAGCGCCTCTCTTTTTTTCTCGGAAAGCTTTTTGGAATCATTAACCTCGGGAATTATAAAATCGTCCTTCATAATAATGGCACAGGCATATACCGGCCCTGCAAGAGGACCTCTTCCCGCTTCATCCACTCCGCATATTATATTATATCCCTCGTTTTTAACTATTTCATCATATTCATACAAACTCATTTCGGTCTCTCCAAACTTATTTTCCCAAGCTTAAGGCTTCTTAGTTCATCTAAGATTGTATTTGCGGTACGAAACAGGTCAATTTCCCCGCCTCTTACTACAAAGCCCCGTTTTTTACCTATTTCTTCCATTAGTTCATAGGTATCGGTATCCTCATAAAATTCCACCTTATATCTGTCCTTCAGACTTTCGGGATAGTTCTCTTTCAAAAATCCCAAAAGATAAAAAGCAAGTTCTTCAACATCTAAGATTTCATCTTTAATAGAGCCTACATAGGCAAGGTTTTTGGCAATTTCTTCATCATCAAACTTATGCCATAAAATCCCCGGGGTATCCAAAAGCTCGAAACCCTCTTTAATTCTTACCCATTGTTTACCTTTGGTAATACCCGGCTTATCACCTGTTTTTGCTCCGGCTCTGCCTGTTATTTTATTGATGAATGAGGATTTGCCCACATTGGGAATTCCTACTACCATCATTTTTATTATATAATTAAGATTAGTTTCCTTATACTTTGAAATTTTACTTTCCAACACCTGATTTATTGCTTCATAAACATCATTAATTCCCTTACCGTCTATGGAATTAACCTTTACTACGCGGATACCTTTATTTTTATAGTAGTTTATCCACTCATTTGTTACCGAATCATCCGCCATATCTGATTTATTAAATACAATAAGACGAGGCTTGTTACTTACAAGCTCGTCTATCAAAGGGTTTTTTGAGGCAAGAGGAATACGCGCATCCACAAGCTCAATTACAATATCCACTAATTTTAAGTTTTCTTTTATCAGGCCCTCAGTTTTTTTCATGTGGCCCGGAAACCAGTTAATATTCATTATTTAATCACTCCAAAGGATGAAAAAGGTGTAAGTCTGAATACAGCTTTACCCACAATCTGCTCATTTCTTATAATTCCCACAGAGCTGTCACGACTGTCCAGACTGTGTTCTCGGTTATCCCCCATAACAAAAACATGGTTATCGGGAATGGTTACAGGAAGCTTGGTTGTTCCGCTGATAGTTCTTACAGCATCGGAAATATATTCTTCATTCAGCAGCTCACCGTCAATATACACCTTGCCATTTTTAATATCAATGGTCTGACCCTCGGTGGCTATTATTCTTTTAATGTAAAGAGTTCTTCCGAACATCATTTTACCCTTAACGGTACCTTCGGTAAGATAGGGTTCAACAACAACTATATCTTCATTTTCAGGCTCAAAGTAAAGACGACTTGCAACCAGTCTGTCTCCATCCACCAAGGTAGGATACATTGACGAGCCGGATACATTTACCATAACAAATACAAATATATGAAGAACAATAACCACAGCTAAAGCCATAGCAATAGAATACACCCAGTCAAGAATTTCTCTTAAAATACTCTTTTTGGGTTTTTCCTCTATGTCAAGAAGCTCTATTATCTCACCGTCTTCAGTTTCCTCGGTTACCGAGTCAACCTCTATTTTAACATACTCCTCATTATCTTCCGCTTCTGCGGTTTCGGGTACAATATCTTCCTTTATTTCCTCATTTAAATCTTTTTCAAAATTTTCCATAGTTGCCTCCTAAAAGTAAAATAGGCTTAAAAACATCCTGTGAAGATGTTTTCAAGCCCCTTTGTTATTAGACTCTTTCTTTAACCTTAGCTGCCTTACCAACTCTGTCTCTAAGATAATAAAGTTTAGCTCTTCTAACTTTACCTTTTCTAATAATCTCGATTTTACCTATATTAGGTGAGTTAACAGGGAATGTTCTCTCAACACCAACACCGTAAGATACTCTTCTTACTGTAAATGTTTCAGCTATTCCGCCGTTTTTCTTTCTGATGATTGTTCCTTCAAAAGCCTGAAGTCTTTCTCTGTTTCCTTCACGAACCTTAACGAACACTCTTACAGTATCACCGATTTTAAGTTCAGGTAAATCAGTTCTGATAAGATCTGCAGTAATAGATTTAATAATATCCATTGCCTAATCCTCCCTTCTTCAGTAGATGCTCATAAATAGCCCACACACAAGCTCTTGCTTGCTAACTACCAGAGGAACACCCTAATACAGTATAACATTATATCATACCAATTCGTCTTTGGCAAGACTTTTTTTAATTTTTTCCAAAAATTCTTTTTCTTCCCCGGAAAACTCGGCTTTTTCGATTAAATCGGGGCGTTTCCTTAAAGTAACCTCCAAGGATTTTTCCCTTCGCCAGTTTTCAATATTCTTATGATGCCCTGAAAGCAGTACCTCAGGCACCTTAAGTCCCATAAATTCCTCAGGTCTTGTATACTGAGGATATTCAAGAAGATTGTTTTCAAAAGACTCCTCCACCATTGAGGTTTCATTTCCCAAAACCCCGGGCAAAAGTCTTAAAATACTGTCACAAACAGGCATAACAGCCAATTCACCGCCGGTTAAAATAAAATCCCCCAAAGAGATTTCCTCCGGCTTCAAAATATCGATAACCCTTTGGTCTATTCCTTCATAATGACCGCAAAGAAATATTAGATGCTCTTCTTTCGAGAGTTCCTTTGCCATTTGCTGATTAAAGGTTTTCCCGTGAGGTGTCAGATAGAAAAAGCGGGATTTTTCGCTTTTAACGGCAGAGTAGGCATTGAAAACAGGTTCCCCCTGCATTACCATACCATCACCGCCGCCGTAGGGATAATCATCTACTCTTCTGTGCTTATCCAAGGTATAATCTCTTATATCCACAAGGTTAAGCTCAAAAAGATTTTTCTTAAGAGCACGGCCTGTAACCGACTCCCCTAAAACTGCCCCTATCATATCGGGAAACAAGGTTAAAATATCAATTCTCATAATTCGTCAAGACCGGGTATAATATGAACGGTCATTTTATTTTCGGCAATATTGTAATCAAGCACAACATCCTTTATTGCAGGAATATACATAGGCTTTTTACCGTCTCTTTTTATTTCATAAACATCGTTACTGCCTGTGCGAAGCACATCAGAAACAACACCTAATCTGATATTATCATCGGTAATTACTTCCATGCCAAGTATATCCTTTATGTAGAACTCACCCTCGGAAAGCTCGGGTAAATCCTTTTCGTAAAGAAAGCAGGGATAATTTTTTAAAGTTTCTGCCTTGTCGAGAGTATCAATCCCCTCTAAAGTTACAAAAACCATATTTTTAAAGAATTTTATTCCTTTAATATTATACCTGACATCTTTAATTAAAAGATATTCAAACTCGTTAAAGGCATCAAGCTCGTCAATAAGAGGGTAAATCTTGACTTCCCCTCTTAAGCCTCTTGTATTGACTACCTTACCTACTTCAACCTTACTCATACTATATCAACTATAATCCTTTTATCAGTTTTAGCACCGGCAGCTTTCATAAGTGTTCTTATGGCCTGGGCATTCTTTCCCTGCTTACCGATGATTTTACCCATATCCTTTTCGTCAACATGAAGTGTGTAGTAAATGGTTCTTTCTTCTTCTCTTTCTTCGACAGTCACATTCTCAGGACTGTCTACCAAAGAGGTTGCAAGAAACTGTAATAAATCTTTCATAGTCTACACCCTTAGATTATGTTGTTCTTTTTAAGTAAATCTCTAACAGTATCTGTTGGCTGAGCGCCGTTAGCAATCCATTTCTTAGCTTTTTCAGCATCAACTTTGAATTCCTTTTCCTTTGTTAAAGGATTGTAGGTACCGATTTCTTCGATAAATCTACCATCTCTTGGAAATCTTGAATCTGCTACAACTACTCTGTAAAATGGGGTCTTCTTTGCGCCCATTCTCTTTAATCTGATTTTAACTGCCATGTTAAATTCCTCCATTTTTCTTTTTTCTTTTTATTATAATATTATTATAAACTAAAATAATCCTCTGAAGTGTTTAGGCATTTTTTTGCCGGTAAACTGCTTCATCATTTTTTTCATCTGCTCAAACTGTTTTAAAAGAGCATTTACCTCGGGAACGGAGGTTCCGCTTCCCTTTGCAATTCTTTCCTTTCGGGAAAGATTTATTATTGACGGATTTTCCCTCTCAGCTACGGTCATTGAATAGATAATAGCCTTGGTTTTATCAAACTGATTATCAGGAATTTTCACTCCGGCAAGAGCTTTTTTATTAACCCCCGGAAGCATTCCCAGTAAGTCCTCGATAGGCCCCATATTTTTCACCTGGTCTATCTGATCTAAAAAATCCGTAAAGGTAAAGGTCTGGGCACGCATTTTTTCGGTAAGCTCCTGAGCCTTTTTCATATCAATCGCCTGTTCGGCTTTTTCGATAAGGCTTAAAACATCGCCCATTCCCAATATTCTTGATGCCATTCTGTCAGGGTGGAAAGGTTCAAGCTCATTGAGTTTTTCCCCCATACCTACATATTTGATAGGTTTACCCGTAATGGCTTTTACCGAAAGCACACTACCGCCTCTTGCATCACCGTCAAGCTTGGTTACGATAACACCGGTCATATCAAGTCTGTCATTAAAAGCTGTTGCAAAATTAAGAGCATCCTGACCGGTCATTGCATCAATTACAAGCAAAATCTCGGTTGGATTTACCGCATCCTTTATTGATGATAGTTCATCCATAAGTTCTTCATCAATATGAAGACGACCTGCAGTATCTATAATAACAACATCATTTAATTCCCTTTTTGCTTTTTCAACACCGTTTTTGGCAATTTTTACAGGCTCCTTACAATCCTCCTCATAATAAACGGGAACATCGAAGGAAGCGCCTACGGTACGAAGCTGTTTAACCGCAGCGGGGCGGTATACATCACAGGCAACAAGCATAGGGCGTTTACCCTGCTTTTTTAAAATGCCCGAAAGCTTTGCACAGGTAGTAGTTTTACCTGTACCCTGAAGACCTACAAGCATTATAACAGTAGGAGGGGCATCCGAAAATTTTATTTTCGCATTCTCTCCGCCCATAAGTGTGCACAGCTCTTCATTAACGATTTTTATAACCTGCTGTCCCGGTGTAAGGCTTTCCATTACCTCTGCACCGACAGCTTTTTCACTTATTGTTTTAACAAAATCCTTGGCAACCTTAAAATTAACATCCGCCTCAAGTAACGCTACTCTTATTTCACGCATTGCCAGTTTAACATCTGCCTCGGTAAGCTTACCCTTTCTCTTAAGGTTTTTAAATATATCGGAAAGCTTATCCTTTAAATTATCAAATGCCATTTATTTCACATCCTTAAAGCTCAAGCTTATCAATAATTCCCGCCATTTGGGATAACCAGCCCTGAAACTTATTATCTCTTGCTCGGGTATTATTATAATGAGACATATCCTTTAAAATACGACTGATTTTCTCAAAATTCTCACGGTTTTGACGGAATTTTTCACTAAGACTGAGCTTATCTTCAAACTCAAGCAAGGTCTGTTCGCTTCTTTTTACACTGTCTCTTACTCCCTGACGGGTTATATCAAGATGTTCACTTATTTCTGCCAGAGAATAGTCTTGATTATAGTAAAAATCCATTATCTCGTATTGCTTTTCGGTAAGAAGCTCACCATATATATCAAGAAGAACACACATTTTTAAGTCCTTAGCCAAAAAATCACCCCGTTTTCCAATGGATGTAAAGTATTTTTCTTTACAACACTTACGATTATATTATAAAAACTACAGATTGTCAATAGCTTTTCTAAAATTTTTTATGGTATTTAAATTGACAAATTATGTATTTTTGATAAAATGAAATAAAAGGAGTGTTTTTATGATTGGAATTATAGGAGCAATGAGCATTGAAGTTGATGCTTTAAAGGAATTATGTGAAAATAAAGAAAGTAAAATAATAAGCGGGATTGAATACATAAAGGGAATTTTATGCGGTAAGGAGGCAGTAATTGCCACCTGCGGTATAGGTAAGGTTAATTCTGCAGTATGTGCCCAGACGATGATTTTAGAATTTAGGCCCTCTGTTATTATAAACACAGGGGTTGCCGGTTCTTTGTCAAATGAGCTTGATATAGGGGATATTGCCATTCCCTATTCAGCGGTTGAGGCAGATTACGATTTAAGTCCTCTCGGAATGGAAACAGGATATATTCCCGAAATAAAGGATAAACATATAAAATGTACCGAATGGGTAATAAACAAGCTTACCGAAACGGCAGAAAAAGAGGGGCTTACTGTTAAAAGGGGAATAATAGCCACAACTGATGCTTTTATATCGGACAAAGTTAAAAAAGATTATCTTAAGGAGAAATTCAATGCCATTGCATGTGAAATGGAGGGTGGAAGCATAGCCCACACCGCGTTTATAAACGGAGTTGATTTCGGGATTTTAAGAGCAATCTCAGACAAAGCAGACGGAAGCTCAGATATGGATTTTATGAAATTCTGTAAAATGGCAGCAGAAAACAGTGTTAAAATAATTTGTGAATTTCTAAAGGAAATGTAATAAAAGAGGGGTGTTTAAAAAGTCAAAACTTTTTAAACACCCCTTAGCCGTCGGAAAGTTATCCGATGGCTAAAGTTTCTTGTGGGATTTTTCCCCTTAATAGCGCTTTTTAGTACGCTACGCCCTGCCATTTCATTGCATCATATACCTTTAAGAATCCGGCTACATTAGCACCTACTACAAGGTTGCCTTCGCATCCACATTCTTTTGATGCATTATATGCAGCTTTGAAGATATTTTTCATAATACCCTTTAATTTTTCATCAACTTCTTCAAATGTCCATGAATATCTCATAGAGTTCTGGCTCATCTCTAAACCGGAGGTAGCAACGCCACCTGCATTTGCAGCCTTAGCAGGACCAAATAATACGCCGTTTGCCAGGAAGGTATTTACGGCTTCCGGAGTTGAAGGCATATTAGCACCCTCGGCTACTAAGAAACAACCATTTTTAACAAGAGCATCTGCCCCATCCTTATCAAGCTCGTTCTGTGTAGCACATGGAAGAGCTATATCACACTTAACTGTCCATATTCCTCTGCAGCCTTCGGTATAAACTGCACCCGGTTTACGAACTGCATATTCGGAAATTCTCTTTCTTTCAACTTCCTTGATTGTTTTAACAAGGTCAAGGTCTATTCCATCTTTATCATATATGTAACCGTTTGAGTCGGACATTGCAACAACCTTTGCACCAAGCTCATAAGCTTTTTCACAAGCGTAAATAGCAACATTACCTGAGCCTGATATAACAACGGTTTTACCCTCAAAGCTATTATTATTAGCCTTTAGCATTTCATTTGTAAAGTAGCAAAGACCGTAACCTGTTGCTTCTTTTCTTGCTAAAGAACCGCCGTAGGTTAAGCCCTTACCTGTAAGAACACCTGTAAATTCGTTCTTAAGTCTCTTATACTGACCGAACATGTAGCCGATTTCTCTCGCACCAACACCGATATCACCGGCAGGAACGTCTGTATCAGCCCCGATATGTTTTGAAAGCTCAGTCATAAAGCTCTGGCAGAATCTCATAATTTCATTATCACTCTTACCCTTAGGGTCAAAATCAGAGCCACCCTTACCGCCGCCCATTGGTAAGCCGGTAAGAGAATTTTTAAAGGTCTGTTCAAATCCTAAGAATTTGATAACACTTAAGTTAACCGAAGGATGGAAACGGCATCCTCCCTTATAAGGACCGATTGCAGAGTTAAACTGAACTCTGTAACCTCTGTTTACCTGAACATTACCGTTATCATCAACCCAGGATACTCTGAACATAATTGTTCTTTCGGGTTCAACCATTCTTTCAATAACTCCGGTTTTTTCCATTTCAGGATTTCTCTCAACGATAGGCTCTAAGGATTCTAAAACCTCTCCAACAGCCTGTAAAAATTCCGGTTCTGTACTGTCTTTCTTAGCAACCTTTTCGTATACGCTAAGAAGATACTCATTTTTTAAACTCATAAAGTTCCCTCCATACTCTTCCCATAATATCTTTTTTAGGTATTATACTATATTTATATTCTGATTGCAAGTTTTTTTCACAGTTTTTTTATTTCAAGGAGCGGCTTTATAATTCTTTGAGAAGAATCAAGATTGTTAAAAAAATATATTACAAATCTTTTGAAGATTCTGTCAACGGTAGAAGAAGAAAGATAAACTCGTGCTGCCGTACTTTCTACGCTCCTTCCCTCTTTGCAAAGAATTTCGGTAATCTTTTTCTCAAAGGGACTGTCAAGCATATTAAGACTATGTTCAAATATTACCTCATAAAGCTCTATATAATTTAAAAGCCGTCTTATATCCCGCCTACTCTCTGATGTAACTTTTTTATACTTAAGATATAGATTTGCGGATGATTTCTTATTTTGGGATAATTTTATAAGCTCCTCTTTAACAGCACATAATTTCTTATATTTTAATGCAAGTCTTCTTATTCTTAAATAATTTGTCATAATATTATCACCCCAAAGGTTACCGATGCAAATTCTTTATATATTTTTTGTTTTACCGCATATATATGTGCTATGCTGTACATTGTTTCCTCAGCTATCAAAGTAAGGGACTTATCCCCTAAGATATTTTCCCTTAAAATTTTCCCTTTCAGAGTATCTTTAGCATAAACAGGATTTGCAAAAGCTGTTTTTAAAAGTGTTTTAAACTGTTTGTCCGAAAACAAGGGACTCTCCTCACCGTCATTTAAGCTTTTATATAAACCAAAAAGCTCTTTTACAGCCTTTATGTATTTTTTTATTTCCATTTCTTCCCCTACAATTTTAATCATAATTATAAAACCTCCTGTCAAAATCCTCGTTTTTGTTGTATTTTGCAACAAAAGGGGCAAAAATTTTTATTATCTCGTCCATTTCAAGACCTAAAGCCAACTTAATTCCCACTATTTCATAAAGGGTAAACTTTTTGGGAATGGCAAGTTTGCGCTTCAAGCCATTTTTTGAAAGCCCCGTCAGACGGCACACTCTTTCTTTTTTCATAGTATTTGCCCTCAGGGCATCTCTTAAATCCTTAATACCTTCCATTGTTCCTCCTTTTTTGTAATAACCGGTTATTCGTTTGTTGTGTTTTGCAACCTAAATATAACATACGAACATTTGTTCTGTCAAGTTTTTATTTTTATTGGAAAAATGGTGAAAAATTAAGCATAAAAAAATACCGGGCAAATAACTTGTCCGGATTTTTTATGCTTTAAATTAATTATTCAATTATTTAACAGCGTCTTTTAAGCCTCTGCCAGCTTTGAAGCCTGGAACTTTAGAAGCAGGAATTGTGATTTCTTCTTTAGTCTTAGGATTTCTGCCTTTTCTTGCAGCTCTTTCTTTAACTTCAAAAGAACCGAAACCAACTAACTGAACCTTATCACCTTTTTTAAGAGCATCTACGATAGCGTCGATAGTAGCATCTAAAGCAGCTGTAGCGTCTTTCTTGGAGATTTTTGCGGATTCAACAATAGCGTTGATTAATTCTGTCTTGTTCATGTGAGTAATACCCCTTTCATTTATTTTATTGTATTTTAAATAAGTGCGATTAAATATGTACACTTAGTTAAATCGATTAATTATTTCGTTAATACGACTGTTTAAGCATAACTCCAAAGAAATATCCCTTTCATTGGCTAAGTCAATTAACCTTAAAAGTGCCTCCGTGAAATCGTCTTCATTGACAAATTCGTTAGAGAATACAACATTATTATCACCTATTTTATCGGATTTGTCAATAGTTTCTTTGTTAAAACCGCTGAATTTTTTATTTTTTTCCAGTTTTTTTATCTTTTTAATTACTTTTTGTGCTCTCATAAGGGCAGGTAACGATGTAGAAACCGATAACAGTGCCTCTTTGTCCCCCGACAGATTTTTCTCTTTTTTCTTTAATTCATCCCAGTTTTTTAAAATATCATCAACACCTGAAACAACGGTATCCGAAAAAACATGAGGATGTCTGTATATCATTTTTCTGCATATTCCGTCTATTACATCCGAAATATCAAAATCACCTGTTTCGGCACCTATTCTGGCACTCATAACAATCTGCAAAAGCACATCTCCCAATTCCTCTGCCTGTGCCTTTACATCCTTCTTCTCTGTTGCTTCTATATATTCATAGGATTCTTCAACGAGATATTTAAGCAAGGTTTCGTGAGTCTGAGCTCTGTCCCATTCACAACCGTTTTCCCCTCTTAATTTATCAACCACCCAAAGCAAATCCTCAAATGTGTATTTTTCTTTATTTATATTCATATCAATTTGAACCTTTCAAGTTTATTTAATATAACTTCTCCCTTTGGTAAAAGTAAAATTTCCGATTTAGTCAGTGCTTTTATAAGAAGTACCGACAAAAGATAAAATACCGCAGCAACGGCAATGGAAACACATAAAGAAAGTGTATTGCCCAACAACCCGCTTGTAAAGTTATAACACAGAACCGAAGAAACAAAGGTAACCGCTCCTATAACTGCGGGTTTGACAATAAATCCCAAAAATCCAAACTTAACACCCGAAATACGCTTAAGTGCTATAATATTAAGGATAACAACAGTCATATAACAAAGGGTTGTGCCGACAGGGGCACCGTAAATATTAATATTGGGCCGTGAAACGAGAATAAGGTTTACAATTATTTTAACCGCACCGCCCATCATCATATTAAAGACCGGAACCCAGGGTTTATTATAAGCCTGTAAAAGAGCATTTGATACCTGCACAACAGTTACAAATAAGGTTGCAATCCCCATAACAGTAAGCAGATGATAATAATTTGAATCTGCATACACAAAAGACAAAATAGGAGATGAAAGAGCTGATAAGCCCATAGCACAGGGCATTGCGAATAAAACAGTAATTCTTAACGCAGATATAACATTTTCGTGAGCTGTTTTATTATCATTTACTGCGATTGCAGAGGCTATTGATGGTACTACTGAAACAGCAATACTGGCAATAACTGTAGGCGGCAGATTAAAAAGAGTTATTGCACGGTTAAGATAACCGTACATAGATAGTCTTTCTGCTTCAGGATAACCTATTCCGCTTAACTGATTCATAATCATTGCGGTATCAATCAGAGAGGTTAAAGTAAAAACCGACACCCCAAGAGTAACGGGAATGGCAAGTTTTACAAGGTTTTTTAAAATTTCTCCCGCACTGCTTGTATCTTCCCCTGTTGTTATCTGATTTTTATCCAAAGTTTTCTTATAATATACAAACAGGAAAAGAAAACTGAAAACAGTTCCTAATGTAACTCCCGAAATCGCTCCTGCAGAGCCTATATAATATTCACCGGTAAGCTTCATGGCAAAATACGCGAAGCACAGCCCGAATACAAGCTTACAAAAAGCCTCAATCACCTCAGATAATGCTGTGGGAAGCATATTCTTTCTCCCCTGAAAATATCCTCTGAAGCTACTGGACACGGCAACAAAGAAAAGACTTGGTGCCATAACCATCATTGTAAGATATGAGGACTCCGCATTTATCAGCTTGGAAAACGGCACAGCCATTAAAAACATTACAAGAAAAGCAACCAGTCCTACACAAACAAGCATAACCAAAGAAACTTTAAAAATCTTCCTGGCTTCACTTTCTTTTCCTGTGGCTCTTGCCTCGGAAACCAGCTTTGATATAGCAACCGGAAGCCCGGCAGTAGATACAACAAATAACCAGTTATAAATTGTATAAGAAGATGAGTATATTCCCATCCCTGTTGTTGTAAGAATAAATCTGTCAAGGGGAATTTTATATACTGCTCCAATAATTTTTACAAGAACATGAGATATAGCAATTATCAATGCTCCTATAAGAAAGTTATTTTTTTTATTGTCCATTAAAAACACCTCCACTAAATAATACAATAATTAAAAAAGATAGTCAACCTGTTTTTAAAATTGTTTGACAAACGACAAGGTAGTGATGTATAATATAGAATAGTATTTTATAATTTAACAAACATAAGATAAATTAAGGAGTTTTTACTATGTTTAATTTCAGACAAAATATAGGAATAGATTTGGGTACCGCAACGGTTATCATCTATGTGAAGGGTCAGGGAATTGTTTTAAGAGAGCCTTCGGTTGCGGCCATTGACAGAGTTTCCGGAAAGGTTTATGCGGTTGGTGATGATGCACAGAAAATGATAGGCAGAACACCGGGAAATATTGTAGCCATAAGACCTCTTCGTGACGGCGTTATTTCCGATTATGACACCACAGAAAAGATGCTTAAGAGCTTTCTTTCAAAGGTTAATTTTTCCAAATTCTTCAAGCCCAATATAGTTATCTGTGTTCCCTCGGGAGTTACAGAGGTTGAAGAAAGAGCAGTTGTTGATGTTGCTCTTCAGGCAGGTGCAAAAAGAGCTTATGTTATTGAAGAACCTATTGCCGCAGCAATCGGGGCAGGTATTGATATTGCAGAGCCTAACGGTAATATGATTGTTGATATCGGCGGCGGTACTACCGATATTGCAGTTATATCCTTAGGCGGAGTTGTTGTTTCCAATTCAATAAAAATTGCCGGAGATACTTTCGATGATGCAATTATCAAGTATATAAGAAAGAATTACAATATCCTGATAGGTGAAAGAACTGCCGAAGAAATAAAAAAATCCATCGGTTGTGTATTCCCTCTTGATGAAATTAAAACCACAAGCATAAAAGGAAGAAACCTTATTACAGGTCTTCCCAACACTTTAGAACTAAGGTCAGATGAAATTATCGATGCATTAAGCGAAGCGGCAAACTCCATCGCAGATGCAATTCATGATGTATTAGAGAGAACTCCTCCCGAGCTTGTGGGTGATATTGCCACAAATCATATAGTGCTTACAGGCGGCGGTGCCTTGATGCAGGGCTTTGATAAGCTTATAGAAAAGAGAACGGGAATTCCTGCAAAAATTGCAGAAGACCCCACTACCTGCGTTGCAATCGGCACAGGGGTATCCTTAGAGAGTATGGATATTATTCAGGCGGCAGGGAACAGTGTGGCAGAGAGAAAAAATTACGAAAACATGAATTAAAGGGATGTTAAAATTCCCCGGACCATGCAAAGCAAAAATCAATATATAATAGTTATAGGTATTGAGTTAATATATATTTTCCTTTGTTTGTAACAGTATTAATTTTAATGTATAAATCGCTTTGCGATTTATGGAATTTAATGCTTTGCATTTTGAACAAAAATCACCTCTCGATGTATCACATACACCTTCGGATGATTTTTGTCCAATCCAGAAAATTTTTCCTATCCCTTATCACTGCATTTAATTAAATTGGGATGTTAAAATTCCCCGGACCATGCAAAGCAAAAATCAATATATGATAGTTATAGGTATTGAGTTAATATATATTTTCCTTTGTTTGTAACAGTATTAATTTTAATGTATAAATCGCTTTGCGATTTATGGAATTTAATGCTTTGCAATTTCAAGAATTTTTCATATCTCTATTTAAGATTAATTTATAAAAAACGGGCGGAGTAGAACCCGCCCATACTTTTTTAATTTAAAGGACGGTTACTAATGAGTTATATAGCGGATAGCTGTGATGTTGTTGTTATAGGCGGAGGTCATGCAGGCTGTGAAGCAGCTCTTGCCTGTGCAAGGCTTAATGTGAAAACTTATCTTTTCTCCATAAGTCTTGATATGATTGCCAATATGCCCTGCAACCCCAACATAGGCGGTACGGCTAAGGGGCATCTTGTTAAAGAAATTGATGCTCTCGGCGGTGAAATGGGTAAAAACGCTGACAAGACCTTTATTCAGTCAAGAATGCTTAATAAAAGCAAAGGTCCTGCAGTTCACTCACTTCGTGTTCAGTCGGACAGACGAAAATATCAGAATGAAATGAAATACACCCTGGAAAAACAGGAAAATCTTTTTATAAGACAGGGTGAAATTATAAAAATCAATCTTACCGAGGATAATAAGATTGACTCGGTTGAATTGGACTCGGGACTTATCTTTAAAACCAAGGCTGTAATTATTGCAACAGGAACCTTTCTTAAAGGAAAAATCATAATCGGCGACTATGAAAAAGAAAGCGGTCCTGACGGAATGTTCCCTGCAAATCAACTTTCAGAGAGCCTGAGAGAAATGGGTATTGAGCTTTTAAGATTTAAAACAGGTACTCCTGCAAGGGTTTTAAGAAGAAGTGTTGATTTTTCCAAAATGGAAATTCAAAAGGGTGATGATATAATTGTTCCTTTCTCTTTTGAAAATGATTATATAGGAGAAAACAAAGATAACTGTTATCTTACCTATACAAATGAAGAAACCCATAAGATAATTTTAGATAATCTTCACCGTTCCCCTTTATACAGCGGTAAGATAGAGGGTACAGGCCCCAGATACTGCCCCTCCATCGAGGATAAGATTGTAAGATTTAAAGATAAAGAAAGACATCAGGTTTTTATTGAACCTATGGGACTTGATACTGATGAAATGTATGTTCAGGGCATGTCTTCATCCCTGCCTGAAGATGTTCAGGAAAAAATGTACCGTTCAATCAAGGGGCTTGAAAATGTTATTATTTCAAGAAGTGCTTATGCTATTGAGTATGACTGTGTAAATCCCTTAGAGTTGTATCCTACACTTGAATTCAAGAAAATAAGCGGTCTTTACGGCGCAGGTCAGTTCAACGGTACATCCGGATATGAAGAAGCTGCTGCCCAGGGGCTTATGGCAGGAATAAATGCGGCACTTAAAATTTTAGGTAAAGACCCCTTTATATTATCAAGAGACCAGGCTTATATCGGTACTCTTATTGACGACCTGGTTACAAAGGGCACAAATGAGCCATACAGAATGATGACTGCAAGAAGCGAATACCGCTTACTGTTAAGACAGGATAATGCAGATTTAAGACTTACCCCTCTTGGTTTTGAAATAGGTCTTATATCAGAAGAAAGATACAATAAGTTTTTAGAAAAAAAAGCGGCTACCGAAAAGGAAATCGAAAGAATAAATACTCTTAACGTTTCACCCTCCAAGGAGGTTAATGAATTCTTAGAGGCAAACGGAAGTTCACTTATAACAACCGGAATTAAATTATGTGAGCTTTTAAGAAGACCCGAGCTTTCCTACGAGATTTTAGGTGCTGTTGACAAAGAACGACCCGAACTTAAAAGAGAGATTTGGGAAGAAGCTGAAATACAGATAAAGTATGAGGGCTACATAAAAAAACAACTTGCACAGGCAGAACAGGTTGCCAAGCTTAACAAAAAGCTTTTACCGGAAAATATCAATTATGATGATATATCGGGACTTCGCCTTGAGGCAAGACAAAAGCTTAATCTTGTAAGACCGAAATCCATCGGTCAGGCTATGAGAATTTCAGGAGTATCCCCTGCGGATATTTCCGTTTTACTAATATATCTTGAAAGGAATAAATAACTATGAGCGAAAAGTATATTTTAATCGTAGAAGACGAAAAGCCTATATCCGATATTTTAAAATTCAATCTTGAAAAAGAGGGTTATAAAACCAAACAGGCCTTTGACGGCGAAGAGGGGCTTAACTTAGCAAAAGCAGAGGATTTTGATTTGGTACTTTTAGATGTTATGCTTCCTAAAATGGATGGTTTTCAGGTTTTAAGAGAATTAAGAACAGTTAAAAAGAGTATCCCCATTTTGCTTGTTACAGCAAGAGAGGACGAAATAGATAAGGTTTTAGGCTTAGAGCTTGGTGCAGATGACTATATCACAAAGCCTTACAGCGTAAGAGAGCTTATTGCAAGAATAAAGGCTAATTTACGAAGAACCGTTTCGGAAGCTTTCAGCTCATCTGCCGATGAGTCGGGAATTATAAAAATGGGAAGACTGATTATTAATTCGGAAAGATATGAAGTTACCAAAGACGGTAATCCCATTGACCTTACAAGACGCGAATTTGAATTACTCGAATTTCTGGCTAAAAAACCTGAGAAGATTTTTTCCAGAGAGGCTCTTTTAGAGCAGGTATGGGGATATGAATATTTGGGTGATGTCCGTACAGTTGATGTTACCGTAAGAAGATTAAGAGAAAAGATTGAGGATAATTCCTCTGAACCCGAATATGTGGTAACCAAAAGAGGCCTTGGTTATTACTTCAAATCCATCAAGTAGGTGTTAAAATGATAAAGGGTATTCAACAAAAATTAATTCTTATTTTTGTGCTTATCATTATTGCTATAATGTCGGTTTTGGGTACTTTTCTTATAAATAATATCAATGTGTACTACC
This sequence comes from Clostridia bacterium, assembly GCA_045658425.1. Classification (GTDB taxonomy): domain Bacteria; phylum Bacillota; class Clostridia; order UMGS1840; family HGM11507; genus SIG450. The sequence continues at coordinate 5,075 of JAZOVB010000096.1, read as the reverse complement.
ATACCGATTTCCGTAATAAAATGTCCGATACTTTTTCGGAAACCTTTATAACTCAGCTTAAGAATACTGCCAATGAGTCCTCCTTAGAGGAAATAGAGGTTATGCTTAATGCGTACAGCACAAATTTAGGTGTGGATTATTCCTACCGTAATTATTATATTTTAGATGGTAAAAGCGCCGCTTATCTTATGGGAACCGACCCGGCGAAGGGTAAAGCACTTACAAAAACTCCGTCAATCGCAGAGGCTATGACAGGTAATACGGGAATACAGACCGAGTCTTCAAATTCCATTATGGAATACGCTGTACCCATTACAGACGGTGAAAATAATGTTAAATACATTATATATATAGTTGACTCGAAAAATGCAATGAATGATGTTATAAGAAATATGACAACTATGGTGCTTCAGGCACTTTTACTCGGAGTTATGATAGCTATACTTTTAGGTATCTTCTTATCCCGTACCATATCAAGACCTATTACCTCCCTTACCAAACACGCGGAAAAACTTGCAAAGGGAGAATTTGAAACAGTACCATCTGTTAAAGAAAATGACGAAATCGGTATTCTTTCAAATACATTCAAGTATATGTCGGATGCTTTGTCCGAAAGCGTTAATGATCTGGCAATTGAGAAAAATAAGTTAGAAACGGTAATGAAGTATATGTCTGACGGTATTATAGCCTTTGATTCCAACGGAAAATCAATCGTTATAAACCCTGCGGCAAAAGCACTGCTTGGTATTGAAAACGAAAAGGAAATAAATTTTGACGAGTATTTTACTCAGTTTTTCGATGACCTTTACATAGGTGATTTCATTTATCTTGATTATCACAAGGTAGAACAAAGAGTTATAAAAACCAATGATTACTCCTTAAAGCTTGAAATAAGTCCATTTATTTTTGAACACGAAAAATACAAAGGGGTTATGGTAGTTATCCAGGATATTACCAAACAGGAAAGCATTGAAAACTCGCGAAGAGAGTTTGTGGCAAATGTTTCCCACGAGCTTAAAACCCCTATTACCACCATTAAAACCTACATAGAAACAATGAGGGAAAATGACCTTGACAGGGACACTGAAACAGGCTTTTTGGATGTTGTAAACAAAGAGGCTGACCGTATGACCAGACTTATAGGCGACCTTCTTACCCTTTCAAAGCTTGACAGTAAAATTATCCTTGCCAACCGTGAATACATCAATGTATCCGAGCTTATTTCGGATGTTGTTGGTAAAATGAAAATTGAAGCAGAAAAATACGGGCATAAGCTTACTTATCACGAAATGAACGAGCTTCCGCCTTTATTTATGGATAAGGACCGTTTGGAGCAAATCCTTGTAAACATTATTTCAAACTCAATCAAATACACTCCAAAAGACGGAATAATCGATATTTTTGTAAGAGCTATTTACGGAAATATTTATATAAAGGTTAAAGATACCGGTATCGGTATTCCCAAGTCTGACCTTAAAAGAATTTTTGAAAGATTCTATCGGGTGGACAAGGCAAGGTCAAGAGAACAGGGCGGTACAGGTCTGGGTCTTGCAATTTCAAAGGAAATGATTAATGCCTTTGGCGGTGATATTTACATTGAAAGTGAAGAAAATATGGGCACCGAGGTTTGTATAGTACTTCCTGTTGACGGAAAAAGACTTGATATTGCAGTTGACGATAAAGAAATGTTTAAAAACATCGCCGATAAAGAAGCAAATCAGGATGACTTTACTCATACCGGAAACAGTCTTCATAAGGAAATTCTTGAAAAAGCAACAGATTTATCCGAGAATGAATCTGTAACCGAGGAAACATCCGTTACTGCGGAAGAAATTGCTGAACATGATGATTTTTCAGAAAAAGAAATAATGGATGAATAACTTTAAAAAAGGTGTAGTAAAACATTTACTGCATCTTTTTTTGGTATAAAAATGTGATATTGTGGCATAGACTATAATAGAAAATAACATTTTATACTAAAAAAGGATGAGTAATATGAAAAACTTTCTTGAAATTTTACTGAAAAAAATAAAGCAGAGAGAAATGGCTGTTGATGGTGAAACAATGCTCATTAAAAAGGCATTATATGATTTAAACAGTGCGAGAAGTAATTTTGATATGGTTGTAGGTGAGGATAATGTAGAACTTGCCATATTGGAATTGAATGCTGCTGAGAAAAGATACCGTAATCTTTTAAAAGAAGCAAAAAACAACCATAAAAAATCTTATGATTTAAGCGGGGAGTTATATCTTGAGTAGTATTTTCAAAAATCCGGGAGCATTACTTTTTTTAGGCTTCACAGCAGTTTTTGTTTTTTATTGTTTTAAAAAGCCTTTGCTTTTATTGTTTAAAATACTTGTAAGAGGAGCTTTATTTTCCTTTATTATATTCCTTATAAATTTCATTACCTTATCCTTTGATTTCCATATAGGATTAAATCCCGCAACCTATGCCCTCTGCGGTATTTTCGGAGGCTACGGAGTTATACTTAATTACGCTTTATGTCTGATGTTTTAAAATTATCAAAGAATTTGAAGTACGGAGATGGTTTTATACCAAAATCCCGCATTTACCGATAAACAAATCTTCTATAAACCATAAAATACGCCTGAAAATCAGACGTATTTTTTATGTATTGTATCCAGTTTATTCTGTAATATAATTTTATCTATAATCGCTTTAACGGTTGTGTCAAGCTCGGAATTCTCACGGTAGTCTGCTTTTGCCATAAAGTCAATTCTCTCTTCCCTCATAAGCTTTTTAGCGGTGTTAAGACTTTTATCATAAACTGCAATTGAATGACCACCGTTCATTTTACATAATTTCATACAGGGAACATCAGTAAACCCATCACCTATATAAATCATATTTTTAAAAGGTATTCTTCTGTCCCCCTCTGCCATATAGGAATTAAGAGCCTCATCATCACGGACAGACAGCTGACCTTTATTAATTCTGTATAAATACTGTGTTTTGGTAGTAAAATTAACAACGGTTTTAGGCCAGATTGCAACACCGTTTACATCATAAGCATACTCACAGGCAAAGGTTTTGGTAAAATACTTATAAACGGATGAACCCTCTATTATCTCCTGAAGTCCTGAAGATATTACATAATGCTCAACCTCTGCTCCCTGTTGTTTTGCGTATTCGTTTACTCTTTCAAACCAGCCTTCAACACCCGGGAAAAATTCTATCCCTTTACCAAGTTTAACAAATTCATCACGGGTTATTTTTATATCTCTTATGTTAGCATATTTTAACATAAAATACATATAGCTTAGTAACCCATCCATTTCATTTTCTACGGTAAACTCCCCTACCTTGTTCCAGAATTCCTCTTCGCTTATTCCAAGACTGGGAATGAAACCGAAATTCTGCATATTATTTGTTATAAGGGTTTTATCAAAATCATACATTAAGGCTATTATAGGTTTTTTATCCATATTTTTCCCTTTCCGCACAGTATTGTCCATTTATAAGTTATATTTTTTTATAATTATATCATTAAATTTGACTTTAGTCAATTATTTTGGTATACTGTATAAGGGTGTTAAATATGTTTATTAAATATGAAGAAAAGCTTATAGAATTAAGAAGAGAATTTCATAAAATTCCCGAGCCGGGGTACAAGGAATTTAAAACCAAGGAAAAAATAATTTCATATCTTAAAAACCTTGGAATTGAAGATATCAAAGAAGTAGGAGAAACAGGAATAAGTGCTGTAATATACGGACAAGGCACTAAAACAATTGGACTTCGTGCAGATATTGATGCTCTTAAAATAACTGAGGAAACAGGACTTCCATTTTCATCAACCCACCAGGGTTTAATGCATGCTTGCGGTCATGACGGTCATATTGCAATGAATCTTTTGGTTGCTGAATATTTTATGGAACATAAGGATTTATTAAAAGGTAATCTTAAGCTTATTTTCCAGCCTGCCGAAGAGGTTGACGGCGGTGCACAGATGATGATTGAAAAAGGTGTTTTGGAAAATCCAAGGGTTGATTATATGCTTTCGGGTCATTTATGGCCGTCAATTGAAACAGGATATATTGATATATCCGAGGGAACAACCTTCGCCTCAGATACTTTAATTGAAATTGAGCTTATGGGTAAGGGCGGTCATGCAGCATATCCCGAAAAGGTTAAAAATGTGGTTTTATGCGGAAGTGAAATAATAATTGCACTTAATAAACTTAGCCAGGATTTCAATGAAGCAGGGCATAAGAATGTTCTTTCTATGTGTTCCTTTGATTGTATAAGCGGAAATAATATTTTTAAGGATAATGCCCATCTTAAGGGAACTTTAAGAATGCTTGATGAAGAAGCTGAAAAGCTTTTATCAAAGGCTATTACCGATACTGTTAGCGACATTTGCCATAAATATGATATAAAATGCCAATGTGATGTACCTCTTAACTATATCCCTCTTGTAACCGATTCCCAAACTGTAAAGAAAGTAAGAGAAGCTCTTTTAGATACTTTCGGAAAGGATAAGGTTTTAGAGCTTGGCTATGCAATGACTGCGGAGGATTTCGCCTATTTCGCAAAGGCCGTTCCCTCCTGCCATTTAAAAATCGGAACTCATATTGAAGGGTATGAATATCCGCTTCACAACAGCCGTTATAACTTAAATGAAAAATCCCTTATAATAGGCGTTGAAGCTTTTGTAAGAGGAATTATAAAACTTTTGGAGGATTAAAGTGCATATAAATTATAAGACAAAAGGCACCTGCTCAAGAGTAATTGAGTTTGATATTGAAAATAATATTGTTACAAATATCCGTTTTCACGGCGGTTGTGACGGAAATCTGAAGGCAATATCAAAAATACTGGAGGGGGCTAAAGCAGAGGATATTGTTGAAAGACTTTCGGGAAACACCTGCGGTTTTAAGTCAACCTCCTGTGCAGACCAATTAGCTAAGGCAGTTGCAGAAAATATAAATAAATATTGATATACTTTACATTTTAAACTAAAAGGGGGATGTTAAAAAACTCCGGACCGCAAAAAGTAAGTATTATTAATGTTTGGCATATACAAATATAAAGGTACTTACATTAAGGTAAA
>JAZOVB010000095.1:0-9058 GCA_045658425.1 Clostridia bacterium | reverse complement strand
GAAACTTTGAATATTATTCTGAAGACCCGTTTGTATCAGGTAAAATGGCAGCTGCTATGGTAAGAGGCATCCAGTCGCAAAGAATAGTTGCAACTCCAAAGCATTTCGCCTGCAACAATAAAGAAACTAATCGTGAAGAATCAAATTCAATTCTGTCAGAGAGAGCGCTGCGTGAAATTTACCTTAAGGGATTTGAGATTTGTGTTAAGGAGAGTGCTCCCAAGCTTATTATGACATCATATAACCTGGTTAATAATGTGCGAGCATCTGAAAATGCAGAATTGCTTACGGGTATTTTGCGTGGTGAATGGGGGTATAAGGGACTTATAACAACGGACTGGAATAATACTGCCGAAAAAAGCGCAGAGGTTAAAGCAGGAAATGATATCCGTATGCCTTCTTTTTCAAATGACAGAAAACATAAATATATAGATACAATTTCTGTTAAAAACAAAAGAAACGAGCTTGCAATATGCGTAAAAAGGTTGCTAGAGATGATCTTGTGGCTCGAATAAAATTAAAAAAAGTGACAACCAAAACATTTATCTATTGCAAAAAAGAACATTTAAGGGGCGTTCGCTTAAGCAGATGTGTTAATATCCGAACCCGCCAAAACCTTTTAAATCCGGCTTTTTTGTCGTTGTCGATTTTGATATACCCTCGTATTATCGAAATCTTCCGCCTAAAAAAATCTCGAATTTAAAAGGTTTATGGTTCCGCGAATTTATTGTCTGGATTTTTTCAGGCAATGCTAGGCAAAAACGCAGTGAATATTAACATATTTGCGAGTATTTTAACGACGCAGGGGCGAAAAAATCCGACAATAAACGGGTTCGGATACTAACGCATCTGCTTAACCAAAAACTTAATTTTTAAAGATTTTTTTAAAATCTTTACCTTTTTATAGTTGATTTGATAAGTTTTCTATATCAAAACTATTGATACATCTCGTTTTTGGTGGTCTGGAGTTTTTTTACATTCCCTTTCAATTATTATCTTATTAATATATATGCTGTAAACAGAGCATACATTAAAACATACAAAATACCGTGCCATCTTTTAGCACCCTTGCCCCAAAGAGTAAGGAAGTATGCAACAGCACTTATACCGATAAGAATACCGATATCCCACAATGATGCAACCGAAATAGCAACAGGAGTTACGGTTGAGCTTATGCCGAGTATAAAGAATATATTGAATATGTTTGAGCCGATAACATTACCAAGAGCCAAATCACTTTCTCCCTTTCTTGCCGCAACCACACTTGTTACAAGCTCGGGAAGACTGGTACCTATTGCAACAATAGTAAGTCCTATCAGATGATCAGAAACACCAAAGCTTTTTGCAATATCGGTAGCAGAATTAACTACCATATCTCCACCCCAGATAACAGCTCCGATACCGCCTAAAATATAAAGGGCTGTTTTTAAAGGTGATAAAAGTTCTATTTCAGAGTCCTCTTCCCCGCCCTCTCTACTTGCTTTAAGAGCATTTTTCACCTGAGACCAGATAAAAAGAACTATACATATCAAAAGAAGTATGCCGTCAATTCTTCCCAAAATATTTTCTCTGCCGGGGATTATACTGTCAAAACAAAGAACAAGAGCAAAAATTGCCGCGTATATGGAAAGAGGAAATTCGCTTTTCATAACCTGCTTTTCAACTTTGAAAGGCTTGATAACAGCACAAATACCAACAACCATTAAAAGATTAAATATATTAGAGCCGATAACATTGCCCACCACAATACCATTTGCTTTATTTAAAGCGGCACTTAAGCTTACCGCCGCCTCGGGAGCACTCGTTCCCATAGCAACAATGGTAAGACCAATAATTATTTCGGGAATTTTAAAGCGTTTTGCAAGAGAGGAGCTTCCGTCAACAAAGAAATCTGCCCCTTTGATAAGTAAAATAAAACCGATAATTAACCATAAATAACTCATAATAAATATCCTTTCATATATAAAAATAAAAAAGACCCCTATTACCCCCTTGGTAATAAAAGTCTTGCAATTTAATCGAACCGCGGATTTTTAAAAATCGTACTGACGCATGTTCAAACATCTGATTAAGCATTACAGATGCCTGCTACTCCCTTTTTCTAAAATTATATATAAATATCGGTATATTGTCAATAAAATATTGCTAAAATTCTTAAAAAGTGGTAAAATCAGGGCAGAATAGGTTAATTTGCTTGACTTATTTATATAAAAGGTATAAAATAATAAAAAAAATATAAAGGGAGAACAAACAAAATGGAAAAAGAAAAAGTACTTACCAGATTAACCGATACAGGTGTTGTTGGTGTTGTAAGAGCGTCAACAGCAGAAGAAGCTATCAGAATTTCAGAAGCATGCTTAGAGGGTGGCGTTGATGCTATCGAGCTTACCTTTACAGTACCCGGTGCTCACAAGGTAATTGAACAGTTAGCTAACCACTACAAAAACGGCGAAATGTTACTTGGTGCAGGTACCGTTTTAGATCCTGAAACAGCAAGAATTGCTATTCTTTCAGGTGCACAGTATGTTGTAAGCCCATATTTTGACCCTGAAACAATCAAGCTTTGTAACAGATACAGAGTTGCAGGTATGCCCGGTTGTACAACAATTAAAGAAGTAGTTAACGCTATGGAAGCAGGGGCTGATATTATTAAGGTATTCCCCGGCGAATTATTCGGTCCTAAAATCATTAAATCAATCAAAGGTCCTCTTCCACACGCTAAGGTTATGCCTACAGGCGGTGTTGACATTACCAATGTTGACCAGTGGATTAAAGCAGGTGCTGCAGCAGTTGGTGTTGGCGGTGCATTAACAGCAGGTGCTAAGACAGGCGACTTCAAATCTATCACAGATATGGCTAAGCAGTTAGTTGCGGCAGTTAAAGCAGCAAGAGGCCTATAAAAAGTGTAAAAAGCGTAAAAATTCCCCGGAACACGCAAAGCAGGGGAAATTTAAAAATTAATGTGCTTACCGAGAGGTAGGCACATTTTTTGTAGTGTACATTGCTAAATTAAGGAATAAATTTACAAGCAAATTTATGAATTAAAATGCTTTGCGTTTTGAATGAAAAATTAGTTGGATGTATCTCATACTATCCAACTAATTTTTCATCCAATCCAAGAAATTTTTCCTGCTTTTTAAGACACATTCGCCTGTGGGTTTAAGGGCACTAAACGATTTTCGTTTAGTGCCTTTTTTATACGCTTTTTATAATCATATTCAATATTGGATAAGTTATACTTTTAATTTTTGAAAAAGCAATTACGTAAACCAAATATTAAGCCTGAAAAAAACACCTGCTGCATTTTCAGTATACAGCAGGTGTTTTTATGCTTTTTTATAATCTCTTCTCTAAGTCCGCTTTCATATCCTCATATCCGGGTTTTCCCAAAAGTGCAAACATATTCTTCTTATATTCTTCAACGCCCGGCTGGTCAAATGGATTAACATCTAAAATATATCCGTCAATAGCACAGGTAATTTCAAAGAAATAGAAAAGATAACCTAAGTTAAACTCATTTCTCTTTTCAATTTCAATTATAAGGTTAGGAGTTTTACCATCTGTGTGAGCAAGGAATGTTCCTAAAAATGCTTTGGTATTAACAAAGTCCATTGTTTTTCCCGCTAAGAAGTTAAGACCGTCAACATTTTCTTTATCTTCATTTATTGTAAGGTTATTATTGGGATTCTTAATAGTAATAACCGTTTCAAACATATTTCTTGTTCCATCCTGAACAAACTGACCTAAAGAGTGAAGGTCGGAAGAGAAATTTAAGGATGCAGGGAAAATTCCTTTACCCTCTTTACCATGACTTTCGGCAAATAACTGCTTATACCATTCGGCAAAGTACATTAAAGAAGGCTCATAGTTTACTAAAATTTCAATAGCCTTACCGTTATCATAAAAGTAGTTTCTTACAGCCGCATACTGAAGAGCGTAGTTTTTATCAAAATCCTTAACTCTTAAGTCATTCATTGCCGCTAATGCACCTTCATATAGGTCAAGAAGATTTGCACCGCTTACTGCTATCGGAAGCAGTCCTACTGAGGTAAGAACAGAAAATCTTCCACCAATATCATCAGCGATTGTAAAGCGTTCATATCCCTCTTCCTTAGCAAGATTTAAAAGAGCGCCCTTTTCCTTATCGGTAGTAACAAAAATTCTCTTTTTTGCTTCCTCTGCACCGTATTTTTTATAAAGTAAATCTTTAAATAATCTGAAAGCGATTGCAGGTTCGGTAGTGGTTCCTGACTTGGAAATTACATTAATTGAAAAATCCATATCCTCTAAAATTTCAAGAAGCTCGTAGTGATAGTCTGAAGAAATTGAGTTTCCTGCAAAGAAAATTTTAGGATTGCCGGATTTTTTAATATTATGCATATTCCCCTGAAGAAATTCAATTGCCGCTCTTGCTCCTAAATAAGAGCCGCCGATACCGATTACAACCAAAGCTTCGGAGTTTTCTCTTATTCTTTTTGAAGCCTCAATTACTCTTTTGAATTCCTCGGAACCAAACTCTTCGGGAAGATTAAGCCAACCTAAGAAATCATTTCCCTTGCCATTTCCTGATTCTAAAAGCTTAAGAGCCTCAACAGACTTTGCTTTATAGGGAGTAAACCCTGCCGCGTCAATAAATTCATTTGCTGTTTCATACTTAAAAATAGGTTTGTTCATTTTTTACCATCCTTTATCAGTTTATTTTTATTGCATCTTTATTTTTAATAACATAGTCTGCACCCGAAATAACAGTTATAAGCACAGCTGCCCATACTAACACATTTATTATAATATTTCCAAAAGGTAATACTATAATCTGCGGATAGAAGAAAAGAACTGTGAGAACTATCATCTGGATAACCGTTTTTATTTTACCAAGATTGGATGCGGCAATAACAGTATTTGAGGAAGCCGCCACAAGTCTAAGTGATGTAACCAGAAATTCTCTTATTATAATTATTATTACAGCAATAGAGGAAATATATCCCATATCTATAAAAGCAATCATAACCGAGGTAACTAAAATCTTATCTGCAAGTGGGTCTAAAAACTTACCGAAATCGGTTATAAGATTATATTTTCTTGCAATTTTTCCATCTAACATATCTGTAAAAGAAATAAGAAGAAACATCCCGGCAGAAAGACAGGACATTAAAAATAAGCCGTTAATGTTATAGAGCATCACAAGCAACACCGGTACCAGTGCAATTCTTAAAATCGTAAGCTTATTAGGTAAATTCATTTTTTTCATCCTTTCACATAAGTGCCAACAAGGTCATACTCGGAGGCATCGGTTATTTTTACTTTTACTATATCACCAAAGGCAATTACATCATCTGTCTCAAACATAACAGTACCGTCAATTTCAACACTGTCCATTTTGCTTCGTCCGAAATAAACACCATATTCGTTATGAAGCCCCTCAACGAGAACATCAATAATTTTGCCAATATGCTTTTGGTTATTCTGCGCCATTATAGCACTTTGCAACATTCCGATGTGTTCTGCTCTTTTTTCCTTCACCTTTTTTGTAAGCTGACCTTTAAGCTTAAAGGCGGGAGTTCCCTCCTCTTTGGAAAACGCAAAAGCACCAAGACGGTCAAATTTTGTTTTTTCTATAAATTCGCAAAGCTCTTTAAATTCTTCCTCTGTTTCGGTAGGAAAGCCTGCAATAACAGTAGTACGGATAGTTGCATCAGGAATTTTATCTCTTATAAGTTTAATTACACGCTCAATATCCGCTCTGTCACTTCTTCTTCCCATAAGCTTTAATATTCTTGAATTGATATGCTGGATAGGAATATCAAAATAACTTAAAACCTTTTCATTTTCCTTTATAAAATCAACCAGCTCTTCGGAAATCATTTCAGGGTACATATAGTGAACTCTTATCCACTCTATCCCTTCAATTTCAGATAGCTTTCCCAAAAGTTCCATAAGCTTTGGTTGGCCGTATAAATCTATTCCGTAGCGTGTTGTATCCTGGGCAATTACTATTAATTCTTTAACCCCGGAATCCGCAAGTTTTTTAGCTTCATTAATAAGAGAAGACATATCCCTTGAAACATATTTTCCTCTTATGTAAGGAATTGCACAATAGGTACATCTGTTATCGCACCCTTCGGCAATTTTCAAATATGCGGTATAAAAAGGTGTTGTCTGAATTCTGGGCATAGAGTTAAAATTCGCTAAAGCTTCCGATTCGGTTAATTTAACCCTTTCGCCTGACATAGTCATTTTAATAACCTTATCAATTTTATCAAAATCGAATACTCCCACAACGGCATCAACCTCAGGAAAAGCTTCTAAAAGCTCATCCTTATATCTCTGAGAAAGACAGCCGGTAACAATAAGAGCTTTTAATTTTGCGGTATTTTTAAGTTCAGCCATTTCCAGGATATTTTCAATTGCCTCTTCCTTTGCCGCTTCAATAAAACCGCAGGTATTTACAATTACCGCATCCGCTTCAAATTCATCAAGGGTGATTTCATAGCCGTTTTCCACTAATATCCCCATCATATTTTCCAGGTCGCAATGATTTTTTGAGCAACCTAAGGACACAACAAAAACTTTAGTCTTCATATTTTTCAGTGATAAGTCTTAATGCGTCAGATATTTTATCATATCCGTAGCCCTGCCTTACCAGATACTCCTTTAATTTATTAAGGTCTTTATAATCGGGCTTTTCCCTGCCCTTTAATATTATTCCAAGTCTTTTTTCTGCAAGGGGTAAAAGATATTCATCATGGCAGGTAAGAGATATAACCTCCCTTGCCATATCCTCGGAAATGCCTCTTTTGAAAAGCTCAAATGCAATATATTTTTCGCCTTTTCCTTTTTTCGCACTCACTCTTGCAAAGGAAAGTGCATATTCATAATCGTCAATAAAGCCTTTTTCCCCGATATAATCCATAGCCTTTTTTATTGCTTCATAAGGATATTTTCTTAAATTCAGCTTATCTTCAACCTGTTTTTTTGTACAATTTACCTTTGCAATATAGCTTAAGGCATCTTGTAATGCATTTTTGCATATTGCGGGGAAAATTTCATTCCGGTATTTTTCCTCATCCAGTGTTACATTCTCTTTTATTCCAAGCTCTTTTAAATTATTATCATATAGAGAAAAGGCATATTCAAAGTCTATATAAACCTCTTTCAGGGTTTTACTTACAAGACTTTTTTTAATACCTGTTACTTCCACTGCTTTCCCTCTTTTCGTATATAAAACCGTGCTTTCTTAAATACCATCTTCTTTCACGATAATGGTGGCTGTAATAAGCAGAAGTGAACACACATATCATGGCAATAAGCGAAATTATGTAAAGTGCAACACCTGTTGTTACAATACCTTGTTCACTTATACCCATATCAAAAAGCTTCACAAGAAGCTTTTGCACCGGCAGATTGTATTCCCCGTAAACAGGCAGGAAGAAAAGAAATGTTCCTGCCAGAAGTGTTATAACAAATAAAATCATAGAAACTAAAAATATTCTGTTAAGTACAACCTTTTTTCGTTTTAAGGAATCAAGCGAAAAAAAACTGTATTCGCATTTATCACAAATAACCTTTTCTTTTAAATTATCAGGGACTGTCAGGTCCGTATTTTTACATTTTGGACAGCACATAGTTCGTTTCATTTTATCTTTTGCCTCTTTTTTTAAAATTTCATGCTATATTATAACATAATTTAAAGAAATTGTAAATCACTTTTTAAGTATAATTCCGATTCCCGCTTCTATATCCTCTATTCCTATTTTACCTCTTGCAAATGCTACGGCGTTTCCGTCTTTATCAATAAAAAAGGTCATTGGTAATGAACCAGCACCGAACACCGATGATGCCTCAAGGTAAACATCATAATAAACCGGAAAGGTATATCCTGAACTTTTGATAAAACCACTTGCTTTTTCTATGGTTTCTCTTTGCCCGTCGGTTACATTAACCATTAAAAAGGTAACCTCATCCTTGTATTTATCAAAAGCAATCTGAAAATCGGGAAGCTCCTCCATACAGAAAGGACACCAGGTTGCCCATAAATTTACAATAACAGGTTTTCCCGAAAGGGATGAAAACTTTATATCCTTTTCTTCGGAATTCTTTACGGTAAAATCAGACACCGCAACGGATACACCATCAGTCATAAGATTTCTTAACATATAATCAGACTTTAAATCGCTATACATTATATATGCAAGAGAAATTATCAAAGCCAATGCAATAAGAATGACAATAAACCTGGTTTTTTTCATATAATAACCTCCATAAATTTATTCATAAATCCAAATATCATAAGGAAGCCTGTCAAAACCAAAAAGCCACCTGCAATTTTACTTATAATATTGTAATTTCTTTTTATAAAATTAAAAGTTACTTTCAATTTATCAATAAGCACTGCACTTATCACAAAAGGAATTCCAAGCCCCATAGAATAGCACAAAAGCATAAATATTCCTTTAACCGCACTTCCCGAGGATGATGCCATCATAAGAGCAGACCCTAAAAATGCACCTACACAGGGAGTCCACCCCACCGAAAACACAATTCCGAATATAAAAGCTCCGAAAAAGCCCGGGCTTTTATTAAAATGTGAAGAAACCCCTTTAAAAATATTAAGTTTAAATACACCCAGAAAATTAAGTCCGAAAAATATAACAATTAACCCTGTTATTACATTAAGCAGTGTACGGTATTCTATAAACAAACTTCCCACAGCACCGCTTCCTGCACCCATTAATACAAATATAAGGGTAAAGCCAAGTACAAAACCTATTGAGTTTAAAAAAGTTTTCCCTTCACTATCCTCCCCTGTAAAATATGAAATATATATGGGAAGCATAGGTAAAAGACAAGGAGATATAAAGGTTATTATGCCCTCTAAAAAGGCTATGAAATAAGTCATACCAACACCTCAAGTTTATTTTTTCATTATACCATAAATTTTCAAAAATGGAGATGTAATTTTGGGGGTGTTTAAAAAGTCGAAACTTTTTAAACACCCCCTTATGTTGTCCGTAAAGAATAGCAAAAAGTTTAAACATCTTTTCCTTAACATAAAAATATT
>JAZOVB010000094.1:0-1011 GCA_045658425.1 Clostridia bacterium | reverse complement strand
TATTACTCTTTATGTATTAAACAACTTGTATAATACAAAGGTAATATAAATATTTATTCCTCCAAATAAATATTCAACTATTTGTTGTGATATATAAAAACAAGCCCTGCAACCTCATCCCGAGACCACAGGGCTTGTCAGACTTAACCTAACTTAAAAAACTATTTCACTTATCTAAACAAGTGTCCCAGCCAAAAGTTCAGGAGATATCATATTTTTATAAGTTGTTCTGAATATGCACTTTAAGTTCACCTTTTACATCATAAGACAGACTACCAGATGATTCCATGTTCTGTAACTTAAAGCTGCCGCTATACTTATGATTTGTCTTGTCATATTCTGTAAATATCAATGTTCCCGATAGAGGACATGGCATTTCATAAGAACTGCTTATAATGTCAGAATACTTTTTAAGTACAAGTATTCCCGAAGGATACATTGAGGAAGTTTCTTTTGCCTGAAATTTCATATAGTTATCAGCAATCTTTTCTGCTGGCTTATCTGAAATATCAAAACTTGGATGACAATATATCTGGTACTCTTTTTTCAGAATTGGAAAGTTTTCCTCTTTTCCAAACGGAATGCCTCCAAACAGGTAATAGCACATTTCTCCATTAGCATCAGACAGCTGAAACTGTATGTACGCAAGATTGTTGCTCTTGCCTATAAAGATTCTCTCTTTTGTTGCAAAAGGATATCCTCTTTTATCCAATTCTTCCCTTACAGTTGGGGCGTCTTTATATTCTTCACCATTTATTATTGCTGTACAATATGTTGTCTTTATATCCAGGATGTTGTTCTTTTCACAACTCGAAACCGCAAAGGCCAAAAATGCCATTACGCATAATATTCTTAACTTCATTCTCTGCAGGATTACTTGATTATAAAATTTTACTATTTTTTCAAAGGCTGCGCCTTTAGGTATACACTGGATATTTCCACTTCAGGGTCATACCAGTTTATGAGGGCAATTGCCGATTTGTCGGTTACCCATATGTGTTGTGGGGTTTC
>JAZOVB010000093.1:0-6733 GCA_045658425.1 Clostridia bacterium | reverse complement strand
AGAACCTGATATGCTCCGTCAAGCTTGTAAACCGCAGCACCCTGATTTGTAAACTTCTTAAGATGCTCGTACCAAGCCTCACCCTGTTTGGTAATCTTGTCATTTATCATATCAAAATAGAAATTATTGTCTACTATTTCCTGGTCTTCTCCGTATTCATTTTTTGAAGTATTAAGACAATTTTTTTCTTCTTCGTAAATAAGATCGTAGTCATTACAAAGCCATAGACTTAGTTTATATCCTAAGGCTCTCAGATTATAAAACAGCGTTTGAGGGCCGTGATCATTATTCCACTTTGCAATGAAAAATTTTTCTCTGTTCCAATCTTTTTCAACAGTTAAATCATAGTGACTACTCATCCAGTTAGGCTCAAGCCCCATAACATCGCAAGGAATACCGTATTTTCTGAAATTAACACAATCTGTAAGCAAATCCCTTAAATCATCCGACTCATTATTTACAAAGGTTAACCCATAAGAAAACTTAGGAAGGACAAGTGGTTTTCCCGTTAAATCAGTATAAAGCCTTAACACATCAGGCATATCATTACCTAAGAATACATAAAAATCAAGGTTACCTTTTTTTGAGTATATTTTAATTTTATTGTCTTCGGTGCACAAATCATAGTAATGCTCAAAGGTACAATTAGTTGTAATACCATACCCGTAAGAGCTTAACATAAAGGGAATAGGTCCGTAAGAAGTAATATTTCTTACCCATATTTTTATCAGTTTGCCTTTTTTCATAAGGCTTTCACGGTTTTCATCACCGAAACCGTAAAGTTTTTCATCGCTTAATGCATCAGTTTCGATAAAAAAGCCTTCGTCTTCATTTTCATAAGAAGATAATTTGACGGAAACAGTTTTTTTACCGCCTGTAAATTCAAGAGTATCTCCGTTTAAGGTTACTTTGTAATCCCCTGCAGAAACGGTATTGCCGTTAAGCTCACTCTTAAATTCCTCAAAGCTTTCCGAAATAATATTATATTTTGTGAGCAAGGGTTCTTTTTTTGCACTGACTCTTACCCTTATTATTCCGTTTGCCAAAGCCTTTATCTCCACTTTGCCTTTATTTGTGTCAAGTATGTGTTTCATAATTCTACCTCTTAATCTGCAATTACAAAATCATATTCGTCTATGCTTATTTTAACAGGAAGTCCAAGTCTTGCGGATTCCCTTGCTTTAAGCGTCATAAGTGTTGCTCTTGCACCATCTAAAACATTACAAGGAGACGGAGCATCGTTTAAAATACAGTCAACAAAATCATCAAGCATATTGTAATGCCCTTTGTTAACTTCTGAACGACCAAGCACCGTATTATTGGTTGCTTTTTCGTTTCTTGCTCTCATTTTGTTTATATAAAGATTTGTGCCTTCTCCCTCTGTTATTTCAGGATACGGGTCTTTCATAAACGGATAATTCTTTTTGAATATATCTTCTCTTCCGCCGACTCTTAACTGTAAGAAATGGTCGAGCTGCATTGAAACTCCGCCATGATATATTTCAATAAGTTCTTTAGGATGGTCAAAGCTTCCGTTTGATGCATCAAATATTGTGCAAATTGACTGGTCCTCAAATTGAATGGTTACCGACATATTTGTTCTTGACCAGCCTTCGGTATAAATCTTTACAGGCTCTTTACCCATAAAGAAGCAGGCAAGGTCAAAGAAGTGGCAAAGTTCTCCGATAATTGAGCCCTGACCAACAAATTCATCTAAAGCATACTTTTTGAAGGATGCACTGTCATCATTAATTCTCATTAAAATCATAGTAACATCTTCTTCTTTAAGCTTAAACGCTTCGCCGTATCTTTTATATCTCCATGGAGCCTCTTTAGGATTGTTTCTCTGGTCTTCCAAAAGTGCTTTTGCATCTTTTACAATAGGAGCACATCTTCTGTTAAAGCCAACAACGAATTTTATATTTGTATCCTTTAATATTTTCATAATATTATAAGATTCTTCGGGAGTCAGGCTCATTGGTTTTTCAACGAAAATATGTTTGCCTTTTTCTGCCGCTTCTCTTATAAGCTTTTCTCTCACATTATGTACTGTTAAAATAAGCACACCCTGAACTTCATCATCGTTAAGAACATCCATATAATCTTTTGTTATGTTTTCATAAGGATAATTCTTTTTAACATATTCTATATTATCATCAGATAAATCGCAACACCATTTTACTCTTATTCTCGGATTTGAAAATGCATTGTCAAGATGCACATCTTTTGCAATATTACCGCAACCTATAATTCCTATTACTGCTTTTTCCATAACAACCATCCTTTATAGTAATATTAATTTTCCAAAACCTTCAACATTGTGAAAGTCCGGCTTTTTTGTTTTTATCGGTGACCAGCTTAAATAATGAGGTTTATCTGTACGGTCACCGCATTTATACAGATTTCCTCTCATTTCCCTTGAAATATTATTAAAATATTTTTTTATAAAATCAAAGGGTATATATATTTTAAGTATCCAACCCGAGTCTGTTTGCTTAGTCTCAATATTGAATATATTAAAGTCAACATCACTTATATCCTGTCTTTTATCCTTTGTGCCAATCTGCAGATGCAATACCCCGTTTGCATTTATTTCAAAATTAAGGTATTTATCCTCATTTTCCAAATCAGGATTTAAGAAAAACTCAACACAGCTGTCCCGATTGACAGGATCATTATCATTAAAATACCTGACTGTTACAGGATACTCTTTTGTTTTAAATTTTAAGCTTATCCCTTTATCACCATATAAAATGTAAGCACAGGTTTCCGGGAAACCATCCTCCCATGCCCAGTCAAGCTTTAGCTTTTCAGCTTTGTCCCAATCAGGACTGTCAATATAAACATCTGAAATTTCAGATTTATACACATTACAAATTTTCATACTTTTTAAAAACTCTTTCCCATTCTTTTGCGATAATTCCGTGTCCCATAGCAGTCGGATGAACTCCGTCTTTTACATAGTATTTCTGATTTGCTTTTAATATTTTTTCATCAAGCTTATCTTTTATTAAAATGCAAGGAATATCAAACTCTTTTGCAAGTTTTCTTACCATTTCTGCTCTTTTTGGAACTTCACTTAAAATAAATGAAAGTGCATATTCCGTTTCAGGGTCTTCATATACAAACGGCTCAATCAAAATTATTTTCACATCAGGCAGTTCTTCTTTTATTTCTTCAAGTAGCATTTTATAAACTTTATAAAATTTTTCGTTTTCTACCCCGTTTTTGTGTGCTGCCTCGTGAAGAACATCATTAACGCCTATAAAAATGGTTATAATGTCAGGCTTTAAGTTAATACAATCTATTTTTATTCTCTCATATAAATCAACAATACGATTTCCGCTGATTCCGCGGTTAATAAATTCGTATTGCCCGGGATATTCATAACCAATGTTTCCCGCAACAATGGTAACATATCCGTTGCCTAAAAAATAATCATCATCCCTATGCCTTTGTGCGTCTGTTATAGAATCTCCGAAAAATAATAATTTTTTCATTTTAATCACCTATGTATATCTAAGTTTCACAGGGGAGAAATGTTCTCCCCTTGAAACCTTGTTTTAATTATTCCGGTTTTGTAAGTGTAAATGTAATATTATCAAATGATCTGTATACTTCGGTTGCCGGGTCATACTCATACACTCTTGCATAATATGTTGCACCCTGTTTTTTAGAGTGAACATAAGTTCCGTATGGGAATACATCGCCTGTAGCTTTCCTTAAGTCTGTTCTTTCCCAATTTGTTTCATCATCGGAAATTTCAAGACCGTAGTATTTGCCTGATGCATTAGATACTTTTACAAATATAACTGCTGCATAATTATCAGCAATATCATCATAAATAACATCGGTAATTCTATCCTTGAAATCATCCTTTAAAATGGTTTCGTTAAATAAAGTAAATTTAACTTCACTTTCTTCCTTTTCAAAAATGAAGGTAAAGATTGTATCTTCGTTTATAACAGGAGTTACATACGAACCATCATTTGCAGTATTAACCACATCACCTGTGGATGCAGTTATATCTGATAACATATAACCATTTTCAGCTCCGTATGTAATTTCTATTACATCGCCGCCGTGAATATATGCCGAAGTCGGTGTTACAGTTCCGTTTCCTTCTGAAACTGCATTTACTGTATAAATATTTACTTGCTTGGTGTTTTCTAAGTTTTTAAGCTGAGGATAATTGTATCCGTTAGAAGATAATTCATAAGCTGAGCCTAAAGAAGCTATAACAGCTTCAGTGTTCATTGCATCCTTTGCTAAATAGTTTGTATTATCTGTGTCATCATCAAAAAGACCTACATAATAACAGTTTAAAACGGTTATGCCTGCAGCCTTGGAAATAGGTTTTTGAGGTTTTTCAGTATAAGTATTAACTACACCTATATCATAGCAATTTGATACTGTAACAGTTGCACCGTTTAAATTCTGAGCACCAAAAATACCTGTTCCGCTTACATAGCTTATAAGACCTGTATTATAACAATTTGAAATTGTTAAAGTACCGCTGTGAACAGCACCTACAATACCTGCCATATCCCAGCCTGAGCCTGTTATGTTACCATTGTTATATGAGTTTTCAACAGAACGTGTGCCTGGTGCATAGCTTCTGCCCACAATACCGCCTATACAGCTTGCAGAACTTGCAGTTCCCTTATTGGCAACGATTGTACCGTTATTTACACAATATGAAATTGTACCGCCGGTCTGATCACCTGCAATACCGCCTACTCTTAAAGGACCTGTAACTGTTCCGTTGTTAACGCAGTTTGTAATGTTACCTTTAGTTACACCTGCGATACCGCCTGTAAAATTCTTACCGGTAACGCTTGCACTGTTTACACAGTTTTCAATGCTTGCAGTTGTACTGTCGATTTTACCTGCTATACCGCCGATATTATCTGTATTGGTTGAAATCACACCTGCAACGTTAAGTCCGCTTACTATTGCACTACCTTTAATTGATGCAAAAATACCGTTAGTGGTATTATTTAAAGTAATTGTCTTGTTATTACCAATAAGTGTTCCTGTAAAGTCTGAGATTGGAGAATAATCTGATGAAACATCAAAATTTGCAGCAACTGAATATACCTTATTAAGTCCTTTTGATGGAATTGCTTCTAAATCAGCCTGATTTGCAACTAAATAAGGAGCATCAATAGTTCCGTTTGGTTCTACATAGTAAAGGTTAGACTGAAGGTTAGGATATTTATAGTTAGTAGTTGCTGCTGCCATTTCCCATGTGTTATCAAAGTCGAAATTAAAACTTTCCTGTTTTTTCATATCGTCAGGGGATAATGCACCCGTCGATGCATCAGTTGTACCTGAAAGGTAGTAGCAATCGGTAACAGTTGGATCATTTCCGCTTCTTACTGAACCAACAATTTCCCCTTTAGTTGCTGCGGTAACTACTCCGGCATTATAACAGTCGGTTATTGAACATTTGTTATATACATAACCAACAATACCGCCTGCATATTTATCAGATGTATTTGATGCCTTTACTGCTCCGATATTAAAGCAATTTGTGATTGGCTGTGTATTTTGCTGTCTTCCTGTTATACCACCTGTAGCACTGGATGCTGTAATCGTTCCTGTATTATAGCATTGACTTATCGGAGAATTAGACCGTCCTGCTATTCCTCCTACTATTGTACCGCCGGAATGTCTTGTTTCAACTTCACCGTTATTTGCACAAGCAGTAATTACTACAGCAGCTTTAGTGCTTTCACCGATTATTCCTCCAACATGACTGTTTCCGCCTGATACTGAAGCGGTATTTACACAATGTGAAATTTCAAGATTACTTGATGCAAGTCCTACAAATCCACCTATATTTACGCCGTCTGTGTTAGTGTTATTTGAATTATATACTGATGCATTATTTATACAATTAGTAATTTTAGCTCCACTTAATGATTCTGAAACAGTACCTACAAATCCACCGGTTGCACCTGCGCTTGCGGTTACACTACCCTCTAATGTAATATTAGAAATTTCAAATGCACCTGTTGCAGTTGCAAATAGACCGTTGCCTGAAATCATTACATAAATAGAACGCTGTGCGGGTGCATTAGTGTCCCAGCCTTTAATTTTACCGGAAAAATCTGCTACAGGAACATAGTTAGAAGGCATTATTATGTCTTGTGTAATATAATATGTTTTCGTTGCATTTTCGGCTCCATCTGTCGCATGATTTAACAGTGCAGCAAGTTCTTCACCTTTTGTTATAAGATATGGTGTTTCCGGACTTCCGTCTCCTGAAACTTCTGCAAAAGCAGATACTCCTGCAAAGCATGACATTATTAACCCTAAGGTTAAAATAAGTGATAAAACTTTTTTCATTTTTCTTCTCCTCCTTATGATACTATCTCAAAAGTAGTTATACCGGCATTCTGATATTCATTGCCTTCTCCCTCAAGCCATGAAGACAAGTTGGACAGTGTTTCTTTTGCCGTAATACTTTCAAGATTAATAGTGGGTTTTTGATAATTTTTCATATCAATCTTCCTTTCTTAAATTATTTTTGTAGCCGTCGGAGATTCGAACTCCATACGCCTTAAATTTGTTAAATTTTAATCTTTTTAATTTGTCGTCCTCGAAAGGCAAAAGCATTCCTTCGTCCTCCGCATCAAAAATCTTATAAATTTTCCTGCGTTTAAGGTCGAAGAGTTTTAAAATAGAAAATTTTCGTATAGTACAAAGAAAATACAAGAATAATACC
>JAZOVB010000092.1:0-14354 GCA_045658425.1 Clostridia bacterium | reverse complement strand
TTCATAAACCATATACTGAGCATAGTCAAGGTTTTCCCCCGACCATATATCTAATTTAAGCCATCGGGTTTTCATATTTCTTTCATTGTCAGTATAAGCTCTGTAAAGAGAAAGCTCTGTAGAACCTGCCAGTTTTTCCTTTCCGTCTACTATCATACTGTCTATGTTGCCTGTATGTTTATTAAAACGATATTTGAAGTTTGTGCCCTGAGCATATATATACATTCCGTCTTCATATATATTTGCACTACCTACTACTTCATCAAGTATAGATTCCTTTTTACACTCAATTTCCTGTTGCAGTGTTCCAAGCTCATTGCCGTATTTATCAGAAAGAGTAACATTTACGGTACAAGCATATTTACAGCTTTCGGGAATTATTGCTTTAGTTTCAAAACACATACTAGTGTGTGGCTCAACATCAAGAGAAATACAGTTCTGCTCAAGCACCTCACCATCACAGGCAATAACATATGTAAGTTTATATTCACTAAGATTAGTAAAATCAAAGCGGTTATCAACCGTTATTTTTCCGTCCTCATATTTAAAACGGAAAGGAGCATAAGCAGTCTTGACTTCAAGAGAGCCCGACTTTAAGCTTCTGTCGGCAAAGACAAGTCCGTCACAGCAGAAGTTGCCATCGTGGGTAAGCTCGCCCTCAAAGTCGCCGCCATATTTCTGAACACCGTCTACTAAAACCGTATGGTCACACCATTCCCAGATACATCCACCCACAAGGGCAGGATGACTATAGAATTTTTCTACATAATCAAATACATCACCCGGGCCATTACCCATAGCATGAGAATACTCACAAAGGAATATAGGTTGGTCAACAAGATTAGTGGAAGTCCAGCGGTGAAGTTCGGCCAAAGCAATATACATTCCCGAATGGACATCAGTTCTCATCATATCGGTAACTGCTTTCTCTCTTGCCTTTGCTGCCTTTTCGTATTTTTCTTTTGCTGCCTCTACATTTTCATTTTTCTTAATGGCTAACTCAAGTTCTTTTTTTGCCGCATTAAAGTTGCCATCCCAGCGGTGGAAAGCACGTGAAGCATCCTCTGCATGAATAAGGCGCTTACTATCAACAGTTCTAAGCCACTCTATCATAGCAACATGATTAGGTCCGTGACCGCTTTCGTTGCCTGTTGACCACATAAAGATTGATGTATGGTTTTTATCTCTGTGATATGCCCTTGCCATTCGCTGAATATGTTCCATTTGCCATACAGGATCGGTAGCGGGCCAATCAGAACTTTCTACATCAAAAACATACGGCACATTTGCAAATCTACGCAAAAATCCATGTGTTTCAATATCTGTTTCAAGGACTACATAAAAGCCCATTTTATCGCAGTAACTTAAAAATCTAGGACTAGGCGGATAATGAGAAGTTCTGACGCAGTTAATGTTCAGTTCTTTCATTATTTTAAGGTCGTTGATAATTTCCTCATCGGTCATTACCCAACCGGCAGTAGGAGTAGAATCGTGGTGATTTACACCTTTCAGCTTAACAGCCACACCGTTAACAAGAAACTCATTTTTATCGCTGATAGCAAAGGTTCTAAAACCTACATTTTCGTAAATGATTTCCCCTGCTTTTTTCAGTTCAAGCTCATAAAGATATGGTTTCTCCGCATTCCACAAAACAGGATTTTCCACTATAATAGAAGCTATTCCGTTTTTATCGGTAACGGTAGCGCCTATAACCTGTCCTCTATCATAAAGTGTAACATCGGTATCGGGGGAAGCACTAACAATTATAGTATTGTTGTTTTCGGTAACAACGCTAAAATCTATAATATGACCCTCAGGGCGCTCTAATACATAAACATCTCTGAAAATACCATTACATCTAAAGAAATCCTGGTCTTCAAGATAACTACCCACGCACCATTTATGTACAGCAACTCTTACTGTGTTTTTTCCCTCTTTAACAAAATCGCTGATATCAAATTCAGCCTGTAAGTGACTCCCCTGTGTAAAGCCGACATAATTACCATTTATAAATACTGTACCGCAGGAGGAAACACCCTCTAAAACAAAATAGATGCGTTTGTTTTTATCTTTAACAGTGAAATCCTTTTCATATATGCCTACAGGATTCTCCATAGGCACATAAGGAGGGTCAACAGGGTAAGGATAATTTATATTACTATAGTTAGGATTTTCATATCCTGTATTTTGCCAGGTAGAGGGCACCTTTACCTTATCCCATTTTTTTATGGTAGCCTGTAGGTCAACCTCATCGCCGTTTTTATTGTAGTAAAAACGCCAGTCACCGTTTAAAAGAGTATATGTAACATCACCCTCAGGAATATAAAAAGAACGCTGAGGCAAACGGTTTTCACTGGTTTTATTAAGATTTTCAAAATAACGCATATTGCACCTCTTAAGATGGTATTTTAAAATTTTAAAATATAGACGCTGAGTATATACCCAACGCCTATACTACCTTTTTTTAAAATTACAGCAGACTCTTATAAAGAGCAGTTATATCTTCTACGCTGGTATCCTTAGGATTACCGGGACGGCAAGCATCATCAAAGGCAGACTGTGCAAGGAATGCAACATCTTCTTCCTTTACAATTTCCTTAAGGTCAGCAGGAATGCCAACATCAATAGAAAGCTGTTTAACAGCATCTATTGCAGCTTTTCTGTATTCTTCTACAGACATATTCTCTGTTCCCTTAACACCCATAGCAGCAGCGATGTACTTATACTTATCACCTGTAGCCTCTGCATTATATTCCATAACGGTAGGAAGAATAATAGCATTTGCTACACCGTGAGGAGTATCATAAAGAGCACCGAGGGGATGAGCCATAGAGTGAACAATACCAAGGCCAACGTTACTAAAGCCCATACCTGCAACATACTGACCGAGAGCCATACCGTCTCTGCCATCAGCCTCGCCGTTTACTGCACCACGAAGTGAACGAGCAATAATTTCAATAGCCTTTAAGTGGAACATATCGGAAAGCTCCCAAGCGCCCTTGGTGATATAACCTTCAATAGCGTGGGTAAGAGCATCCATACCGGTAGCAGCGGTAAGTCCCTTAGGCATAGTAGCCATCATATCAGGGTCAACAACAGCAACAACAGGAATATCGTGAACGTCTACGCAAACCATTTTACGATTGTTCTGAACATCGGTGATAACATAGTTAATGGTAACCTCAGCAGCAGTACCTGCAGTGGTAGGAACAGCAATAATAGGAACACACTTATTCTTTGTAGGAGCAACGCCCTCAAGAGAGCGAACATCAGCATACTCGGGGTTAGTGATAATAATACCGATAGCCTTAGCAGTATCCATAGAAGAACCGCCGCCGATAGCTACGATACAGTCAGCACCTGCAGCCTTGAAAGCTTCAACACCTGCCTGTACATTTTCAATAGTAGGGTTGGGCTTAATTTCAGAGAAAATTTCATAAGCGATTTTTGCGTTATCAAGAACATCGGTAACCTTCTTAGTTACGCCGAACTTGATAAGGTCAGGGTCAGAAGCAACAAAAGCCTTTTTAAAGCCGCGTGCTATAATTTCATCAGCTACTGCAGCTACTGCTCCTGCGCCATGATAAGAGGTTTCGTTAAGTACAAATCTGTTCATTTCAAAAACTCCTTTATAGTTTGTTTTTTATTTATTGTATATTACATTGGCAAATAATTCAAGAATTTTGTTTGAATTTTAACATTTTTCTTTTTCAATTTCATCATCACTTCGTATTTTCTTTATCCATTTTCCGCTTCGAAGTCTGATTATGCACCAAAACGCCTTTAGTACCTGGTCAATTTTTAAAGCGAAATATATCCAAAAGGCTGGCAAATGAAAAACAAGGCCTGCAAGAATACCAAGGGGCACGCTTGCCACCCAAAGAAAAATATTATCTGCAATCATAAGAATTTTTGTATCTCCGCCGCCTCTGAGCACACCCTTAGTCATAATGCTGTTAGTAGCCTGAAAAACTACTATAATACTTATTGACCACATAAGCTCTCTTGCAATATTTTGTGTCTGACTGGAAAGATTATAGGCCGCTATCATAGGCGAGCTTATAAGCATAATTATGCCTGCAGAAATAATACCGAAAACAAAACCTATGCCAAGAAAAGCATACCCTTGGTCCAGAGCCTTTTTTCTGCTTCCCTCACCCAGTGTATAGCCAGTAACAATAGCACCTGCCTGAGAAAAGCCCTGTATCATAACCGAGCTTAACTGTTGTGTAACAGCAGTTACTGCATTGGCTGCCACAAAGCTTTCCCCCAGTCTTCCTATAACCATAGCAACCGAGTTATTTCCAAGGGCTAAAATACCATCACTTATTAAAACAGGTATACTTATTCTTATATATTCTTTCCAAAGAACACCTACCGACATAAATATATCCCTTATTTTAAAACCTATTTTTTTATCCTTAAAGAAAAGATATCCGCATATTACCGAAAACTCGAAAATTCTTGCAATAAGAGTTCCAAGTGCCGCTCCCGCTACATCCATTTTAGGAGCACCCAGTTTACCAAAAATAAAAATATAGTTTGCGCCTACATTTACAAAAAATGCACCAATAGATGTGTATAGCGGTATTTTAACCTGGTCTACATTACGAAGAACTATGGTACAAGTAATAGAAAGACCTAAAAGCAGATAGCTTGCAACGGAATACTTAAGATATCTAACTCCGTATGCTATTATATCCGCTTCCACAGTATATATCTTCATTATCTGCTGCGGCATAATAAAGGTGGCAACAGAAAAAACAGCCGAAAGAATAATACAAAGTCGAAGCATTATAGCCACAGTCTTTTTAAGTGACGAGGAATCTTTCATACCGTAGTAACGGGAAACCAGTACAGACGCACCCATACCTATACCCATACAGAATATATGGAAAATTGTGATAAACTGATTAGCCAGTGAAACCGCAGAAAGCTGAGTTTCTCCTACCTTTCCCACCATAATTGTATCCATCATATTTACGCCGTTGGTAATAAGCCCCTGAAGAGCTATAGGTATGGCGATTGCCGCCACTTTTTTATAAAAGCTTTTATCCCTTACTATAAGACTATGCATTTTGATTACTCTCTTTTTAATTAATCTAATTTATATATAATTATAATAGACACAAAATTTGACAATTGTCAACTAAAATGTTATTATAAATATA
Source organism: Clostridia bacterium (assembly GCA_045658425.1). GTDB lineage: Bacteria > Bacillota > Clostridia > UMGS1840 > HGM11507 > SIG450. Next base: position 9,183 of record JAZOVB010000092.1, on the reverse strand, counting down.
TACTATTTAAGGAGGAAATTTAATGTTCTGTAGTAAATGCGGTAAAGAAATAACAGGGGGAAATAAATTTTGTGCCGGTTGCGGTACGCCCGTAGAGGCAGAAAGCACTGTAAATGAAGAAACCGTTCAAACTTCTGAGCCTGTTTATGCTCAAATGTGCACACCGACAAGCCCTGTTATTGTTGTTAAAAAATCTAAAAAACCAATTATAATTGGTATAGCGGCAGGTATTTTAGCTCTTATTATAGTAATAGTTTCAGCCTTTTTAATATCAGGTAATATGGGCAAGAAAAAATTACAAAAAGAACTGCTAAAAGACTGGGAAAGAGTAGAAAACTCAGGAAAAACCTACTATACACTTGTACTTGATTTTGATGATGACGAAATAGATTACCTGTTTGACAGCACTTATGTAGATAAAGAAATTGCCAGCTATGATTATAAAGTGGTTTCGAGTGACGAAATATATGTAGAAGAACTTAGAAAGACTATAAAAATAAAATTCAATAAAGATAAAACCATGATGACCTTTACACCCGCTCTTACAAGCACAGAAAAGAGCGAAAACTGGTTTAATCTAGATTAAATAAAAAACAGAACCCTAGGGAGACACTTCGTAAAGAAGTGTTCTCCCTGCTTTCTTTTTATATAAAAATTGACACTTTCGGTTTGAAAGTGTCATAGTGGGTTACGCACTTTCAAAAGGTGCGTAACAAAAGCACATACTTTAAAGTTGACCTATCTTAAAAGAAAATTTTTAAAAAGGTGTTTGCTTGTAAATACCGAACTACAAACAGCCACTAAAAGCAGTTTGCATATAGCTTTAGGTTGGTGGTATAGGCAATCATAAAAGGTGGAACCATATTAAGTTCACACCTTTTATCGACTAAACAATTAATTAATTGATGCTTTTTGAGTTTTATAAAATTCTATAATTTCGTTATCTACCTTTAATGCACTTGCATTAACTTTCTCTAAAAGATACAGTCCATTTAAAGTTGTGCATCTTGATAACGCAACGTAAGCTTGACCGGACTCAAAACATTTTGATACATCACAAGCAATTCGTTTATAAGTCATACCTTGTGATTTATGAATGGTTATTGCATAAGCTAATACAATAGGATATTGTTCAACCTCACAAACGGTTTCATATTTTATTTCTCCATCTTCATATTTAGCTTCTTGATGTTCAAATGCAGCTTTTGAAATCTCATACTCTCTATCATTAATAGTTACCTTTACACCAGTAGCACTAACGCTGGATACTATTCCTAATGTACCGTTAACCCAACGATGGTTTTCATCGTTGGTTACCATCATAACCAATGCACCTAACTTCAACTTCAGAGTTTCCGAAATAGGCATATTGTTTTCAATATCAAAAGTTATTTTTTCCTTGTGATATATTATGCTACTTTTAAATTCATATTCCGGTGCCGAGATTTTATCAAGTTCATTTTTGTTTATACGATCGACATGATTTTTTAGAGGAAGAATACGAATCACACGCCGAAGTTCAGATGGTTCATATTCATTTCGTTCATTTAATTTGTTTAAATCATCATCAGACAATTTTCCTTCACGAATTCCATTAAGAATATCAAAAAAGCATTCATCACTCTTTTGTCTATGATTAATCGATAATTCGTAAAATTCAAAGTCACCATCTTTATATGCATTTGTATTGAAAAAATACTTTCCCCTAAAATTATCTTTTAAATATTCGCTTTCATTTCTTTTTACAACCGGCGGCAATTGATAAAGATCTCCAAAAAGTATTATTTGTTTTCCACCAAATGGCAAATCACATCTGTTTACAAGTTTCATTATTTTATCCATTTTTTGAAAAACATCAGAACGAACCATTGAAATTTCATCTATCAATATAGTTTCAACATTCTTCAGCACTTTTCTGTTTTCGGATTTTAAACGTAAGGTGTCTTCGTTAAGATTATCTATACTAATATTTACTAAATTATGAAACCCAAATACCGAATGTACTGTAACACCGTTAGCATTTAATGCCGCTATACCCGTAGGTGCCATCACTAATGTCTTTTTACGAGCTAGCTCTACAAAAAGTCTTAAAAGATAGCTTTTACCTGTTCCTGCCTTACCTGTAACAAACAGATTTTTATTGCTATTTGTCATTAAATCAAATATGTATTTTTGTTCGCTATCTAAATCTGTATGCGCAATGCCTTTTCCTACTATGGTTTCTAAAGTTTCTGCAATATGAAGTTCTTGTTCTTCTTGTGAGACAGTATCATTTAATTGCTTAGAATCGTTACCAATCTCAGTGAAATTTTTTAGCTCTTCCTCTAATTTTAGATTTTGCGAACGAAGATTTTTAATTTCTTCTTTTTGTTCTAATAATAAATTTTCAAACTTTTTTGAATCGCTTTTAAGTTTATATAAGATTATAGCAATAATTGCTATTAATATAGCTAAAATCCATTCCATAAACATTCCTCTTATATCTTAATATATCTCTGATTTCTACTATTAGGTTTATCGGGCAAGGTCATTTTAATAAGACCATTCTCAATAGCAGGGCCTAAATAGTTTTTGCGAAGCGTTTCTTTTGATTTAAGCTCTAATAGATCCAAAATAACATTTGCAGTATATGGAGTATCATATTCCATAACTGAAAGTAACTTTTTAACATATTCCGAAAGATTGTCAGAAGAATAACCGGCAGTATTTAATATTTCATCCAATACCGCACTAATCTGTGTTAGCATAAACTCAATAAATACAGTACTGGCACCGTCAACATGACATTTAGCAATTGCATTATAGTACCCATCCTGAAACTTCTCTATTTGGCTTTCAATCGGAATAAATTCAAACATAGGTTTCCATGCAGCAAGTATTGCTGTGTGCCAAAGTCTTGCCATTCTTCCGTTACCATCTGAAAAGGGATGGATAAAAACAAATTCGTAGTGAAATACAGATGCTAAAATTAAAGGATGTACTTTTTCGTTAGAATCCTTCATCCAATCAAATAAATTTTGCATCTGTTCAGGAACGAAACGTGCCGGCGGTGCCATAAATATACACGTATCACCATTAAAGACGCCTTCTTCTCCCTTACGGAAGCTACCGCTTTCATCCTCAATATATTTAGTCATAATGCCGTGTAAACGCTTAAAATCTTCTAAGTCATAAATATCAAACTTTCCAATTTGCTCATAAGCGGCATAGGCGTTTTTAACCTCTTGTATTTCCTTACGCGCACCAATAACGGTACGACCGTTAATAACATCACGTACTTCATCTAACGATAAAGAATTAGCCTCAATTTTAAGAGATGAATGAATAGACCTAATTTTATTGTTCTTACGCAAATGCGGTTTTGAATCTAAATTGGTACGCTCGTTAATTTTACCGATTTTTTCTGAAATCTCAGCCACAAGTGATAATATTCTATCTGTTATTTGATATGGCGGTATATATGACATTTCATTTCCCCTAACTCGCTTATTATCTTGCTTATTATCTTGCTTATTATCTTACCACATATTTATTGATTTATCAAGGTAAAATTATAAATTTTGCAATTACAAATATTTAAAAACCATTCATTGAGCTTTAAAAGACCACCGCCACGGATTCCGTAGTAGTATTCTCTTATTTAGAATTTTTTGCTTTTCATTATTAAATAAAAGATAATAAGCTCTAATAAATTTATTTAAAGGTGTAAATTTATATGCCGAGTTCTCTTGTCATAATTGGTGTTTGGCGAATATAACTGAGGCACATTCCTTACGGAGGGTGCCTCTAGGGTTCTGTTTTTTTATATTCCAAGTAGTTTTTCTGCATTTTTATGAGTTATTTTCTCCATATCCTCTTTACTCAAATTAAGGGAATTGAGAAGACGCATTTCCATACTTGCTGTATGCCAAGGACAGTCGGTACCGAAAACAAGTCTGTTTGCACCGTGTTTTTCCACTATCTTTTCAAAATAATATTTAGGCTGAGTGCCGTAGGCGTAGGAAGTATCAAAATAAACTTCTTTACCGCATAAATGTTTTAAAACCTGTTCTCCGCAGCCAACACCGCCCCAATGCGCCACAACAACAGGTGTAGTAAACCATTCTATGGCAGTTGCCATTTTTTCGGGAGTAGCACCATAGGGAGGCGGATATCCATAGTCATTTCCAGCGTGGAAAATAGCTATAAGACCCAGTTCTGATATTTTTTTATATATAGGCTTCATCTTTATATCATCAACATTAAAGCCCTGATAATCTGGATGCAGCTTTACACCTTTTAGTCCAAGCTCTTTAATTCTTTCAAGCTCAACAAGTACATCTTCACTGTAAGGAAAAACCGAGCCGAAAGCAAAGGTATCTTTCATATTATTAATTGATGCCGCAAAATCATTTACACTTTGTTGCTGGTGAGCATTGGTTGCAATACTAAGTACAACCGATATATCTACACCACTTTTTGACATATTCTCCTTTAGCGAGCCGATAGTACCATCTGTATATGGTTTAAGCCCTCCCGAAACAAAGGATAGCTTTTCTATAGCTTTTTCTGCTATTTTATCGGGAAAACAGTGTGTATGAAAATCAATAAGCATAAAATTCACCTTTTTAAAGCAATATACAATTAGTATACTCCTTTTTAATTAACTCTTCAATATTTTTTCAACTTTTTTCTTTTGTATATACTATTGAATTTAAAGGGATTTTTTGTTATCATAATTGCAGATATTGTGAAAGAAGGTGGATTATGCAAAAGCCTATACTTTATATAATTATCCCCTGTTATAACGAAGAGGCTGTTCTGCCCGTTACCGCTCCTTTATTTTTGAAAAAAATAACCGATTTGGCAGCGAAAGAAAAAATCAGCCATAAAAGCAGAGTTCTTTTTATTAATGACGGTAGCAAAGATAGCACCTGGGAAATAATAAAAAGTTTATCTGAAAACGAACGCTACTTTGAAGGTATATCTCTAAGCCGTAACAGAGGTCATCAAAACGCCCTCCTTGCAGGACTTATGGAAGCAAAGGACAAGTGCGACATTACTATAAGCATTGACTGTGATGGTCAAGATGATATAAATGCCATGGATGAGATGGTAGATGAGTATTTAAACGGCGCTCAGGTAGTGTACGGTGTGCGTAAAGACCGCAAAAGCGACACAATATTTAAAAGAGGTACTGCTCAACTTTTTTATAAATTCCTTAATTTAATGGGCGCAGAAATAGTTTATAATCATGCAGATTACCGTCTTGTTTCAGCAAAAGTTCTTAATGCCTTTACTGATTTTAAAGAGGTTAACATTTTCCTTCGCGGTATGTTTCCTATGATAGGCTTTAAGAGTACCTGCGTTTATTATGAAAGAACTAAACGCGTGGCCGGAAAAAGCCACTATCCTCTTCGCAAAATGCTCTCACTTGCTTTTGACGGCATAACCAGTCTTTCCATAAAACCTATAAGACTTATAACTGCTTTTGGTATGTTTGTGGCACTTATAAGTATTGTGGGTATTATTTGGTCGGTTGTAAGCCGATTTATAGGGAATACTGTTGCAGGTTGGGCTTCCCTTGCATCCATTCTATGCTTTCTTGGCGGTGTACAAATGATAAGTCTTGGTGTTATCGGAGAATATATAGGTAAAATATATCTGGAAACAAAAGGCAGACCTCGCTATATTGTAAGTGAGCGTACAGAAGATAATGACAATTATGAAAATTAAAGATATTTACAATAAATACCAAGAGCAAATACTATATATCATATTCGGTTTTTTTACTACACTTATCAGCATTGCTGTTTTTGCTTTTTTTTCAAAGGTTATTTTCCTTGATGAGCTTATTGCTAATATCCTGTCCTTTATAGCGGCAGTATTTTTCGCCTTTGTTACAAACCGAAAATGGGTATTTTCCTATAAAAAGCAAGAAAGTTTTTTAAAACAGTTACTTTTGTTTTATTTAGGCAGACTATTTACACTTATAATAGAAGAAGCAATACTTTTTGTTTTTGTCAGTTACTTACATTTTGATGCTCTCATTATAAAAACTGTATCACAAGTAGTTGTAATAATACTAAACTACATTATAAGTAAAATATTCATATTTAAAAAACCGCAAGAATAATAGCCATAACAATAATTAAAAACAAAACACCTGTTAATATGGCAGAAAAAAACACAACCATTTTTGCAAAACGCTTATTCATTTTTACCTCTCATATATTATTATTCATTAATAATATAGACAAAAGAAAAAATGTTATACAAAACCGCTGACAGAATTCTGTCAGCGGTTTTAATTATTTTATATCAATTTTAATATTTCCCGTATCAGTTGTTATCTCGCATTTGCCGCCTGTTACTGTTTTGGGAACTTCAACTCTGCCTGTATCGGTTCTGGCAATAAACACCTTATCGGTAAGCAAACTACCTCTAACATCACCGGTATCGGTTTTTATAAAAAGCTCATTTGCATCGCAATTTTCAAGCTTTATATCCCCTGTACTTCTCTCAATAGAAAATTTTTCAAGTGCGATTACATTACTTAAATAAACATCTCCTGTATTGCCCTTTGTAATAAAGGTGTTTAAGGTAATATCTTTAAGTGTACATTTTCCTGTGCTTACTTTTACTTTTAATTCTTCTGCACAACTCATATTAGATACAGAAATTCCACCGGTGGATGTAGAAAGGTCAACATTATTGGCTGTTACACCCTCAAGAGTGATATATCCTGTACTTAATTTAACATTAATATTTTCAAAAACATATTCCTTAGGTATTTCTACATCCCCGGTATTTCCCTTTACAAAAAGCGTGCCATATTCTTTTTCGGGCAGATATACTGTTATTTTTGGTGTCCCTAGTGAAATACCTATATAATCATACCATTTTTTTGTATTCACAATAGTTATCATAAGAGTGCTGTCTTGCACTTTTACGTTATGCTTCTGTTTTACTTCCTCAAAACAAACTACTCTGCATTTTGAGTCTATTGACGGCATAAAAACAATATCAGCGGTATCTGTAGAAATAGATATATTTTTATAATCTTCATTTATCTCATATTCATTTGTTTCATATTTAACCGTTGATAATTTGGTAAAATCCCATTTATATACCATCATAACGCCTCCAAAAACTATAGCTCCGGTAAGTATAAGAGAGGTTGCTATAATAAGCCATATTTTTACCTGTTTACTCATTATGCTTCCTCCTTTTTAATAAAACAGTTTTTAATGCCCAAGACAATAATTTTTGTAAGTAATAAAATACCTTTTGTTGCCCATTTACAGCCAAAAAACAGGAAAATCGATAGCCCTGCACAAACAAAACCTGTGCCCAACATAGCAATTCCTGTAAGTGCGTTGCCATACAGATTAAACCAAATACCTGTTATTATACCTCCTATAGCCGAGCCAATAACCGAGGCAAAAATAGCCCACAAGGAAATTATTAAAGACCATAGGCAGACATAAAGTGAGAGAATTACAGCAAATGCGGCAACAAGTAAAGAAAACCATATAGGAGAGCCCAGTATTAAAAGTACGATTTCAAAGGCTTTAAGTTTTTTCTTTGGTGTGATTTTTTCTTTTACAAGCTTTGTAATGGGGATGTCTGCAATAATCTGGGATATAATTTCGTTAATATCACCTATTCCCGCTACCGCATCCTCCTCAGAAGCGCCTTCTTCCACTTTGTCATCTATTATTTCACTATAAAAATTTAGGCGTTCCTCAATATCGTCCTTGGGGAGTCCCGATAATCCTTTATGCAAATTCATAAGAAATTCCTGTTTATTCACTTACCTCATCCTCCTTAATTACAAATTGATAAATAGATAGTATTTCTCTCCATTCATCCTTAAAATCCTCAATACGCTTTTTCCCAATATCGGTAATATGATAATATTTACGAAGTCTGCCGCCGTGTTCAGCAGTGCGAACAGTAAGCATATCTGCCGTTTCAAGGCGTTTGAGAATAGTATATAAAGTAGATTCAGAAAGCTCAATATACGGCTTCATATCTTTAATAATTTTATATCCGTACGAATCTTCGCTTTTAATAGCAGCAAGAACGCATACATCTAAAAGTCCTCGTTTTAACTGAATATCCATACTATACCTCCCTTTGCGTAATACATCATATCACGAAGTATTGTTTTTGTCAAGAAAAAACAGGTTTTCAAAAACCTGCAGAGTATTAAAATAATTTTTATAAAGACATTTTATAAAAAGTGTGGTACAATATATAAACTATGAGAAAGGGGTGATATAATGTATTCAAGGGTATATGTTGAAATAACAAATATTTGTAATATGAATTGTTCGTTTTGTCATGGCACAAAAAGACCGTCCAAAAGAATGAACTATCAAGAGTTTAAGACTATTCTTAATAAATTAAAGCCCCATACAGAATATATTTATTATCACCTCATGGGCGAGCCGTTGACACACCCGGATTTAGAAGACTTTATCAAACTTGCAACCCGAATGGGGTTTAAATCGGTTATAACCACCAATGGTACTTTACTTAAGCAAAAAGGACATATTCTAATAGACCAAAAAGTGCATAAGGTAAGTATTTCACTTCACAGCTTTGAGGGTGATGAAACCTCCTTACACCAAAAATATTTAACCGAAGTTGCCGAGTTTGCAAAATTCGCCAATGAGCAAGGAATAATTGTTGTGTTAAGACTTTGGAACAATGGCTATGACAACGGCAAGAACGCTAAGGCTATAGAATTTTTAAAAAATGTTATTAAGGGCGAATGGACTCCAAATACAAAGGGTTTGCGCATTCGTGACCGCTTGTTCTTAGAGTATGGAGAACGCTTTGGTTGGCCTGATAAAGATGCCGATGTTCAAGGGAATAATGTGTTCTGTTACGGACTTCGTGACCATTTCGGTATTCTTTCAAACGGTACTGTTGTGCCCTGCTGTCTTGATAGTGACGGATGTATCGCTCTGGGTAATATTTTTGAAGAAAATATTGAAGATATCCTCAGTTCTAAAAGAGCCACATCAATGGTTAATGGTTTTAACAACCGTTTAGCCTGTGAGGACCTTTGTACAAGATGTGCCTACGCACAGCGTTTTAAATAATTTATACAACACAAAAAAACCTCCGCTTGTAAAAACAAGCGGAGGTTTTATTTTAGAATAAAATATTACAATAATATCAATAGTATAA
>JAZOVB010000091.1:0-20037 GCA_045658425.1 Clostridia bacterium | reverse complement strand
TTTATTAATCGTTCAAATTAATTCTGACTTAGTTCTGCTAGCTTTTCGCTTTGCATTTTCCATTTATTACCTTGGTTTGTTTTTTAAACTCTTTTAAAAAATCTCAAGGACCATCATATTGTTTAATTTTCAAAGACCGTTCCCCAACCGTTTTTTGCGGTGGGAATTATATTGTATCACAAACTGCTACTAATTGTCAACACTTTTTTTGATTTTTTTCACAATTTCGTCACACAACTCCTATATTATAACAACATATTATGCTTTTGTCAAGAGTTATTTTAACTTTTTTTATTTATTTTTTTCTATAAGTTCTTTAATGGCTGAAACAGCATATCCAGTGATAACATCCAAATCTTTTTCCCCATCAAAAGTGCCGGGCGGAATAAGCTTTCCATAGACCAGCTTTGTTCTTTTAAAGAAATGCGGTTTACCAACAACTGCACAAGGAAGTATGCCGCATCCTGTTTTTTTTACCAGAAACGCCATTCCGTTCTTAGCCTCTCCCATTTCGCCTGTTTTAGAACGGGTTCCTTCAGGAAATATAATAAGGTTCTTTCCTGAATTAATTACTTCTATCCCCTTTTTCATAGCACCGATATCTCCCGAGCCTCTTTTAACAGGGATGACATTTACTCTTTTCAGTATTGCCCCCAGCACGGGAATTTTACAAAGTTCTTCTTTTGCAATAAAATGAAATTCTGTTTTTTCAGTACAGGCTATAAGCAAAGGGTCAAGCATACCGATATGATTTGCACAAAATATGTATCCTGTACCTTTCGGGATATTTTCCTTGCCTACGAATTCAACGCGAAAACAGAGTTTAATAAATATTACAATAATACCGCGAACAATTTTATACAGTTTCAATTTAATACTCCTTTACTTTGAAGTTCTTTCCTTACATATATTATATATATAAGATATAGTTTCCTCAAGCGTCATATTGCTGTTATCAACAATGATGGAAGTAGCAGATGGTCTTAACGGATCTATTTTTCTTGTAGAATCATTCTCATCTCTGAACTTTATATCCCGTAATATTTCATCATAAGGAACAGTTCCGTTAAGCTCTGAAAATCTTCTTTCTGCTCTTTTTTCAGCAGAGGCAGTAAGAAAGATTTTGGCATCAGCATCGGGAAACACACGGTTTCCAATATCACGCCCGTCCATAACAACATTATTTTGTTTTCCCATATCTCTTTGCATACTTACAAGCTTTTCTCTTACTTCTTTTATAACCGCTACTTTTGAAGCATAAATCGAACCTTCAGGTGTTCTTATCTCTTTTGTTACATCTTCACCGTTTAGATAAACCTGCTGTATATCATTTTCATATTTAATATCTATTGATATATTATCAAGAAAAGGTACAACCTCCTCGGGCTGAAGATTATTTTTAATACAGTAAATACCAACAGAACGATACATTGCACCTGTATCTACATATATATACCCTAATTTTTTTGCCACTGCCTTTGCGGTGGAGCTTTTACCAACACCTGCAGGACCATCAATTGCAATTTTAAAAGTTTTCATAATATCTCCTAACAATTCATTCCGGCAGTATATCCTGTGGAAAATGCAATTTGCAGATTAAAACCACCGGTATATCCGTGAACATCTATTATTTCTCCGGCAAAAAAAAGTCCGTTAATAAGTTTAGACTCCATTGTTTTCGGATTAATTTCCTTAACAGCTATTCCACCGTCTGTTATAATTGCTTCTTCAATATTCCCCTTTGATTTTACTTCAAAAGAAAGTTTTTTCAAAAGCTCAATAAGAGTTTTTCTTTCAGCACGGGTAATCTGATTAACTTTTGTATCAGGATTAATTCCTGATAGCTCAACTATTACAGGAATTAGTTTTTTAGGAAGCAGCTCATTTAAGCTGTTTGAAAAATTCTTATTGGCATATTTTGAAAAATCACCAAGTATTCTTTTTTCAAGCTTTTCAAAATCAAGAGCAGGTTTAAGGTCAATGGACAGAGTAAGCTTTTTATTATCTTCAACAAAAGATGACATTGAAAGGATAACAGGACCGCTTACACCATTTTTGGTAAAGAGCATTTCTCCGAAATCCGAATAAAGTTCTTTTCCCGATTCATCCAATAACTTAACTGAAATATTTCTAAGAGACAATCCTTCAAGCATTCCGGGATATTTTCCGTATAACACAAGAGGAACAAGCGCAGGTTTTAATTCAGTTACCGTGTGTCCGTATTTTTTTGCCATTTTATGACCGTCCCCTGTACTTCCGGTAAGCGGATAAGATACCCCACCGGTAGCAACAACAACACTTTCACACTCAATCTTAGTACCATCCGAAAGCATAACACCCTTTACAGTATTATTATCCATAAGAAGTTCTGTAACCTTTTTATGAATAACCTCAACACCGGAAATATGCTTTTTAAGACCGGTTAAAATATCATTGGAACGGTCAGATACAGGAAAAATTCTTTTTCCTCTTTCTTCTTTCAGTTTTATCCCTTTTTGTTCAAAGAAATCTATAACATCAAGATTGGTAAAATTATAAAAGGCACTATATAAAAAACGGGGATTTTTAACAATAAAATCAAAAAACTCTGAAATATCAGTCCCGTTTGTTACATTACATCTTCCTTTTCCTGTTATAAGAAGTTTTTTACCGAGAATATTATTTTTTTCAACGAGAATGGTTTTTCGCCCGTTCTTTGAAGCAACCCCTGCTGCCATAAGACCGGCAGGTCCGCCTCCAATAACAACTACATCAGTTATCATTTATCGTATACCTCGTATTCTTCCCATATATTTTCAAGCTTTTTAAAGGTTTCAGATAACTCATCCTGCTTACTCATTGCGATAGCAACGATAATTGCATTTATAAGACTGAGCGGAGCAACCAGAGAATCAGCAAAGGATGCCATATCACTTCTGGCAATAAGAGAATAATCTGCAACGGTTGTAAGGGGTGACATCATACTGTCGGTTATGGCAACAATTTTACTACCGCATTTTTTAGCATATTCTAAAGCCTTAAGTGTTCTTCTTGAATATCTTGGAAAGCTTATCCCGATTATCACATCATCCCCGGAAATATTTATAATCTGCTCAAACATTTCGCTGACGCTGTTTGTATTAACGAGCTTTGCATTATCAAACATCAGATTAAAATAAAATCCCAAAAATCCTGAAAGAGAAGCTGAGCTTCTGACGCCAAGAATATAAATATTTTTAGCGTTGAGTATTGTTTCAATTGCTTGGTCAAAGGCTTTTTTATCTATATTGGAAAGAGTCTTTTTTAGCTTATCAATATCAGAATTTATTACATTATTTAATATATCCTCTTTCTTAAAGGCTGAAGAAGTTATTTCTATTCGTTGAATAGAAGTAAGTTTGCCCGAAATTTCCTCTTTTAATCTTTTCAAAAATTCCGGATACCCCTCAAAACCAATTTCAACAGCAAAACGAACAACGGTAGAATCACTGACACCTACCGTTTCGCCCAATTTGGATGCAGTCATATACGCTACTTTATCACCATTTGATATAACATAATCCGCTATTTTTTTATGACCTTTACTGAATGAAGAATATTTTTCTTCAATTGTTTTCAATAAATTCTGCATAATTAACTCCGTTTATTAAGGCTGTCATCCCAAGATAACAGCCTCTTAATATTTAGTTTGTAATTTTTATTTCCTGCCAGATCTCAGAATATTTTTTAGTAAGCTCTTTATCATAGCTGAATATTTCCATATTTTCGGTTTTAGTAATATCAGGATAACGCATTTTATCGTTTTTAACGCTGTCATCAAGCTGTTCCTTTACTTCACCGATAGGGGTTGAATATTCGATATATTCAACATTCATCTTAGCAATATCAGGTCGGCACATAAAATTGATAAATCTTTCCGCTTCAGCCTGATGCTTGGAAGTAGTTGGAATAACCATTGCATCAAACCACAGGTTTGTACCCTCTTCAGGAATGGCATAGGCTAAATTTTCATTCTGAGACATACAGTAGTATGCATCCCCTGACCAAACAACTGATAATACTGCTTCTTCATTTATCATTTTATCCTTAACCTCGTCACCGCAATACGCAAGTACTAAAGGCTTTTGCTTTATAAGAGCTTCTTTTGCCGCATTAAGCTCTTCTTCATTTCCGCTGTTTAAAGAATATCCTAACATCTTAAGTGTTATACCAAGAGTATCTCTTTCTGTATCAAGCATAAAGATATTTTTTGCGTATTTTTCATCCCAAAGGATTTTCCAGCTTTTAACATCCTCTTTAACAAGCTTTTTGTTATATAGAATTCCCATTGTTCCCCACATATATGGAACAGAGTATTCCTGGTTTTTATCATAGTCAAGCCCTTTAAATTCGGAGGAAATTTTTTCATAGTTAGGGATATTTTCAAAGTTTAATTTATTTAAAAGCCCTTCTGACTCCATTTTCTGTATCATATAGTCAGACGGAAATACAACATCATAATCTGAGCTGCTATTTGCAACCTTAACATACATTTCTTCATTTGCGTAGTATGTTTCATAATTAATTTTAATATCGGGATTTTCTTTTTCAAAAATTTCAATTACATCCTCATTGATATAATCACCAACATTATAAATATTAAGCTGAGTACGGGTATCAGGCTGACATGCAGTTAACACACAAGATAAAACTACCACTGCTAAAATTACACTAATAAATTTTTTCACTTCTTTTATCACCTTTCTAACTGAATAATACATTTTTTGATTTATCTTTTGATGTTCTTTTATTTACAACAAACAACAAGCATATAACAACTATAAACATAATTGTTGATAAAGCATTGATTTTTGGATTCAAGCCTCTTTTCGCCATCGAATACACATATATCGATAAGTTTGACACACCGTTTCCGGTTGTGAAAAAACTTATGATAAAGTCATCAATAGACATTGTAAAAGAAAGAAGCAAACCGTTTATTATCCCCGGCATAATCTGAGGGATAATGACTTTTCTGAAAGCAAAAAATGGTTTTGCTCCAAGGTCAAGGGCAGCCTCGTAAATATTTTTATCAAGCTGACCGATTTTAGGCATTACGGATAATATAACATAGGGTATATTAAAGGTAATGTGAGATAACAGCATTGTTGTAAACCCTCTTGGGATTTTTACTGCTACAAACAAAATCATAAGTGCAACGCCTGTTACAATATCGGGACTTACTACCGGGATATTGGTAACGGTATTAATCATCGCACGTACCGATTTTTTTCTGAATGCATTTATTCCAAAGGATGCTGCAGTACCTATTATACAGGCAGCCAGTGATGAAATCACTGCAATTATAACAGTATAATAAAATGCCGACAACAACGCAGAATCGCTGAATAATTCTGCATACCACTTTAATGAAAAGCCACCCCAGGAGCCTCTTGATTTTGATGCATTAAAGGAATAAACCATAAGCACCACAACAGGCAAATATAAAAACAGAAATATTATAAACAAATAGGTGGATTCAAAAAAGCTTCTTATTATATTTTTACTTTTTTTACTCACTGTCTTTTACCTCCTTTTTTCTCGGTGGAGGCATCTTTGTCAAAAACATTCATTATTGCCATTGACATAAGAATAAGTACCATCATTAAAATTGAAATTGCAGAACCGAAGTTCCAATTATCTGCAACCAGGAACTGATTTTCGATAAGGTTACCGATAAGCATATAATGACCGCCGCCCAAAAGCTTTGAAATTATAAAAGTGGTAACTGCAGGTAAAAACACCATTGTTATTCCCGAAACTACCCCCGGGATACTAAGCGGCAGAGTTACCTTACGAAATACAGTGAAAGAATTGGCGCCAAGATCTTCCGCCGCTTCGATAATACTGTTATCTATCTTAATCAGCACCGAATAAATCGGAAGAATCATAAAGGGCAGAAAGTTATAAACCATACCGAGAACAACGGCACCTGAAGTATAAAGTATATTCACGGCAGGTAAATTCAGCATTTCAAGCAAATTGTTAAGAATTCCGTTTTTCTCAAGAATTGTAAGCCACGAATATGTTCTTAAAAGCATATTCATCCACATTGGAAGAATAAATATCCACACAAGTCCGCTTTTCCCAGTTCTTTTTTCACGATTGGCAAGGATCATAGAAATCGGATATCCCAATGCCACACATATTATCGAGCTTATAACCGCAAGATAAACTGATCTTAAAAATATATTAAGATAATTTGCATCAACAAGTTTCTGATAATTTTCCAGAGAAAATATCATTTCACCGTTTATTCCCGCTGCTTCAAAACTGTATACAAGCACCAGAAGTATCGGCACAAGAACAAATATCAACATCCATAAAAGATGCGGATACACCAAATATTTTTTGAACAATTCCCATTCCTCCGCGTACAAAAAGCACTTATTTTTTCATAATATGAATATCAAAAGGTTTTACACTTATTCCCACGCGGCTTCCCTCAGGACGCATAAGAGTATTGTGAACAATCCATTTGAATTCTCCCGTGTTCACTATCATTTCATAGTGAACACCTTTAAAGGTTACGGATTCAACTATACCGTTTAAGATATCAGGATTTTCATCCGAAATAATAATATCCTCAGGACGGATAACAACATCAACAGGCTCATTTATTTCAAAACCTTTATCAACACATTCAAAAGTTCTTCCTAAAAAGGTTACTGAAAAATCTTCGTTCATTATTCCGTCTATTATATTACTTTCGCCAATAAAGTTTGCCACATAGGCATTTTTAGGCTCATTATATATATCTACAGGTGTACCAATCTGCTGTATTTTACCTTCCTTCATAACAACAATGGTATCAGACATTGTAAGAGCTTCCTCCTGGTCATGAGTAACATATACGAAAGTAATTCCAAGCTCTTTTTGCATATTTTTAAGTTCAATCTGCATACCCTGTCTTAATTTTAAATCAAGAGCCGCCAAAGGCTCGTCCAGCAAAAGAACCGACGGTTCATTTACAATGGCACGGGCAATAGCAATTCTTTGCTGCTGACCGCCACTTAAGGAATCAACACTTCGATCACGGAAACTTTTAAGGTTAACAAGCTCCAGAACCCTCATAACCTTTTTATCTATTTCCTTTTTATCCATCTTCTTTATTTTAAGACCAAAGGCTATATTTTCATAAACATCCATATGCGGAAAAAGTGCATATTTTTGAAAAACCGTATTGATAGGTCTTTTATATGGAGGGATACTTATCAAATCTTTCCCCTCAAAGAGAATAGAGCCCTCCGTAGGTTCTTCAAACCCTGCAATCAAACGCAGCAATGTAGACTTACCACACCCAGAAGGTCCAAGTAATGTAAGAAATTCATTGGAATCTATATATAAATTAATATCATTCAATGCTTCTGTTGTATCAAACTGCTTATATACATTTTTAAATTCAATTAAGTGGTTTGACAATCCAATCACTCCCAGTCTTCAAAAAATTCTTTTAGATTAGTCCCAAGACTTACCAGAATATCATTAAGTGTTGCAATAGACGGTGATGCAAGATCCCTTTCAATCTGGGATATAAACCCTTTTGTCAGGTCACATTTCTCCCCTAACTCTTCCTGAGTCAGATTGCTTTTAATTCTGAGTGCCTTGAGCTTTCCTCCGATACTCATAAAAATCCCCTTTTCTTTTTTCGGAAAAGTTTAAAAATACTAAACTTGCTTAATGAGATTATTATATTACTTATAGTCTTTAATGTCAATATTTTTTCATAATTCGTGAAAATTATTTTTTCTTTTCGATTTTCTTCTTATTTCCGTCCTTATCCATTACATAGACATTATCCAGAGTATTAAGCATCCCCTGTCTGAATTGTCTTATATATTCCTTTCTCAATCCATCCTGTTCGGCTTTTTCTTCTTCGGTAAGTCCTTCTGTTTTGGACTTCTTAGAAAGGAAATTTATTCTTTTTATTAATTCATCCGTCATATTATTTCTCCTTAGATTTTTGTAAGCTTCGCAAAGGTAGCCATAAGATTTTTTTCTTCTCCGCTGTCAAAGAGAATTGTAACCTTATAATCTGCACCAAGCTTAAGTATACCAGTTACAGTACCGTTACCGAATTTTTTATGGTTAACTCTGTCCCCTTCCTCATAGGTAAGTTCAAAAGGTTTAACCTCAGCACTAACAGTATAACTTGATGCATTTACTGTAAAAGACGGCACAAAGCTGTAATTTTCAGTAACAGGCTGTTTTTTTACTTCCTCTGTTTTTACAAGATTTGGGGGGATTTCCGCTATAAACCTTGAGGGTCTGGAATACATAGTATTACCAAACAAGGTGCGTCTTCCCGTAACCGTAATGTAAAGCTCTTTCTTAGCACGGGTAATAGCCACATACATAAGTCTGCGTTCCTCTTCAAGTTCCTCTTTTTCTCCCATAGAACGTGCAGACGGGAATATTCCTTCTTCAACACCTGCTATAAACACCATATCAAACTCAAGACCTTTAGCAGCATGCATACTCATTAAAACTACGGCATCTTCCTCATTGTCATAATTATCAATATCCGATAAAAGAGCCATATTCTCCAAAAATGAGCCTACAGAAGAATCCTCTTCGTGTTCTTTAAAGTCCTTGACCATAGAAAGAAGTTCTTTTACGTTTTCAGCTCTTGTACGGGATTCGATACTGTCATCACGATTAAGCATATCAAGATATCCTGACCCGTTTATTACAATTTCAGCATAAGCTTCAATATCTTCAATTTCCACTCGGAAATCATAGATAAGTTTAACAAATTCTCTTAATACTTTATGGTATCTCGAAAGTTCATCATATATTTCAATTTTTTCACACACTTCAAATAAGGATATATTTTCCTTGTTTGCTATTTCGGTTAAACGGTTTATGGCAGTTTTACCTATACCGCGTTTAGGTTCGTTTATCACTCTTTTAAAGCTTATGTCATCTTTACTGTTAAAACCAATTCTCATATAGGCAATAACATCTTTTATTTCCTTACGGTCAAAGAATCTTAAACCGCCCACAACACGATGAGGAATTGCGTTTCTTAAAAAATATTCTTCTATGGCACGGGACTGTGCATTCATTCTGTATAAAACAGCAACATCACTGTATCGATGTCCGTCAGCCACATATTTCTCTATTAGCTTACCTATTTTTTCCGCTTCATCCCTTTCTGTTTCGGGATTCAAAAGTTTTATTTTACTTCCTTCACCGTTATCCGTCCAGAGTTTTTTTGATTTACGATTGGTATTATTTGCAATTACGGCATTAGCACCGTTTAAAATAGTTTGTGTAGAACGGTAATTTTGTTCAAGTTTAATTACCGTTGCATTTTTAAACTGCTTTTCAAAGGACAAAATATTTGATATATCTGCTCCTCTGAATTTATATATACTCTGGTCATCATCACCTACCACACAGACATTCTGACTTTTTGCTCCTAAAAGTGATATTAGCATATACTGTATTTTCGACGTATCCTGATACTCATCAACCACTATGTATTTAAATCTGTTCTGCCATTTTTCAAGGACATCTTTATGCTCTTTTAAAAGGCGAACTGTCTGAAACAGCAAATCGTCAAAATCAAGGGCATTGAATTTTTTCAATTTCTCCTGATAAAGCTTATAAACCTTTTCAATCATACCTGATATATGATCACCATCAAGATAGTTATGTGCATCCTCACAAGAAATAAATTTATCTTTAAAATATGATATGCGGGATATAAACACCTTATGAGAAACAACCTTATCATCAATGCCAAGTTCTTCCATACAATCTTTTACAAGGGTTTTTGCATCCATTGCATCATAGATAGCAAAACTTTTATCAAATCCCAGTTTATCTATATCCTGCCTTAATATTTTAACACAGGCTGAATGGAAGGTACATATCCACATATTATCGGCTATATTACCAACAAGGCTTTTAATACGCTCCTTCATTTCCCCAGCCGCTTTATTGGTAAAGGTAATAGCTAAAATATTATAAGGATCAACAGGATTACAGGTAAGCAGGTTTTCAGTATAAAAATCAAGCTTTTTAGCTCTTAACCTTTCCATAAGCTCGGGGGTAAGATTATGAGGAAGATACTCTGTATGATAGCTATCGCCAAATCTTATCATATAACTTATACGGTTTGTTATTGTAGTTGTTTTCCCGCTTCCCGCACCTGCTAAAATCAGAATAGGACCGTTAACGGTAAACGCAACCTGTCTTTGTATATCATTTAGTTTATTAAATTTCTGAGATAATATCTCTTTTTTTAATTTAGTAAATTCTGCTAACATTGTTTCTCCTACATATATTTAAAAAGTTCGTTATATTCTTTAGTCAAAAAAACTTCTATCTTATCTTGAAGAAGTTTATATAAACTTTCCATTGCAGGTTTTTCAGTTTCAAAATGACCTGCATCAATAATTGCCATTCCCAGCTCCATACAGTCTATTGCAATATGATGTTTAACCTCCGAGGTAACAAAAACATCTGCGCCAAAGTCATAAGCATCCTTGTAAAACTCACTTCCTGCGCCCGATACAACAGCAACCTTATTTATAAGCTTATTATCGCAACCTACATATTTTATATTTCCAAGGTTAAGACTGTTTTTTAAAAAAGAAATAAATTCTTTAAGTGGCACAGAAGAAACTTCGCCTATTTTACAAAAGGAAAATTCTTCTGAGGAAATATTTGTAACATTTTTAAGGTTAAGAAGTCTGCAAATCGTGTCTGTTGTTCCTCCACTCACCTTATCAAAATTGGTATGATAGGAAAGCACATTTATATCGTTTTTTATAAGTTTTCTTATACGATTTCCAAGAGGGGTACTGTAATCTATATTTTTTATTCCGTCAAAAATCAGAGGATGATGGGAAATAATAAGATTAGCACCTGTATTTACAGCCTCGTCTATAACACAATCAGTAACATCAAGGGAAATCAAGACTTTGCTTATCACAGCATCTTCATTTCCGACTATCAATCCAGAATTATCCCAGTTTTCCTGAATCGACAGGGGCATATTCCCTTCTATAATTTCTCTTATTTCCTTAAGTTTAAGCATAATATTTCTCCAAATCCTCAATCAGTTGTCTTACCGATTCCATTTCATCCTCTTTCGGTTGCTTTGCTTTTTTTAAGCTCTCATACAGCTTGACTGCGTGATTTTTTCGTTTTTCAATATAATGATAATAAGTTTCGTCACGGTCAATAATTTCGGGATGTCCGAATTTTAAAAAGCTTTCTTCATCGTAACTTCTTTTCTCTTTTCCCGGTTTAGCGTCAATGATATTATAGATTTTTTCATTCTCCTTAACCAGGTATTCTTTTATGATTTCAAAGCCGTTTTCAATAAGATATTTTCTTAAAATCTCCTGTGAATACATTGGCTGGAGAATAAGCCTTTTAACATCTATTACTTTTTGGTAGCTTTCTTTTAATATATCTGCTATAAGTATTCCGCCCATACCTGCAATAATAACAGTATCCGCTTCACCTTTTTGCACAGGTACAAGACCGCTTCCAAGTCTTAACTCAATAAACTCAGATAGTCCTGCAAGTCGGATATTTTTATCCGCATTTTTTAAAGGGCCTTCATTTATATCTGCGGCAATTACCTTTTCGGCTCTTTTTTCGGTTATTAAAGATATGGGAACATAACCATGGTCAGTTCCCACATCTAATACTGTATTTGATTTTTCCACAAGATTTTTTACTTTCAAAAGTCTTTCGGTAAGCATTTTATACTCCAAATAAACGTTTTGCATTCTCTAAACTTAAACGGGCAATATGTTCAGGCGTATCCCCTCTTAGAGCCGCAATTTCTTCCACAATATATTTAAGATTAAACGAGGTATTTCTTTCACCTCTTACAGGAACAGGCGCAAGATACGGACAATCTGTTTCAATTAAAAATCTATCCTCCGGCACATATTTTGCAACTTCCTTAAGATTATTGGCATTTTTATATGTCACTGTTCCCGAGAAAGAAATAAAATAGCCTTTATTGAGAACTATTTCAGCAGTTTCCACACTTCCTGAAAAACAATGAAACACCCCGTAATTTTCTTTTGACAGTATTATATCCAAAGTATCCTTAGTGGCTTCTCTTGAATGAATTACAACGGGAAGCTTAAGCTCTTTTGCCAAATCAAGGTGATTGACAAATTCTTCTTTTTGTTTTTCACGGTCAGAATTATCATAGTGATAATCCAGGCCTGTTTCCCCGATAGCCACAACCTTTTTATTCTGACTTAAACTCCTTAAAATATCATAATCTTTAAGAGTTACTCCATCCGCATCGTGAGGATGAACACCTATAACAGAATAACAAAAGTCAAACTTATTGCTAAGCTCAATCACCTGCTTTGATGATTCAATATCATAGCCAACATTCATAATATAATCAACATTTCCCTCGTTTTTCAGAGAAAGTAAAAGATTATCCCGGTCAGTAGAAAACCGTTCATCAATGTAATGAGCGTGTGAGTCAAAGTACTTTAACATATAACTGCTCCTGAATTAACCGAAGAGTCAATTTCAACAATCTTTATCTGTCCGTTATCATCGGAAGATAAAATCATACCTTCGGACATAATACCTCTTAGTTTAACAGGTTTAAGATTTGCGATTATAACAACATTTTTACCTATTAATTCTTCAGGTTTATAATATTTTGCAATACCTGAAACGATTGTTCTTGTTGTTCCCGCTACATCAAGGGTAAACTTCAAAAGCTTATCAGCCTTTTCCACCTTTTCGCAATTAATAACCTTTGCAACTCTCAGGTCAAGCTTTTCAAAATCAGAAAATTCTATTTCAGGCTTGAATTCGGGTGCTTTTACAGTATTCGCTTCAATTTCAGCCTGAATTTCTTCAAGTTTTTTAGCTTCATCTATTCTTGCAAATAACGGTGAACCTTCACTTACCTTATGACCGCTTTCAATGGCCCCAAAATTCAAAACACTTTCATAGGTTGCTTCTTTAACATCAATCTGTGCTAAGATATTTCCAGCAGTTTCAGGAAGAAATGCTGACAGAAGCACTGCAGAAATTCTTATTGTTTCAATCAAATTATAAAGACACGCATTAAGCTTTTCCTTATCATCCTCAGATTTGGCAAGTACCCATGGTGTGGTTTCATCAATATATTTATTACTTCTTCTCAACAGATTAAATATTTCAGCTAAAGCATCACTTACTTTAAATTCATTCATTTTTTCCGTAACAGCTTTAATGGTATTCATAGCAGTTACTTTTAAATCTTTGGAATATTCATCTTCGTAGTCACTCTTTGTAACCACCCCGCCAAAATATTTATTAACCATAGCTACCGAACGATTAACAAGGTTACCCAAAGTATTTGCAAGTTCTGAATTATATCTTGCGATTATATTATCATAGCTTATTGTTCCATCCTGTGCATAAGGCATTTCGGATAATAAATAAAATCTTACGCCGTCTACTCCGAAATGACGAACCAAGTCATCAGCATACATAACGTTACCTTTTGACTTACTCATTTTATCTTCACCTGATAAAAGCCATGGATGACCGAAAATCTGCTTTGGCATCGGTAAATCAAGA
This sequence comes from Clostridia bacterium, assembly GCA_045658425.1. Classification (GTDB taxonomy): domain Bacteria; phylum Bacillota; class Clostridia; order UMGS1840; family HGM11507; genus SIG450. Next base: position 6,447 of record JAZOVB010000091.1, on the reverse strand, counting down.
GCCATAAGCATAATAGGCCAGTAAATTGTATGAAATCTTAAAATATCCTTACCGATAACATGAACATCACAGGGCCAGTTCTTATTAAATAATTCAGATGGATTTTCAGGGTCATAACCAAGAGCGGTTATATAGTTTGAAGGAGCATCAATCCATACATAAATCACGTGCCCCTCATCGAAGGTAACAGGAACTCCCCAACTGAATGAAGTACGGGATACGCACAAATCCTGAAGACCTGCTTTCAGGAAATTATTAACCATTTCTTTTTTTCTTGATTCAGGCACAATAAAATCAGGATGATTTTCAATATATTCGATAAGTCTGTCAGCATATTTACTCATTTTAAAGAAATACGCTTCCTCTTTTGTAAGAGTAACTTCTCTGCCACAGTCGGGACATTTACCGTCTACAAGCTGAGTCTTTGTAAAGAAGGATTCACATGGGGTACAATAATGACCTTCGTATTCGCCTTTATAAATATCCCCTTTATCATAAAGTTTTTTAAATATCTTCTGAACAGTTTCTTTATGTTTAGGATTTGTAGTTCTTATAAACTGGTCATAGGTAGTATTCATCAAATCCCAGATAGACTTGATTTCTGCTGCAACATTATCAACATATTCCTGAGGATTAATCCCCTGTTTTTCAGCTTCCAATTGGATTTTCTGACCATGCTCATCGGTACCTGTTAAAAAATACACATCATAGCCTAACATTTTCTTAAATCTTGCTATGGCATCAGACAATACAATTTCATAGGTATTACCAATATGAGGCTTTCTTGAAGCATAAGCAATAGCCGTTGTGATATAAAATTTTTCTTTCATTTTTATCATTCCTTTATGCATAATTTCACATTATATTTATTCTACCACTTTTTTTCAAGTTTAACAAGAGGAAAATTAAAAAAAATACAGTCTTTTTCCCTAAGAAAAAAACCGTATTTTAATATTAACATTTTATACTTCAAACGGAGTAAATTCTATTATACTTTCTCCATATATAATCATCTCATTTTCTTCCGCATCTTCATAAATTGCATAAGGTAAAGAATAATATGTTACGCCATAGTGAATTCCGGAACCGTAAAACAAAATTCCGTATGCTCCTGATTCTCCGCAAGGGTTTATGGCTTTAGCTTTTATCACATTGGAAGAACCGATTTTGAAATATTCATTTGAAAGTTCATACTTTGAAAACAACATTCCATATTCTTTAAGAACAAGTCCTTTGTAATCAGTATTCACTCTTGCAAAGGCTATTCCCGAAGCAGACACTTTCTCTTCACCATTGTCGTCCGTATATGTGTAGGGGCCTTCAAAAGCCTTGGTATAAGAAATAATTTCAGGTAATGTTTTCAAAAAGTTTATCTGAGAATTTAAAAGAGGCTTGTTTTGTTCTCCGATTTCAATCAAAGACCATTTCCATTCAGTTCCCTCAAAGGTTACATTTTTCAAAGAATTGCAATTATAAAACACATAATCATTTATTTTGGTCAGCGAACTCGGCAGTATAATATTATCTAAATTTATGCAGTCGTAAAAAAGGCCCACACTAAGCTCACTCATTGAAGCAGGAACCGCAATTTCAGAAAGCTTTGAGCATCCTCTGAAGGTTTGTTGACCAATAACTTTTAAATTAATCGGTAAATTGATTTTTTCCAGATTGGTACAATTATAAAAAACAGCTTCCCCCATTTTCTCCAAAGAATTCGGCAATGAAATATCATTCAATAATGTGCATCCATAAAAAGCAGCATCTTTTATTTCTTTCACTCTATCGGGAAGAATAACTGTTTTCAGAGAACTGCATTTATAAAATGTAAATGTATCTATATTTTCAAGCATTGCCGGAAGATGCAAAGTTTCAAGCGAATTACAATTATAAAGGGCATATTCGCCTATATATGTAATATTATCAGAAAACTCAAGACTTGTAAGTGAACTGCAATTTCTGAATGCATGAGGACCTATATAGTTAACCTTTTCGGGTATATTAATTGTCGCAAGAGACGAGCATCCCAGAAAAGCATTTTCATCTATATAGCCAATATTTTCAGAAAGATAAATATTCTTAAGCATTGCACATCCGCTAAAAGCTGCAAATGGAATTCCATCAACGAGCGAAGGTATGTTTATAGAAATAAGGGATATACAATCCATAAATGAATATTCCGAAATCCGCTCTATACTTTCAGGTAAAACGACTGTTTTAAGTTTTGAACATTCTCTGAATGTTGACATTGGAAGAACTGTTATCCCATCAGGGATTACCACATTACTTAAAAGACTACAGCCTCCGAAAACACTCTCTCCTAATTCAGTAACGTTTTCAGGGATTACTATTTCCTCAAGCTTTTTACAATTTACAAAAGCTCCCTCCCCGATTGATTCCACAGTTTCCGGAATAGTTATTTCCTGAAGTGCGATACAATCTGCAACAAGATATTCAGGAATTCTTTTTAACTCCTTTGGTAAGCTTATTCCATAAAGTTTTTCGCATCCTCTGAAAGCAAAGTCACCGATTTCAGTAACACTGTCAGGAATTTTCACACTTGTCAGTTTACGGCAATCATAAAAAGCACCAGCTCCTATAAACAAAAGCCCTTCAGGAAGATTTACATTGGTTATATTCATACATTTATAAAATGCATTACTTCCAATTCCCGTTATACCCTCGTTTATTATTACCGAAGTTATTTCGTCTTTATATTCCTGCCAGATGCTACCGTTTACCCCCGGTATATCACCGGTACCTGAAATAGTCAACACACCATTTTCATCAAGAACCCAGTTGATATTTTCATTACAAATTCCTTCGATTTTTTCTGCAAATACGGGAATCGATATCATAACCGAAAGAATTATAAGAACAATTAATAATTTTCGCATAATCTACACTTCCAATAATCATTTTTTACCTTTGATTTTTTTCCAATATTCCTCAATACCCTTTTCAAATTTATTATCTCCGTACACATAATATTCTGCATTTTTAATATTATCAGGTAAATACTGTTGCTCAACAAAGCTGTTAGGGTATGAATGAGGATACTTATAAGTCAGTCCTCTTCCAAGTTTTGATGCGCCTGAATAATGAGCATCTTTCAGATTTATTGGTATATCTCCGCAATCTTTATTTTTTATATCCGATATAGCCGCATCAATGGCACATATTGCCGAATTTGATTTTGGAGAGGTAGCAAGAAGAATTACCGCTTCCGCAAGAGGAATTCTTGCTTCAGGAAGGCCAAGCATCAAGGCAGAATTACAAAGAGCATTTACAATACTTGCCGCCTGAGGATAGGCAAGTCCTATATCCTCACTTGCAATAACCAGAAGTCTTCTTATAGGTGATTTAATGTCTCCCCCCTCCAGCAATCTTGCAAGATAGTGAAGTGCCGCATCAGGGTCACTTCCTCTTATTGATTTCTGAAAGGCACTTAAAATATCATAATGATTATCATCTGATTTATCAAATCTTAAGGATTTTTTAAATACAGCATTTTCAACATCGGTAAGCGAAATTTCACTTTCATCCATTTTGGAAAACGCCAACAGTTCAACCATATTTACAGCAGAGCGAACATCACCGCCACTCACTTCGGCTATATGCATTATTGCTTCATCCGAAAAAGACAATTCCCTTTCTTCATTCAGAATAGCTATTGCTCTTTTTACCGCCTTTATAATATCCGAAGAACTTAAGCTTTTAAATTCAAATACCGATGAACGGGATAAAATTGCATTATAAACATAAAAATAAGGATTTTCCGTTGTAGATGCAATTAAAGTAATACTTCCATCCTCAATAAAGGATAAAAGGGATTGTTGTTGTTTCTTATTAAAATTCTGTATTTCATCAAGGTACAGTAAGACGCCCCCCATTGTATCAAATCCGTCAAGATCGCTTATTATATCTTTGATATCTGACACAGATGCATTGGTTGCATTAAGCTTATACAACTTCTTATTGGAAACCTTGGCAAGAATATTTGCGATGGTTGTTTTACCCGTGCCGGGAGGACCGTAGAAAATCATATTCGGTATATTCCCGGTTTCTATTATATTTCTGAGAATTTTACCTTCCCCGATAAGATGCTCCTGCCCGAAAACTTCATCTATTTTTTCAGGTCTTATTCTGTCTGCAAGGGGTTTCATTTTTTGCACCTCCTTATATTATTATCGCCGTCAGCTACTGACGGCGATTTTTCATATTATGCATATAAAGGATATTTATCTGTAAGTCTTTTAACCTCAGCCTTTATTTCTTCTTTCTTTGCTTCAAAATCAGCACCAAGAGTCATAGCTATAAGTTTTGCAATAACCGCCATATCTTCTTCCTTAAAGCCTCTGGAAGTTGATGCAGGTGTTCCTATTCTTATACCGCTTGTTACAAACGGACTTTCAGGGTCATTAGGTATTGCATTTTTATTAACGGTAATATTAACTTCATCAAGTCTCTTTTCAGCTTCTTTGCCTGTAATATTGAACTTTCTTAAATCAACTAACATAAGGTGATTGTCAGTTCCCCCTGATACAAGGTCAAAGCCTTGGTTAACCAATCCTTCTGCAAGAGCTTTTGCATTTTTAACAACCTGAGTCTGATATGCCTTGAATTCATCTGATAAAGCTTCCTTAAAGCATACCGCTTTACCTGCGATAACATGCATTAAAGGTCCTCCCTGAAGTCCTGGGAAAACAGCCTTATCAATAGCTTTGGCATACTCTTCTTTGCACATAATCATACCACCTCTTGGTCCTCTTAGGGTCTTATGAGTGGTAGTGGTAACAAAGTCAGCATACGGCACCGGATTCGGATGAAGCCCTGCTACAACCAAACCTGCAATGTGTGCAATATCAACCATTAGGTACGCACCAACTTCTTTTGCTATTTCAGAAAATTTAGCAAAGTCAATAATTCTTGGATATGCACTCGCTCCGCACACAATCATTTTAGGCTTATGTTCAAGTGCAAGTCTTCTTACTTCTTCGTAGTTTATTCTGTGAGTATCATCATCAATACCGTAAGGAATAACATTGAAATACTTACCGCTTATATTAACAGGGCTGCCGTGAGAAAGATGACCGCCATGAGCAAGGTTCATACCTAAAATAGTATCACCGGGATTTAACATTGCAAAATAAACAGCTGTATTTGCAGCTGCACCACAATGAGGCTGAACATTAACATGGTCGCAACCAAACAACTGTTTAGCTCTCTCTCTTGCCAAGTCTTCAGCTATATCAACACATTCACATCCGCCATAATATCTTTTACCGGGATACCCTTCAGCATATTTATTGGTAAGCGGTGTTCCTACCGCTTCTAAAACAGCCTCAGAAACAAAGTTTTCGGAAGCTATAAGTTCTATATTTCCCCTCTGTCTTGCAACTTCTTTTTCAACAGCTGCCGCCAACTCGGGATCAACCTTTAAAATCTTTTCTGTAAAAACCATATTTTTCCCCTTCTCTTTTAGTACATTTTATTGCATTATACCACATTTTACAACTCTTTGCAACAGTTTAATTGACAAAAAAACAACTTTTTAATATAATATACAAAAAGAGATTATGAGGTATAGACAATGACAAAAAAGGAAAGATATATAAAAATAAAGGAAATTTTCGACATTGTGTATCACGATGCTGTTTGCTCACTAAATTACCGGAAACCTCACGAACTTCTTATATCAACCATACTTGCTGCACAATGTACTGATAAAAGGGTTAATCAGGTAACTGTTGACCTGTATAAAAAATATCCTGATATAAATGCCTTTGCAAATGCAGATTACGAAGAGCTGTGTGAAGATATAAAGTCAACAGGTTTTTTTAGAAACAAGGCTAAAAACATTATATTGTGTGCCAAAAAAATAGTATCTGAACACGGTGGCGAAGTACCAGACAGTTTTGAAAAACTAACCGCCCTTGCAGGTGTGGGGAGAAAAACAGCAGGGGTAGTTTTGGGCGATGCTTTTGATGACCCGCATCTTGTTATAGACACACATGCAAAAAGACTCGCAAAAAGAATGGGGTTTACAAAATTTGACGACCCATACAAAGTAGAACTTGACCTTGCAAAAATAATTCCCAAAAAGGACCGTGCAGTATTTTGCCATCAGTTAGTTTTCCACGGCAGAGCGGTTTGTGATTCAAGAAAACCAAAATGCACTACCTGCCCGATAGAACATTTATGTGGGAAAAATTTAAAAAAATAACAACAAATAAAATGCAAAAAAACACCCCGGAAAATTCCGGGGTGTTAAAAATCAATTTTTGTTTTATAAAAACAACTCAAAACAACTGCAATTATTTAAACTTTCTTTTTCTTGCAGCTTCGGATTTTTTCTTTCTTTTTACACTTGGCTTAACGTAGTGTTCTCTCTTTTTGATTTCAGTTAACACTCCTGCTCTTGCGCACTGTCTTTTAAATCTGCGCAAT
>JAZOVB010000090.1:0-3316 GCA_045658425.1 Clostridia bacterium | reverse complement strand
ATATCAAAAATTTGTTATCTTGAAACGGTTTTGGCTGTCTATTAAGCCACCCCTGATACAGCGAGTGGCTAAATTCGTTCATAACCAAAAGCATAAATTACAAAGATTTTGAAAAAATCTTTACCTTTTTAATAGTTTTTTAAAAAAATATCTTTTCTGAACTATTGATATACCTTGCTTTTGGTGGTCTGGAGTTTTTTAACATCTCCTTTTTTAAAATTCCTTTTTTATTCCCGATAAATACATTGGCATAACTGTCTTAGCGTAGGATAACAGGGAATATTCCCCGCCACATAAACACCAGTCGTATATAAGAGCTCTTTCGCTCATTGCATATAATCTGACTATTTCATTAGCGGTAAGAGTATCGGTAAACTCACCGCTTTTTTGTCCTTCGGCTGCAATTTTCTTTAAAAGCTTGTAATATAATCTTTTATTATCAAGCAGATGCTTTTCGCCCTTTGTAATAAGCTGAGTTGAATAAAGTCTTGTAAGAAGCTCTATATCAATTCTGTCCTCGATAATTTTAAAAAGCTCCCGATTAAGATATAAAAGGGTTTCAAAGGATGTCATATTTTCCGGCATAGTCTTCTGAAGCTTTTCGTATTCTTCGTCAAATATATAAGAAAGTGAGCCTAAAAGTGCATCCTTTCCCTCAAAATAATGGTAGAATGAGCCTTTGGAAGTGCCTGATTTTTCTATTATTTCTTCAACAGTAGTATATTCGTAGCCCTGTTCATAGAATAAATCCCAGGCGGCATTGATTATTTTCCCCTTTGTGTTTTTATCATTCTTTTTTATCATGTTTTTCACCGTGTTTTGTTTTTTCTTTAATTATATACTATCTTCACATCTAATATCAACTATAATTTAAAAGAACATAAGATTTGTAATAATAATCCCTGTAATCATACATACAAAATCAGCAATAAGCGCACAGGTTACAGTATGTCTTGTGTCTTTTATTCCAACCGAACCGAAATATACAGCAACCGTATAAAATGTAGTTTCGGTAGACCCTGCAATGACCGAAGCAATAAGTCCTGCTTTGGAATCTGCACCGCATACATTTAATATATCATTAAGAATTGCAAGACTTCCGCTTCCCGACATAGGCTTTAAAACTGCAAGAGGTATTATTTCGGGCGGAATATTAAGCTTTAACAGTAAAGGGGATAGAAGACCTGTCATAAAATCCGTAAGTCCCGAGGCTCTGAATAGTCCTATTGCTATCATAATAGCCGCAATATTGGGAAAAATATTAAAGACTGTCTTAAGACTTTCCTTTGTTCCGTCACAAAAGGCTTCATAAATATTAACTCTTTTAATAAGTCCTGTTATAATTGTAATTATAAACATCAAAGGAATTATAAGCTTTGATATGCCTTCAATAAACTTCATTTAATTTCTCCTTTCATATATCTTTGAAAGTGTAATTCCTGTAATCAATCCGGTCAGACTGCATATCCATACAGGAATAATTATTATGTAAGGATTAAGGGAGTTTGCCGAAATTCTTAAGGCGAGGATTGTGGAGGGGATAAGCTGCAGGGAGGCTGTGTTCATTACCGCAAAAAGACACATTGAGTTTGTTGCCCTTATATGATTTTTCTTAAGCTTTTCCATGGTCTTTAATCCAAAGGGGGTTGCTGCATTTCCAAGTCCTAAAATATTAGCGGCAATATTCATACTCATAACCCCGAAAGCATCCTCATCCTCTTTTTTATTAAACAGAATACCTAATGGCTTTTTTAATGCCCTTGACAGCTTATCGGTAATTCCCGCTTTGTTTAAAACCCTCATCATAGAATTAAAAACACACATTGAGGAAAGTATTGTAACTGTCAGGGAAAGTGTATCCTTAACCGAAATAATTGCCGTTTCAGTCACCTTGTCAGCGTTTCCAGTAGATACTGCATATAAAACAGATAAAATAATCATAAAAGAAAAAATAATATTAAGCATATAATCACCCCTTAATATTTATGAAAATAAACAGGAAATAATACATATAAATCCACTTGACTGATTTTGTTTTTTCGTGTTATAATAATTCGTAAATTTTAAAAAAGGATATGATACTATGATAAGAATAGGAATACTTGGTTATGGAAATCTTGGCAGAGGTGTTGATAACGCTATTGCAAACAATCCTGATACTGAGCTTAAATATGTTTTCTCAAGAAGAAATCCCGAAAGTGTAAAAATATATTCTGAAACTGCTTCGATTAAACATATTGATGAAATTTTAAAATATAAGGACGAAATTGATGTGTTGATTCTTTGCGGAGGAAGTGCTACCGACTTGCCGGAGCAAACTCCTGAATTTGCAAAATACTTCAATGTAGTGGATAGCTTCGATACCCATGCGAAAATTCCCGAGCATTATGAAAATACTGATAAAGCCTCAAAAGAGGGTGGTAAAATAAGTATAATTTCAGTTGGCTGGGACCCGGGGATGTTTTCTCTTAACCGTCTTTATGGTGAGGCAATTTTACCTTGCGGAAATACCTATACCTTCTGGGGTAAGGGGATAAGTCAGGGACATTCGGATGCAATAAGACGAATTGACGGAGTAGCTGATGCAAAACAATATACAATTCCCATAAATGCCGCACTCGAGGAAGTGAGAAGAGGAACAAATCCCGAGCTTTCCACCTCGCAAAAGCATTTCAGAGAGTGTTTTGTGGTTTTGGAAGATGGAGCAGATAAGGAGAAAATCGAGTTTGAAATAAAAACTATGCCTAATTATTTTGCTGATTATGATACCGTTGTTCATTTTATTTCTCAGGAAGAACTGGATACTCAGCATAAAGGTATGCCTCACGGCGGTGTAGTTATAAGAAGCGGTAAAACAGGATTTGAGGGTGAAAATACCCATACCGTTGAATATAGCCTTAAGCTGGACTCTAATCCCGAATTTACTTCCAGTATACTGGTTGCTTTTGCAAGAGCAGCTTATAAGCTAAACCTTGAGGGCCAGTCGGGATGTAAAACTGTTTTTGATATTCCTCCCTTTATGCTTACTGCAAAATCAAGAGAAGAAATTATAAAAGAACTATTATAGAACAAAAAGGGACTGTAAATTTATTTACAGTCCCAAAAACAATTTATAGGGGATAGGAAAAAATCTTCAGAATGGATAAACTTAGCCAAAATCTTTGATTTTGGGTTACCCGAAGCCTAGGGTGTCTTAAAAGTCAACCAAATCCGCCTTAAGTCTTTAAAAATAGGATTCTTCTTCGTTGTCTGCATTGGCATACTTTTGTATTGCCAATGCCTTTCGTCTTGAATAATCACAATTTTTAAAGGCTTA
>JAZOVB010000089.1:0-1463 GCA_045658425.1 Clostridia bacterium | reverse complement strand
AACAGATGATATTTGGGCGTCCAAATGTCCTACTTGTTACGGTATAGGACAAAAATAAAAGAAGCACGAGATTTGAAGTGAACCCCAAAGTTTAGACAAAATTAAATATTAACTTGCTCGTGAATGAGTTCGGTATTGCACCGGACTCATTCCTTTTAGTTTTATAGAAATTCTTTCGTTGTTGTAGTAATCAATATATTTTTTCAATTCATCAATGAAAGCGTTAACGCTTTCAAATTTTTCACCATAAAACATTTCAACTTTAAGTCTACCGAAGAAGTTTTCCATAGCTCCGTTATCCATACAGTTGCCTTTTCTCGACATGCTTTGGGTAATATTATGCTCTGATAATAATCGTTGATATTCTGCGTGTTGGTATTGCCATCCTTGATCTGAATGAAATAGTGGTCTTGCATCAGCAGGAAGCTTCTTGAATAACCCATCAAGCATTTCTCTGATTTGCCATAAGTTTGGACTTAATGAAATTGAGTATGAAACAATTTCTCGGTTGTATAAATCCATTACAGGTGATAAATATACTTTATCATCACATACTTTAAATTCGGTTACATCAGTAGTTAGTTTTTCAAATGGTTTTGTTGCTGTGAAATCTCTTTTAAGCAGATTATCTGCAACCTTACCAACTTCACCTTTGTATGAATGATATTTTCCGTTTTTGCGCTGTTTTCCTTTGATATTAAGCTCATTCATTAATTTTAATACAGTTTTATGGTTGATTGTATATCCTTTTTGTTTTAGCACAGATAAAATTCTTCTGTATCCATATCTTCCTTTGTTAGCATTAAATATATCTTGAATATCAAGTTTCTCTTCCTCATATTTGTCTGTGATAGGATGTTGAATATAGTAATAGAAGGTACTACGAGCCAAGCCTGATAATTGCAACAAGTCTTTTAAAGGATATCTATGCCTTAATTCATCGACTATCGCCGCTTTTTCCCTTCCTCTTGAATTCTTTTCTGAACTAAGGCATCGAGTTTTTTTAAGTACTCTATCTCCATTTTAAGTCGTTGATTTTCCGCAATTAAATCTTCCTCGACTTTCTTATCAAGCTTAGGTGGGCGACCTCTCTTTTTTTCACTTAACGTACTATTCCTGCCTCTTTTATCTTTCATTAGACCCTCGGCTCCTTCTTCCAAATATGTACGTTCCCATCTTTTAACAGTGTTAATATAGTTATATTCGTCTGTTCGATTTGTAGTTAACCAATACTTTCTTACTGTTTCGTGATATGCTAAATGATGTTCTCGCATATCCATTATAACAGATATTTTGAATTCTGGCGAGTACTTTCTTTGAACGTTTCCTTTCTTTGCCATAAAAATATGCACCTCCAAAGTGTCTAACTTTGGGGGTGCATATCAAATCGGAAATGGATTTTTTTATCAGCGTCTTCTGCGACGGCGAATCTGAACAAAAAAGCACGTGAGGATCACCACGGT
>JAZOVB010000088.1:0-2583 GCA_045658425.1 Clostridia bacterium | reverse complement strand
GCAATTTCCTTACGGTCAGCGTGATTTTCAAGTTCTTCTGCAACAGCCTCAGTATCTGCTAAAACTGTGCCATCGCTTGATACCCAAGTTATTCTTTTGCCTTTTTCATTAAAATTGTCTATGAAGTCTGTACCGTCATTTTTTAGCGCATAGGATATGTATCCCGCTTCGCTTTCAAGCTCTGTAAACATCTGTGCTACAAAATAACTGAACAACACGCCAAAAATTAAGCAAAAGCTCACAAGCAAGATAAGCATTGAGGTAAAGAAGTTTGAACGAAATATTTTATCAACCATTCTCATTACCTCCGAGCTTGTAACCTATATTTTTAACGGTTTGAATAAGCTCTCCTGCGGTTTCAAGTTTCATACGGAGTTTTCTTATGTGAACATCAAGAGTTCTTGACTCGTCATAAAATTCTCCCCATACACGGGTAAGCAATGTATCTCTTGAAACAACCTTTCCCTCAGCTTCGAGTAGCACCATTAAAAGCGAATACTCCTTGAAAGAAAGATTAACTTCTTTACCCGATACCTCGATGATGTGCTTTTCGGGATTTACATATAAATCACCGATTTTATATCCTTTTACCTTGTTGGTCTTTTCATATCTTCGGAGAACTGCACGAACACGGCTTGTAAGTTCCGTCATACCAAAAGGCTTTGCAATATAATCATCTGCACCCATATCAAGCCCCGTTACTTTGTCAAATTCACTGCCTTTGGCAGTAATCATAATCACGGGAATATTTTTTGTACTTTCATCTGCCTGAAGTTTTCCTAAAATAGAGAGTCCATCTTCCTCAGGGAGCATTATATCAAGCAAAATAAGCTGTGGGATTTCTCTATTCATCTCTTGCCAAAATTCACTTGGCAAGCTACATCCTTTTACCTCATAACCCTCTTTTTCAAGGGTATAGCATACAAGTTTGCGGATATTGGCATCGTCTTCTACAAAATAAATCATCGTTTTCACCTCCGAAAATGATTTATATTTATATTTTACCATAAAATTTGTGTATTTTCAATGAAAGTCTTATATTTTATCAATACTAAATTTTTTCTGCGTGTTTTCCTGTAATGGAATATAACCCTAAGTAACATAAAAAGAATAGAATACAGATTTAAAGAATACCATAATAACAAGTTTAAATTATTTGACAAACTATAACGAATATATTATAATATAACCAACAAACAGCGAGGTGAAAAATATGTTTAATGCTAAAAAAGCAATTGATAATCTTACTAAATGGATAAACGATTTTTTTGAACAAAACGGCAAAGGCTGTAATGCAGTTATCGGTATTTCAGGCGGAAAAGACAGTTCAGTTGTAGCAGCATTATGTGTTAAAGCATTGGGAAAAGAGCGTGTTATTGGTGTTTTGATGCCAAGCGGCGAACAACACGATATTGATATGGCGTATCTACTTGTTAAACATTTGGATATTTGCCACTTTACTGTAAACATCAAGGATTGCGTTGATGGACTTATAAATAATCTTCCAAAGGAAATTGAAATTACTTCTCAAACAATACAAAATATACCGCCAAGAGTGCGTATGACCACTTTATATGCAATATCACAAAGCAATAATGGCAGAGTTGTAAATACCTGTAATTTATCAGAAGATTGGGTGGGTTATTCCACAAGATACGGAGATAGTGTAGGCGACTTCTCTCCCCTTGCAAATTTTACTGTTACAGAAGTAAAGGAAATAGGCAGAGAGCTGGGATTGCCTGATGTTTTAGTTGATAAAGTTCCTTCAGACGGATTGTGCGGTAAAACAGACGAAGACAATCTAGGTTTTTCCTACAAGGTGCTTGATAAATACATCAGAACAGGTATTTGTGAGGATATAAAAATAAAGGAAATTATTGATAAAAAACATTTCGCAAATAAGTTTAAGTTAAAAGTTATGCCAAGTTATAATTACGAAGATAACATAATAAAAGCAAAAGATTAAAAAAGGTGGCTACGGCCACCTTTTTTATTTCATATAAAAATACATAATTATTGTTAAAATTATTACAAAGCAAAAGTTGAAAATGGTAAATTTTTTTAAATAGCCATTCATATATTCAGGCATACATTTTCCAAATTCCCTATATGTAATAAGACTGGCAAGAGAAGCAATAAGTGTTCCTGTACCACCTATATTTACAGCAACAAGAAGCCTTGCGTAATCACCAGTAAATTTTGAAAGGAGCACTGCGCTTGGTACATTACTGATTACCTGACATGACGCAACTCCTATAAGCAACGGGCTTGTCCTCACCAAATTACCTACAGTATTATCTACTGCAGGAATTCTTGCCATGTTTCCTGAAAATACAAAGAATGCACAAAAAGTTAAAAGAAGCGAATAATCAACACTTTTTATCGCTTTTCTATCTATTGCAATAATACCTATAAATATAACTATTAGTCCTATTATGTAAGGAATTAAATCAAAAACAATAATTATGGAAAGAAAGAACAGTAAAAGGTAATATATGGTTTTATTTATATTTAACTTTACATCTTTTTCTTCATAAAGAACTGATATTGTATTTTTTACAAATATAAAACAACAAAGAGTTA
>JAZOVB010000087.1:0-10906 GCA_045658425.1 Clostridia bacterium | reverse complement strand
GAGGCTTTGCTTATAATTGCACCTAATGATGCTCCTCCCATTTTACCAAGAACTCTTACAACGATATAAACAATTCCGATTACACCAACCGAGGGAAGAATTCCTATATTTAATTCCGCACCCGATACCACAAAGAAAAGTAAGAACAAGGGCGGTGTGAAACGGTCGGTTAAAACAAACAGCTCGGAATATTTTGTAGATGTATTAATTAGTACTGCACCCATTGCCATACAGGCTAAAAGAGATGAAAAATGGCAAAGACCTGAAACACCTACGCAAAGACAAACCATAGCAATTGCAACTGCTAAACGGTTTCCTCGCCCTGTAAACCATTTTATCAAAGCGCTGAAGATTATTCCCAAAACTGCGCCGAATAAAAGGCCACCCGCAATTTCAATCACAGGACTTAAAATTGTTTCGGTTAAATCTACATCTCCTGTACTTCCCACAATTTTTGCAATTGCAACGGATATCCCGAATGCAATTAAGGCAACTGCATCATCTATTGCAACAACGGGAAGCAAGGTATCGGTAACAGGACCTTTAGCCTTATACTGCTTAACAACCATAATGGTAGCCGCAGGAGCAGTTGCAGAGGCAATAGCGCCAAGCACCAGAGAGAACTTAATATCCTTTGTTATAATATAAAGGATAATATCAACTAAAATTGTTGCTCCGAAACCCTCGCAGAAAGCAATAACAACAGGCGATTTCCCTATCTTTTTAAGATAAGACAGCTTAAACTCGGAGCCTATTGAAAAGGCTATAAAGCCAAGAGCCACATCCGAAATAATAGTCATTGAATGTACTACATTTTCAGGAAGAATTCCAAGGACATAAGGCCCTATTATAAGACCAAAAATAATATACCCCGTAACATTGGGAAGTTTAAATATTTTCATAAGTTTTCCCGCAAGCAGTCCGGTAAAAAGGGCTATTGCGAGATATGTAAGCATATTAAGCATTTCCACCAAACCCCTCAACTATATTAACAGGCATTGTGAACATAATACCTGTATTAGGTTCACTTAAATCACCGATAACTCTTTTAACAGTGTCTATTGCAACCTGAACCTGCTCGTCCTTTAAAACTAAAAGAAGCGTTTTAACAGTTTCTCTGTCCTCCCCTTCCCAAGCGCGTCTTAACATTCCGAAAACAGGAATATCATCCATATTATGAAGGGCTTTTGCCATACCCTCGCCGTTAATTAAAGTACCACCCTTTATCCCTGCTTCATAAAGCTCGTGCATAAGAGTATCGGTAAGCTCTGTTTTTTTAAGAATTAAAGTAAATAACTGCATATTATATCCCCTTTATTTAAAAATATTTTTTATCAAGGCTTCTGTACTGAATTGCTTCCGCTAAGTGATTGGAATTAATATCCTTTGACTCTTCCAAATCAGCAATGGTTCTTGCAACCTTTAAAATTCTTGAATGGGCTCTTGCGGAAAGTCCCAGCCTTTCATAAGCAACCTCCATAAGCTGTTTTTCCTCCGCACCTAAATGACAAAATTCATCAATAAGCCCTGCCGGAATTTCCTTATTGGTTAAAAAGCCGTAAGCCTTATACCTTTCACTTTGAATTTGTCTTGCAACCGCAACCCTTTCAGCCATCATCTCACTTGTAACTTTCGATTTTTCATCCGAAATATCCTTATAGGAAACATTTGGAACTTCTATCTGAATATCGATTCTGTCAAGCAAAGGACCGCTTATTTTTTTCATATAACTTCTTATCTGATGCTCAGAGCAGGTACATTCCTTAACTCCCGAGCCGTAATAACCGCAAGGACAAGGATTTAAGGATGCAATAAGCATTACATTACAAGGATAAGAAACAGTACCCGAAACACGGGTAACTGTAATTTTACCGTCCTCAATAGGCTGTCTCAGAGTTTCCAGTGCATCCTTTTTAAATTCGGGAAGCTCATCAAGAAACAAAACACCGCGATGAGCAAGAGTAATTTCTCCCGGCTTAGGAATTCTTCCTCCTCCGGTTATCCCCACCGTTGAAACAGTATGATGAACCTGACGGAAAGGCCGTCTTGTAATAAGCGGACGCTCTCTTTCAATAAGCCCTGCAACACTGTAAATTTTTGATACCTCTAAAGATTCCTCGAAGCTTAAAGGAGGTAAAATTGTTGGAATTCTCTCCGCAATCATTGTTTTACCCGAGCCCGGAGTACCTACCATCAGAAAGTTATGGTTTCCCGAGGCGGCAACAAGCAAAGCTCTTTTAATATCATCCTGACCTTTTACATCTGAAAAATCAAGAGTCTTAAACTCTTTCAAAGAAGAGTCTTCCCAGTCCTTGTATTCTTCTATTTTCTTTGCACCTATCAAGTGGGCAACACACTCCTGAAGACTTTCCACAGGGTAAACAGTCATTCCTTTTACAATTGCCGCTTCCCTTGCATTTTCATAGGGAAGATATATATTTTTAAAACCTTTTTCAAAGGCAGAAATTGCCATAGGCAAAATACCGCTTACTCCTCTTAATTCACCATTTAAAGCGAGTTCTCCGATAAATACCGAATCTTTTATAAGCTCGTCACTAAGCTTATATTCCTTTGATAAAACAGAAAGAGCTATAGGAAAATCAAAATGAGAGCCTTCCTTTTTTATGGCAGCAGGAGCAAGATTTACTACAATTTTATCCTGATAAAGAGTGCTTCCGGCACTTTTAAGTGATGATTTTATTCTCTCTTTTGACTCCTTAACCGCAGTATCGCCAAGACCTACTATATCAAAGGAGGCAAGACCCGAGGAAACATCTGATTCAACATCTATTATAAAGCTTTCTATACCAAAAAGAGCACAAGTTTTTATTCGTTTTTGCATCAAAATCCCCCTTTTTTTCCCATTAGTCCATTAAATTATATATCACCTAAAATAAAAAATCAATAATTTACAACGAAAATATTTACAAAAAGGGATATTGTATAGTATAATTATATAATAATTAAGTAATGAGGTACAAATTATGTTTGATTATTTACGGGCAGACATTAAGGCTGTCAAGGAAAGGGACCCTGCTGCAAGAAGCAGTTTTGAGATTTTTCTTCTCTACCCTTCAGTTACTGCACTTTTCTGGCATCGTGTTGCTCATAAGCTTTATAATATAAAATTAAGATTTTTAGCAAGAATGATTTCTCAACTTGCAAGATTTTTTACCGGTATTGAAATTCATCCCGGTGCAAAAATCAAAAAGGGCTGTTTTATTGACCATGGCATGGGGGTCATAATCGGTGAAACCGCTGAAATTGGTGAAAACTGTACCATTTATCAGGGAGTTACCTTAGGCGGTACCGGCAAGGATGTGGGAAAGCGTCACCCGACTTTAGGAAACAATGTAATGGTTGGCTCGGGTGCTAAGGTTTTAGGCCCTTTTACTGTTGGTGATAATTCCAAAATTGCAGCAAATGCTGTTGTTCTTACTCCTGTTCCACCCAACTCTACCTGTGTAGGTGTTCCCGCAAGAGTGGTTAAAGTGGATAATATAAGAGTCAAGGACGAGCTTGACCAGACTCATATCCCCGACCCGATAAGTCAGGAGCTTTGTAAAATCCTGCACAGAGTCAGAGACCTTGAAAAGGAGCTTGAAAAAATAAAAAAGGAAGGTAATGAAAATGAAAATATATAACTCGCTTACAAATAAAAAGGAGGAATTTAAATCTATAACTCCAAACGAAGTTAAGATGTATTCCTGCGGTCCTACCGTTTACAATTATTTTCATATAGGAAATGCAAGACCCTTTATAATTTTTGATACTTTAAGAAGATACCTTGAATACTCAGGCTATAAGGTTACCTTTGTTCAGAATTTTACCGATATTGACGATAAAATGATTAAAAACGCCAATGCGGAAGGAATCACTGTAAAAGAACTTGCAGAACGATTTATCAAGGAATATTTTATAGATGCAAAAGGTCTTGGAATTAAAGAGGCAACCATTCATCCTAAGGCTACTGAAAATATTGATGCAATTATCGATACAGTTAAAAAGCTTGAAGAAAAAGGCTATGCTTACAATGTAGACGGTAATGTTTATTTCAGAACCAAAAAGTTCTCTGCTTACGGAAAGCTATCCCATCAGCCTTTGGAAGATTTAGAGGCAGGAGCAAGAATTGAGGTTAATTCGGATAAGGAAGACCCGATGGATTTCGTTTTATGGAAGAATAAAAAAGAGGGTGAGCCTTATTGGGAAAGCCCCTGGGGTCAAGGCCGTCCCGGATGGCATATTGAATGTTCCGCAATGGTTAACAAATACCTTGGCGAAACTATTGATATTCACAGCGGTGGTAAGGACCTTATCTTCCCTCACCACGAGAATGAAATTGCACAAAGCGAAGCATTGTCGGGAAAACCTTTTGCAAACTACTGGATGCATAATGGCTTTATAAATATTGACAATGAAAAAATGTCAAAATCCAAGGGAAATTTCTTTACGGTAAGAGATATTGTAAAAGAGTTTGACTATCAGGTTATAAGATTCTTTATGCTTTCTGCTCATTACAGAAGCCCCATTAACTTCTCAAAAGACCTTGTAACTCAGTCTAAGACAGGATTGGAAAGAATAATAAATACAGTTAAAAATCTTACCTTTATTATGGAAAACGCCCAAAACTCTCTTATGAACGATGAAGAAAAGAAGATATATGAAGGCTTCTTAACCTATAAAGATAAGTTTATTGAAGCAATGGACGATGACTTAAATACAGCAGATGCCATTTCTCATATTTTCAGTCTTGTAAGAGAGGTTAACTCAAATATAAACGGTGAGTCCGGCTCTTCAAAAGAGCTTACCGAAAAAGCTATTTCTCTTATTAAAGAGCTTACTGATGTACTGGGAATTGAATATAATTCCGAGGAGGATGAGCTGTCAAAAGAGGTTGAGGCTTTAATTGAAAAAAGACAGGAAGCAAGAAAAAATAAAGATTTTGCTCTTGCAGATGAAATAAGAGATAAGCTTACCGATATGGGAATTATTTTAGAAGATACCCGCCAGGGAGTTAAATGGAGAAGAGCATAGTGAATAATTTTTTTAAGTTCAAGGGAATAAATGAATATTCTCCCTTAGTGCTTGCCTATATGGGAGATGCGGTGTACGAATTGTATATCCGCTCTCTTTTGGTTTCAGGACATAATACCCAGGTAAACAAGCTTCATAAAGAGGCTACAAAATTAGTCAAGGCAAAAGCACAGTCAGAGATTTTAGAAAAAATATATCCTCATCTTACCGAGGAGGAAATAACAATTTTCAAAAGAGGCAGAAATGCCCATTCATATACCTCTGCAAAAAATGCAGATATAGTTGACTATCGCCGTGCTACCGGCTTTGAGGCTCTTATGGGATACCTTTATATCACGGGAAATATGGAAAGAATGAATGAGCTTCTTAAACTTGGGATAGAGGCTGTTTCACAATAGTTGTATCTCTTTTGGTTTTTGCATAAGCAAAACCATAGAGATATTTGTGACATATCGAAAATCTCGATAGAGATTTATATCGATGAAAAAAGACTTGTCAAAACAAGCCTTTTTTTCTGGCACGCCATGAGGGATTTGAACCCCCGGCTCATCGGTTCGAAGCCGATTGCTCTATCCGGGCTGAGCTAATGGCGCATATATAAAACAATACTCACTAATTGATTATATACCATATTATCAATAAAATCAAGAAAGGATTTTAAAAATGAAATTTATTCATACTGCCGATTTACATTTAGGATATAAATTCAGTTCGGAATATTCCGGCTCCACTCTTGATTTTTTAAAAGAAAATCAGAAAAAAACTTTTTCGGATATTATAGACCTGGGAATAAAAAAAGAAATTGACGCTTTGTTAATTGCCGGGGATTTATTTGATACACCGAAGCCGGATACAGAGCTTTTTGATTTTGTATTCGGTGAATTTGAAAGAGGAGGGTTTCCTGTATTTATTATATGCGGAAATCACGACCCTAAAACCAAGGACTCTGTTTATGAGAAAAAAGTATTTCCTGAAAATGTACATATTTTTCCCGAAACGATAACTTCTGTTAAGACTAATGAGGTTAATATTTACGGAAGCTCCTTTATTGCTCCTCATAAACTGGAAAGCTCAATTAAGGATTTTAAGGTAGAAAACCCCGATGAATTAAATATACTTCTTGCACATGGGGATATTGCAAAGGAAAGCTATTACAATCCTATGAAAACAACCCACATCAAAGAAAC
The DNA here is from genome assembly GCA_045658425.1 of Clostridia bacterium. Classification (GTDB taxonomy): domain Bacteria; phylum Bacillota; class Clostridia; order UMGS1840; family HGM11507; genus SIG450. The sequence continues at coordinate 4,685 of JAZOVB010000087.1, read as the reverse complement.
CGAAGCAGATTATGTTGCTTTAGGGCATATTCACATGGAATGTGATATAAAAAAAGAGGGTACAACATATTTCGGTTATTCGGGCGCACCTTATGGTTCAACCTTTAAGGAAACAGGGGATTTTTTTGTAATATTCGGAGAAATTGAAAAAGGGTTTTTAAAATATGAGAAAATTGATTTAAGCCGTTTTTCATTTAAAGAACTTGAAATCAAGCTTGATTTACCCCAATCGGAGCAGGATATTATTGACGAAATCAAAAGCGAATTATCCTCATTTAATCTTACAAAAACACTATTTAACATAAAACTTTCAGGGTATATTAAAGACGGGTTTTCTCCCGATTTTAAATATATCTCGGAGGAGCTTAATAAAAATCTTTTATACTTAAGACTTACTCATACACTTACCGTAAAATACAACCTTGACCTTTTAAAAAAGGAAGAATCTGTAAGAGGCGAGTTTGTAAGAAATGCCTTAAAGGAGCTTGAAGGCAGGGATGAAGATTATATTCTTAAGGTTATAGAATATGGGGTGGCTAAACTATGATTATAAATAAGCTTCTTTTTAAAAAATACGGAAAATTTGAAAATAAGGAATTCACTTTTTCTCCCCGCATCAACATATTTTTCGGAAAAAATGAATCGGGAAAATCCACTATTGCCACTGCTTTAAAAACCTTTTTTTACACCGATTTAAGCAGTAAATCCAAATATAAGAAAACATATATCCCCTTTTCCTCGGATAAGAGTGCTTTTGATGTGGATTTTACCACTGATAAAAAAGACGAATTAAAAAGCTTTGTAAACTTAGGAAAAACCAATGCAAAGACTCTTATAAAAACCGTTAATACATCAAACGGTGAAGAGCTAAACGGAGATTTTTCAAAACTGGGCGAATACTTTTTCTCCTTAAGCGAGGAAATGTTCGACTCGGTATGCTTTATTAAAGATTTACAATCAGTTGATAAACTTATCGCCAATAAAAATGATGTTCACGATACTCTTTCAAAGACAAAAAGCAATTTAGTGGATATTGATTTAAGCGAGGTTTTAAAGAAAATCAAAGATGAAATTTTAGAATATAAAAGACCAACGGCAACAGGAAGAATATACCCTTTTGAAAAAAGGCTTGAAGAGATTGAAAAAAATATTTCGGATATAGATGATATAAAAGATGCCATAACAGGTATTAAAGAAGAAATTTCCTGTCTTAAAGAAGAGGAAGCAAAGCTTTCGGAAGAATTAAAAGAGCTTGAAAGCAAAGAATCACATTTTAAAAATTATGTAGAATTTGAAAATGCAAAAGCTCAGACTGAACTAATTAAGGAAATAGAACAGGATGAAAAGCTTTTAAAAGAAATCAAAGTGGATTTTATATCCATAAGCGAAGCCGATACCGAAAAAATCAGATATTTTGAAAACTCAGCCAATAAAGAAAAAAATATAAAACCAATACTGTTTTCAGGAATTACAGTTTTTATAATTGGTTTAATCCTTATGTTTATTAAACCAATCTTCTCGCTTACAGCATTACTTTCTGCTATTCCCTTCTTTCTTTACTTTAAGGGAAAAAAACATAATGAAGATTTAAAAAATGTAAAAAAGGAATATAATGAGCTTCTATTAAAATATAATATTGACAACTTTGACCATTATCTGAAACTTAAGGAAGAGGCTCTTAATAAGCAGAGTGAAATTAAACTTATTAAACAAAGACTTGAATTTAACAAGGGGAAAGTTAAAAAATTTAATCCCGAAATTCTGAAAGACACCCTAATTAAGCCTGATTTTTCGGAAGAATGGGTTTCGGAAAGTTTAAAGAGAACAAAGGAACGGCTTTATGAAGTAAAAGCTTTAATTGCTTCAAAAACCGAAAAAGTAACAGGTGCCTTTAACAATATGCCGGATTTTCAGGAGCTGAAAGAAGAAAAGCGGGATTTAACCATAAAAATTGAGGCTCTCAGAACTCAGGAACAGATTGCAGAGGATTGCTATAATATTTTAAATATTACAAATAATAGTTTTAAAGCCTCATACATTCCCTATCTTAATAAAGAGGTTTTTGAAATTTTAAACAGGGTGCTGGGAGAAAATGTTGACTATTTTAATATTAAGGACGATTTAACATGTGAGATAAGAAAAACCGAGTCAATGTCCATTATACCTAAGGAAAACTTCTCGAAAGGAACGGACTCTCTTATATATTTTGCAATAAGACTGGCAATATATAAGCTTATCGCAAAAGAGGAAAAAATTCCGCTTATTTTAGATGATTGCTTTTTAGAGCTTGACGAAGAAAGATTTAAGGGAATTTTTGAGTATTTAGACGAATTTATGGATTCTCAGATTTTTTATTTTACATCTTCCGAAAGAATTTTAAATTTAACTCTTGCCAACAGTACCATAAATAGGTTATAATATAGTGAAAAGGTTTTTAAGGAGGTTATGCTATGCTTTTTAAAACTAAAAGTGAACTTGGAATGATTTGTGTTCGTGACAGAGCAATAAAGACCATTGCCAGTCATGTTGCCTGCTCCTGCTACGGAGTTATAGGTCTTGCACACAAAGGACTAAAGAAAAGCTTTTTAAGTGCTGCTGATGAACTTGAGGATGCTATAAAGGTATCTTACAGTAACGGACTTATAATTGATATACACATATATGTTTCTTACGGTATGAATATTCAGACAATTTCTCAGAATATTCTTGAAACTTTATCTTATACCTTAAATGATTCTTTCGGTCTTAAGGTAAATAAAGTCAATGTTCATGTTGACGGAATAAGAATGGATAAGTAGGTATTGAGCTTATGAATATATTAAAGAGTGATATTTTTATTAATATGCTGGTTTCAGCATCAAACAATCTTGAAAACAGAAAAGAGGAAATAAATCGTCTTAATGTTTTCCCGGTTCCCGATGGTGATACGGGTACAAATATGTCTTTAACCTTTTCAAAGGCTACCAAGGAAATATGCGATATGCAGGATTCAACTGTTTCCGAAATCGCCTCCAAGCTTTCCTCTGCATCCTTAAGAGGCGCAAGAGGTAACTCGGGAGTTATTCTTTCCCAGTTTATCAGAGGTATTTCCAAAGGCTTTAATGAAAAGGAAGAAATAAATACCGAAGTACTTGCAAATGCATTTTTGTCAGGTACTGAGTCTGCTTACAGAGCTGTTATGAAGCCTACCGAGGGTACAATTCTTACCGTTATGCGAGGCCTTTCTGATGAAGCTATGGCAGTTTATCCCGAATGTGAAAATATAATTGACTTTTTTAACAAGGTAATTGCAAACGGTAATAAGGTTTTAGCGGAAACTCCCGAGCTTTTACCAAAGTTAAAACAGGCAGGAGTTGTTGACTCAGGCGGTATGGGTCTTATGGTTATTTTAGAGGGTATGAAATACTATCTTGAAAATAACGAGATTATGCCTTTAATCGAATCAAGAGAACAGCCTGAGGACTCAGCGGCAGGTCAGTATGTTGAGGATATTACATTCGGCTACTGTACCGAATATATCATCGAAAAAGAACACCGAGGCGCTGAAAATCTTAAGGATAAGCTTAAACAAATCGGTGACTGCGTTGTTGTAGTTGAAGACGAAGAAATCGTTAAGGTTCACGTTCATACTGATGACCCTGACAAAGCACTTGGCTTTGGTCTTAAAATCGGTTCTTTAATTAATATCAAGATTGACAATATGCGTCATGAAAATGAAGAATTAAAGAAAAAGGAAGAAGAAAGACTTAAAAAAGAAAAAACTAAATACGGTTTCGTTTCGGTTGCAGCAGGTGATGGCTTTAAATCTATTTTTGAAGAGCTGGGAATTAAGGGAATTATCTCAGGCGGTCAGAGTATGAATCCATCCACCGATGATATATTGAAGAAAGCAAAAGAGGTAAATGCGGAAACTGTTTTCGTATTCCCCAACAATAAAAACATAATATTAGCGGCAGAACAGGCTAAGGATTTATTTGAGGGTGAGCTTATTGTTATTCCTACAACAAGTATGGCTCAGGTTTTCTCAGTAATGATGGCTTATGATGAAAGCCTTTCAAAAGAAGAGCTTACTGATGGCTTTAATGAAATTCTTTCTACCGTTAAATGCGGCCAGGTTACTTATGCAGTACGAGATTCAATGGTAAATGACATTGAAATCAAGGAAGGCGACATTATGCAGCTGGTTAACGACAAGGTAGTTGCCGTATCCGGCTCTGTTTCCGAGGGGATAATAGAAACTGTTAAGAAAATTGCTGATGAGGATACTGAAATTATCACTCTTTATGCAGGTGAAGATATATCCGATGATGCACTTGATGAAGTTGTCGGAAAACTTGAAGAATTATATCCTGCCTGCGATATAACTCCATACAGGGGCGACCAGCCGATATATTATTATATTGTGTCTGCGGAATAAAAACAAATTAAAAGGGGATGTTAAAAAACTCCGGACCGCAAAAAGTAAGTATTATCAATGTTTTGCATATATACAAAAATGAAGGTTCTTACAATAAGGTAAAGATTTTTAAAAAATCTTTAAATTTTAAACTTTTTGCTATGAATAAATTTAGCCCTCGCTGTATCAGGGGTGGCTTAAGAGACAGCCAAAACCGTTTCAAGATAACAAATTTTTGATATTATTGCGTTAAAAACTTGGTGAATATTTTATATATCACCAAGTTTTT
>JAZOVB010000086.1:0-2076 GCA_045658425.1 Clostridia bacterium | reverse complement strand
ATAATCTTTATTTTCAAGAGGATTATCACCATATTGCTTCTTTATTTGCTTTACAACTTCGCTGATAAATTTATCCTTAACAGAACTTTCGCAAAGAATGTAATCGGGAGCAACACAAGTCTGACCGCAGTTTAAGTATTTACCAAACACTATTCTTTTTGCCGCAAGTTTAATGTTAGCACTCTCATCTACGATACACGGGCTTTTGCCGCCAAGTTCCAATACAGCAGGTGTCAAATGTTCAGCTGTATGGCGAAGAACCTCTTTTCCAACCGCCTGACTTCCTGTGAAGAACACAAAATCAAATTTCTGTTCTAAAAGCGCTTGATTTTCTACTCTGCCTCCCGTTACAACCGCAACATATTCAGGAGAAAAGCATTCTGTTATGATTTTTTCAATAATTTTGCTTGTTGCAGGTGAATATGCACTTGGTTTAACAATCGCTGTGTTACCTGCCGAAATAGCGTCAGCAAGCGGATCAATCGTCAAAAGGAAAGGATAATTCCAAGGACTCATAATAAGAGTGTTTCCGTAAGGTACGGGCTGTTTAAAGCTATGTGATGCAAAATTTGTGATTGGAGTAGCAACTGTTTTTCTCTTTGCAAATCTCTTTGTATGACGAATCATATATGAAATTTCTGAAAGTACAAGACCGCTTTCACACATAAATCCTTCAAAATGGCTTTTACCGAGGTCAGATGTCAAAGCATCATTTACCTCGGTCTGATATTTCTTTACAGTCGCATAGAGTTTTTTAAGTTGTTCAATACGGAACTTAACCGGAATAGTCGCACCGCTTTTATAATATTTTCTCTGTTTCTCAAGCAAGTTTGTTATCTGTTCACCTGTCATTTTATTTGCTCCAATCTGCAATTTTATAATAAAATTTTTCCAATTCTTTTCCTGTCATAAGCTTTGGTACGGGATAAAGAGGATTAGCTTCCTTTTCGGCGTGCTTTGCCATCAACGGAATATCTTCTTTTTTGTTTCCGTTTAATTTATCAGGAATACCCATGTCTTTATTCAGCTTCTTTACTGCTGCAATAAACTTTTTCGCACCTGTTTCATAAGAATCCGTTTTATCACAAACTCCTGCAACCGAGCCAAGCTTATGAAGTTTTTTATATACACTTTCGGCATAAGCTTCAAGTAGATAAGGCATAATTACCGCATTAGCAAGACCGTGAGGTGTTCCGTATTTCCCGCCGAGAGAATGTGCAATAGCATGAACATATCCTACATAAGATTTTGAAAATGCAACTCCGGCGTTGTATGCTGCACGAAGCATATTTTCTCTTGCTTTATGATTTGTTCCGTCTTTATAGGCTGCTTCTATATTATCAAAAATAAGCTTTACAGCCATAAGCGCAAGTCTTCGGGTTTCTTTTGTCGTTGAACGTCCGATATATGCCTCAACAGCGTGCGTAAGAGCATCCATTCCCGTTGTTGACGTCAGATGCGGCGGTAATGTATATGTAAGAGAAGCATCAAGCACCGCATAGTGGGGAATCAAAGGAAAGCTCATAAGGGCATATTTATGTTGTTTTTCGCTATCTGTGATAATAGATGCCAAGGTTACTTCACTTCCTGTTCCTGCCGTAGTTGGAACAGCAATAAGTGTTGGCAATTTGCGCAGCACTCGAAGAATTCCTTTCATTTGTCCTACAGTTTTTCTAGGATATGCAACTCTTGCTCCGACTGCTTTTGCACAATCCATTGAGGAACCTCCACCGATTGCAATAAGGCAGTCGCAATTATTTGATTTGTAAACCGCCAATGCTTGTTCAACATTCTTAACTGTGGGATTAGGCATAGTTTGATCATACACCTTATAATGAACTTTGCTCTTTTTTAATGCTTCCTCAAGTGGTGAAACAAGTCCATTGTTTACAATTCCTTTATCTGTAACGATAAGCACAGACTTAACATTTTCTTTTTTCAATACATCACCAAGCTCCGCACATGAACTGATAATTTCCGGTTCTCTATACGGAAGAATAGGTAATGCAATACGAAATGCCGTTTGAAACACACGACAAAAAGCTGATTTAATAAAAAACATAACTACCTCTCATT
>JAZOVB010000085.1:0-2634 GCA_045658425.1 Clostridia bacterium | reverse complement strand
AGATAATATCAAGTATTTTTAATGAAAGCTCTGCTATGGATTGTTTACAGGAGTCCAAATCAGTATATAAGGATTTTTCCGAGTTAAGTCCCAATGTATATAGTTCAGGCCAGAGCTTATTTAAAAATTCAAAATTTGATTCCATTTAAATCACCTCTAAAAGCTGTTATTCTGATTTTCTTCGTCTTTTTTCATCATATAAAAACTGGTCGGCTCGTGCCATAAGCTCACTTATGGAGGATTTACCGTCAAAAAGTGCCATACCAATACTCATTTTTATTTTAAAATCATCACGAAAATGCAAAGCTTCAAATTCTTTTTCAAGCTCTCCGCAAATATTTCTGGCATTTTGTTCATCACTTTTATCGGTTATAATAACAAATTCATCTCCGCCGTTTCTGAAGGCTGTGGCATTATTTTTCTCGGTAACACGGGTAAGAATATCAGCTACAAGGGTAAGCGCCCTGTCCCCTTCCTTATGACCGCCATGTTCATCATTAATACTTTTAAAATCATCCAGATCACAGGTAATAATATAGAAAGAGTCGTTTTTATCCTTTCTGTATTGTATCAACTGCTCTTCAAGTTCTTCATCCATACCATAACGATTTTTAATTTTTGTAAGTTCATCGGTAATTATTTTACTATACAGAGCATAAAGAAGATGAATAAGAATAGCAACAGTAAAAATAGGAGTTACAGTTAAATCCGTTAACACTTGCTGTGCCACACAACCTGTAAGCAATACAAAAGAAGCAAATATAATATTTAAGTTGTTTTCCTTTTTCGCTTTGGCAAGACTTCTCCATCCGGATATTCCTGAACATATCACAAAGAACGCAGAAAGTATAAGCAATATGTACGGTACTATACTATACATAGAAGAAAGGATAATTCCAATCATATATATAACCAATATACCAAGCTTTACCAAGAAAGAAAGCTCTTTTTTAAGTTGTATCATATTAAAATCAATCCACATTAAAGCAAAAAACGCAAGGCAGATAACATTTACCGAATAAGCTAAGAGCATACTCCATTCAGGAAGATTCATAACAGAAATATATATTCTCGATATATTGGCAACAGCTCCCCCAAATCCTGTAAAATATATTCCTTTAAGAGAATTGAAGCCAATCTGTTTATTTAGCTTTTGGTGATAAAAAAATGTTATTACCATAATAAATAATGATAATATCTCAAAGGTCGTTTTCAAAACAATGTTACTCATTTAAATTTCTCCTTATTACTTTAATAATTTATTATAACATTCTATGTTTGATTTTGCAATATTTTGACGAATTTTATTATCCCTGAAAAAAGTTTGTTAAAAAAATGTCAATCTTTATTGACTTTTAAATAACAATATGCTAAACTATAAATGAAATTAAATTTAGGAGGTATTTTACCATGGCAAGATTTACATTACCAAGAGACTTATACTACGGAAAAGATGCTTTAGCTGAGCTTAAAAACCTATCCGGTAAAAAAGCAATCATTGTTACCGGCGGAAGTTCAATGAGAAAAGGCGGATTTTTAAAGCTTGTTGAAGATTACCTAAAAGAAGCAGGTATGGAAGTTGATTTATTTGAAGGTGTTGAGCCGGACCCATCTGTTGAAACAGTTATGAAGGGTGCTAAGGCTATGACAGATTTCCAGCCAGACTGGATCATTGCTATCGGCGGCGGTTCACCAATTGACGCTGCAAAGGCCATGTGGGCATTCTATGAATATCCTGATACAACCTTTGAAGCTCTTTGTATACCATTTAATTTCCCAAAATTACGTACAAAAGCTAAATTCTGTGCTATCCCTTCTACATCAGGTACAGCAACAGAGGTTACAGCTTTCTCAGTTATAACAGACTATGCAAAGGGAATCAAATATCCTCTTGCAGACTATGAAATCACACCTGATGTTGCTATTGTTGACCCTGCTTTAGTTGAAACTCTTCCTCCTGTACAGGTTGCATACACAGGTATGGATGCTCTGACTCACGCTATTGAAGCTTATGTTTCAACTCTTAACTCACCATTTACTGATCCTTTAGCTATCAAGGCTATTGAAATGGTATTTGATTATCTTCCATCATCTTACAAGGGTGATTTAGAAGCAAGAGAACAGATGCACTATGCTCAGTGCTTAGCAGGTCAGTCATTTACAAACGCTCTTTTAGGTATCGTTCACTCAATGGCTCACAAGACCGGTGCTGCTTTCTCAACAGGTCATATTCCTCACGGATGTGCTAATGCAATCTATCTTCCGTATGTTATCAAGTATAATGCTCACGACAAGGTTGCTTTTGCAAGATATGCTGATATTGCAAGAAGAATCGGTTTGGCTCAGGGGTCTGACAAAGCTTGTGTAAATGCTTTAATCGAAAAGATTGAAGAATTCAACAGATTACTTGGTATTCCTAAGACAATCAAAGAATTTGGCGTTAAAGAAGATGAGTTCTTAGCTAAGGTTAAGGATATTGCTGCAAATGCTGTTGCAGATGCCTGCACAGGTTCTAACCCAAGGGCAATTGATCCTGAACAGATGGAAAAACTTTATAAGTGCACATTCTACGGTACAGAAGTTGATTTCTAAATTGTATAATAAAAAACCAAGTGGGATTTCCACTTGGTTTTT
>JAZOVB010000084.1:0-1447 GCA_045658425.1 Clostridia bacterium | reverse complement strand
TTTATCAATTATTTTTTTAACATCAGTATAAGTCATTCTCTTAGAAGAACAAATTACACTTTTATAAATATCGTGATTTATAAGATTTCCTTTACTGTCAAATTCCATATCTACAGACAGAGTAAGTCTTGAAACCCCTTCATTCAAACTACAAATTCCATTTGATAGTTTTGGCGGGAGCATAGGTATTACTGTTCCCGGCAAATATACACTTGTACCCCTTTTGAAAGCTTCATCATCAAGGCTTGTCCCCTGTCTTACATATTCAGAAACATCTGCTATATGCACAGACAAAAGATAGTTGCCGTTATCAAGAATTTTGACTGAAACAGCATCATCAAGGTCTTTTGCATCTTCACCATCAATAGTAATAACAATATCTCCTCTTTTATCCTGTCTATCTTTAATCATATCCTCTGTAACACTGACAGGAATATATTCAAGCTCTTTTTTTACAGAATCGTTAAACTCCTGTGATAAACCATAAGAATAAATTACAGATTTTATTGCTATATCATTATCCTGAGGCCAACCAAGTATTTCTTCTACTTTTCCTTCAGGAGATGATTTATCGGAAGGATATTTTGTTATTTTAACATAAACTTTTTGTCCCTTTTGTCCACCTTTTACGTTTCCTTTTGGAATATCAATATAATGCCATAATTTTTCGTTATCAGGAATTACCAAAAACCTTCTGTGAACACGTTTTAATGTTCCAACAACGTGTGTTGTATTACGGGAAAGAATACGAACTATCTCCCCTTCGCATCTTCTATCTTCCTGTGCTTTAATAGTTATTTTTGCAAGAACAGTATCGTAATGCATAGCACCTCTGCATGCATTTTTAGGAATAAAGATATCCTCTTCTCCATCTCTTAATACAAATCCAAATCCTTTTGAGGTACAAGTGAATTGTCCCTTTATAAGTCCTGATTTTTCACCTGAGTGTATGTTTCCGTGCTTTGCCTTATAAATTAATCCTTCATTTAAAAGTTCGCGTATAATCCCGCTAAATTGTGGTCTGTCCTGTTTTGGTACTGATAATAAAACAGCAAGCTCCTCCTCTTTCATGGGAATATACTTTTCCGAATTTATAAATCCTATTATTTTTTCTTTTCTGTCCATATTACTTAATTATAAGTTTTGGTGTAAAGTCTAAATGTTCACAGGAGACAAAAACATATTCAGTACACCCAAACTTTCCTTCAAAAATATTTTTTCGTGAGCCGGAATGTAAATGCCCGTAAATACAGATTTCAACCTGATACTTTTCGAAAATTTCCTGTATTCTTTCACTTGGTAATCTGCCCGACTCAAATGGCGGAAAATGAGTCTGAAAAATTTTTCTATTAAACCCATCTTTTCCAGCCATACTTAGAGAAAGCTCCATACGTGATATTTCACGTTCATATAAAAGTTTATCATGTGCTGCACTTTCAGTGGGATT
>JAZOVB010000083.1:0-6676 GCA_045658425.1 Clostridia bacterium | reverse complement strand
GGGCGAGAGCGATTTAGCTCTTGGAAATGTTATCGGTTCAAATATTTTCAATATCTTCTTTATCCTTGGTATCAGCTCGGCTGTAACACCGGTTGCAATTGCATCCGCTTCACTTGTTGATATAGGTATTCTTATCGGAATAAGCCTGGTTGCTTATGTTCTTACTGTTCTTAAAAAGGGCGTAGCAAGATGGCACGGCGTTCTTTACGTATTAATGTATGCCGCATTTACCGCATATATCATAATAAGATAATAATCGAAAAACCGACCGGAATTTGAAAAATTCAGTCGGTTTTTTAATTTATTTTGTATTTGACTTTATGAATAAGAAATGATATAATAAAATTTACCTTATTATAATATTATAAAAAAGGGACGGTAAATCAGTTTATGAATAAAGTTAAAATATTTAATCTTTTCAAGGCTAATAACAATGCTGCATTTCTCGCTCTTGTAGTTTTCAGTATTGTTACAATTTGCTTTAATCCTTTGCTGGGGATGGCAGAGCTTTTAACAGTTGTAGTACTGTTTTTGATACATCTTTTTTCAAATTCCAAAAGAAGTAAAAAGCTCAATGAGTATTTAGAGGATTTATTCCTGTCCTCCGACTCCATTTCAAAGGATTTTATAGTTAACAGTGTACTTCCTCTTGCGATTTTAAAGGAGGAGGATACAATTATATGGTATAATAACCGTTTTGCAGATATATTTTATGATGACGGTCCTGCCGAAGCTTCAATAAAAGCTCTTATAAAGGGCTTTCCTGCCATTAAGTGTGATGATGAGGAAATAAATGAAATGGTAGAATTTGACGGAAAGTTCTATAATCTTCTCGGGACTAAGCTTAAAGTTTCTGCAAATGAAGAAAAATACTATTCGTTGATATATTTTATAGATATAACTGATAAAGAAGCTTACAAGAAAGAGCTTGAGGATAAAGAGCTTGTTATAGCGAAAATTGTAATTGATAACTATGACGAAGCCATAGGTAAGCTTACCGAAGCTCAAAGAGCAGTGCTTACAGCTGATACCGATAAGCATATATACAGCTGGGCACAGAATACCCATGCAGTTATTAAAAAGCAGGAAAGAGATAAGTATAACTTCTATTTTGAGAAAAAATATCTTTCCGATTACTTAAAAAGGGACTTTGAAAAATTAAGAGAATTTGTGCCTGTTGTAGAGGAAAATGAAATCCATTTAACATTCAGCATAGGTGTAGGCCACGGCGGAGATTCCCTGCATGAAAATGAGGAGTTTTCCGCAGCTTCTATTGATATGGCTTTGGGGCGTGGAGGAGATCAGGTTGTTGTTAAAAATAAAAACGGATTTTCCTATTACGGCGGTGTATCCAAAGAAGTCGAAAAAAGAAGCAGAGTCCGTTCAAGAGTGGTTGCTCTTGCTCTTAAAGAGCTGATGGAAAGCAAGAATAATATTGTGGTAATGGGTCATGCTAATGCAGATATGGATGCACTTGGAAGTGCACTGGGTATTGTTCGTGCTGCAAGAACAGTTAATAAAAATGCTTACATTGTAATTGATGAGGTTAATCCATCCATTAAAGAGATTATAGACGCAATGGAGGGAGAAGAGGAATATAAGGATGTAATAATTAATCAGTATCAGGCGGATTCCTATCTTGCAAATGACGGAATGTTGGTACTTGTTGATGCTCACAGAAAAGCACTGTTTCCTTATGAAGACCTTATAGGCTCTGCGGCGGCGCTTGTGGTAATAGACCATCACAGAAAGAGTGCTGATTTTATTGACAGTACAACTCTTTCCTACCATGAGCCTTATGCGTCATCTACCTCGGAACTTGTAACTGAGATTTTGCAGTATATGGGTGAGAAAATCAAGCTTACTCCCATTGAGTGCAAGGCTCTTTATGCGGGTATGCTTATAGATACAAAAAACTTTACCTTTAAAACAGGTGTAAGAACCTTTGAAGCGGCTTCATTCTTAAGGCGTTCGGGACTTGATACCGCAGATGCAAGAGAGCTTGTTAAATGCGACTTAAAGACCTACAAAATAAGAAGTGAAATAATAAACAATGCCGAAATTTATAAAAATAATATTGCCATAAGCAAGTATGTTGGCGAAGAGATAAAGGATACCACCGTTATTGCCCAGGCGGCAGATGAGCTTATAAATATTAAAGGAATAACAACAACCTTTGTTATTTATTTTGACGGTGAATTTTCAAGAATTTCTGCCCGTTCCGTAGGTAATGTTAATGTTCAGGTTATTATGGAAAAAATGGGCGGCGGAGGGCATCAACTTGCAGCCGGTGCAAAAATTGAAGGCTCGGACGTTTTTGCGGTAATGGAAGAGCTTAAGAAAAATATTGATGAAGTGACAGGTGATTAAAATGAAAGTAATTCTGACAGCAGATGTAAAAGGACAGGGAAAAAAAGGCGAGGTTAAAAATGTATCTGACGGATACGCTAATAACTTTCTTATTAAAAAAGGTCTTGCTATTCCCGCAACAAATGAAAATATGAATGTATTAAAGAATAAGAACGCCTCCGAGGAGCATAAAAGACAGGTTGAGCTTGACAATGCCAAGGAACTTGCATCTAAAATGGAGGGTAAGGAAATACCTATAAGTGCAAAAGGGGGAGAAGGGGGCAGACTATTCGGCTCAATAACCTCTATGGATATTTCGGATGGAATTAAAAAAGCACTTAGCTTAGATATTGATAAAAGAAAGATACTTTTAAAGGATAATATAAAGTCGGAGGGTGTTTATGAGGTTGAGGTAAAGCTTCATAAAGATGTTTCTGCAAAAGTAAAAGTAAATATCAAATGTAACTAAAGGATAGATTGTTATGGATATTACAAAAGAAATCCCATATTCTCCCGAAGCGGAGCTGGCGGTTTTGGGGTCGGTTTTTCTTGACCCTAAAAAAATTACTGAAATAACCGGTACTATAAATCCGGAGGATTTCTATATTGAAAAAAATAAATATATTTTTGCGGCTATGGTAGAGCTTTTAAATAGCAACATACCTATTGATGTTGTTACCGTAGGTAATCTTCTTATCAAAAACAATGTGTTTGAAGCCGTTGGAGGCAGTGATTATTTAAAAGAGCTTTTAAGTAATATTCCCATTGCAGCAAATGTTGTAGCCTATGCTGAAATTATAAGGGCCAAGTCTATTCAGCGAAGCTTAATAAAAGCAAGTGAAAAGATATCTGCCTATGGCTACGGTCCCGATAGTGTTGATGCTATGATTGACAAATCAATGGATGAAATTTTCCAGATTGCCACAAGGAATGAGACCGGGGATGTTACTCCTATCAAGACGATTTTGTTTGAGAATTTCAATCAGCTGTGTGAAACACAGAAAAATGGTAATAATATAACGGGCTTACCCACAGGATATAAGTATCTTGATAAAAAGATTTTGGGTATGCAACCGGGAAACCTTATTCTGATTGCCGCAAGACCGGGTGTAGGTAAATCAAGTTTTGCTGCGAACATTGCCCAGAATGTTGCTATAAGACAGAATGTTCCTACTGTTATATTTACTCTTGAAATGTCCAAATACGAACTTGCCAACAGAATTCTTTGTTCGGAAGCCCGTATTGATAATAAAAAGATTAAAAGTGCAGATTTAACTGAAGCGGAAATGCATAAATATATGGAGGCTATGGAGCCTGTTTCGGAAGCACCTCTTTATATTGATGATACTCCGTCTATTTCCTATACCGAGCTTCGTGCAAAATGCAAAAGACTTAAAATGGAGCATAATATAGGACTTATTGTGGTAGACTATCTTCAGCTTATGAGCGGACCGAAAAAGGAATCAAGACAACAGGAAATTTCCGATATCAGTCGTAACCTTAAGCTTATTGCCAAGGAAATAGGTGTACCTCTTATCGCTCTTTCTCAGCTTTCCCGTGCGGTTGAGCAGAGAAAGGATAATCACAAGCCAATGCTTTCCGATTTAAGAGAATCGGGCGCTATTGAGCAGGACGCAGATATAGTAATGTTTTTATATAAGGAAGAAAACTATAAGGAAGATGTTGAGGTAAAAAATCTTTGCGAATGTATAGTTGCCAAAAACAGAGCAGGTGAAACAGGTGAAGTAAAGCTTACCTGGCAGGGTGAATATACCACATTCTATACCCGCGAAGAAACCTATGATTAAAAACATGGAAGAAAAAGTTTTAAAAACCATAAATAAATACAATCTTATATCCTCCGGGGATACTGTAATTGTGGGACTTTCCGGAGGTGCTGATTCGGTATCGCTTCTTTTAAGCCTTTGCGGTCTTAAGGAAAGACTGGGAATTAAAAAAATTGTTGCCTGTCATATCAACCATAATTTAAGAGAAACTGCAAAACGGGATGAGGAATTTTCCCGTAAGCTTTGCGAAAAATGCGGTGTGGATTTCTATCTTAAAAGTGCAGATATTAAAAAGATAAAAAAAGACTTTAAGCTTAGCGAAGAAGATGCGGGGAGACAGGTAAGGTATTCATTCTTTAATGAAATAAGAACTCTTGTCGGAGGCGGAAAGATTGCAACCGCCCATAATCTTAATGACCAGGCAGAAACTTTTTTTATGCGTCTTTTAAGAGGCTCCTCTCCCGATGGACTTTTATCTGTAAAGCCTTTAAGAGAGGACGAGGTAATAAGACCTCTTATTGAAATAAAAAGAGAAGAAATTGAAGCATATCTTAAAGAGAAAAAACAGGATTTTGTTACCGATGAAACCAATTTTGAAGCTGATTATTTAAGAAATAAAATAAGGCTTCATCTTATGCCGGTTCTTAAAGAGGAATTTTCATTTAAGGAGGAGACTCTTTGGGAAACTCTTGGGCTTCTTGCAAAAGACTGTGATTATATAAAGGAAGAAACGGGAAAAATAACCGATAAAGCTTGTTTTTATAATGACCGGGGAGAAATATCCTTAGAAATTTTAAAAGGTCTTCATTATTCTCTGTTATCAAGAACGGTAAGAGCTATTGTGAAAACAGCCCTTTCTTATAACCTTTCCAAAAAAGAAACCGAAAGAATAGTTAAGCTTATTGACAGTTCGGTTACGGGGAAAAGCGTAACAATCGGAAAAGATTGTGAAGCTTATATAAGCTATGATAAATTTATAGTAACTAAAAAAATAAAAAACAATAAATATTCTTATCCTGTTTTATTAGGGGAAAATGAAATTGAAAATCCCGGCTTTGTTATTACTCTTTGTGAAAATAACGGGGGAAAAGGCGGGGTTTTGGTTGAAGATACTGAAGGAATTTCAGTAAGAACAAGGCTTCCCGGGGATAAGGTTTATATAAAAAATACAGGCCATAAAAAGCTACAGGACCTTTTTATCGATAAAAAGGTTTCCAGAGAGCTCAGGGATATATATCCGGTAGTGATTAAAGGGGATGAAATCATCTGGATACCCGGGCTTTACAAAAGAAGCGTAACAGACGGTAAATACCGCCTTAAAGTAAGGAGAATGAAGGATGAAAATTGAGGCTGTTGAAAAAATTCTTATAAGTGAAGAGGAAATCAGAAAAAGAATAGGAGAGCTTTCGGAAAAAATCAGTAGGGATTATGAGGGCAAAGACCTTCTTTGCATTGGTATTCTTAAAGGCTCGGTGGTGTTCTTATCTGATATTATAAGAAACATAAGTATTCCGTTATCTATTGATTTTATGACAGTATCAAGCTATGGTAATTCCACCGAAACCTGTGGGGAATTAAAAATCAAAAAAGACCTTGATGCTGACATTAAAGGAAAGAATGTTCTTATTATTGAGGATATTATAGACTCGGGAGTTACTCTTTCAAAGCTTGTGGAATTGCTGAAAGCAAGAGAACCCGAATCAGTTGAAATATGTGCACTTCTTAATAAGCCCGAGAGAAGAACTGCAAATGTTGATGCTAAGTACATAGGATTTGATATTCCAAATGAATTTATTATCGGATATGGTCTTGACTATGCTGAAAAATATCGCGAACTTCCTTTTGTGGGAGTTTTAAAAAGGGAAATATACGAATAACATTTTTTAGGAGGCTTAAAATTGAAGAAACGTTTTAAAGACATACTTTTTTACCTGCTTTTAATAGCAGTTTTTGCAGGTGTGGTATTTCTGGCAATGCCGGATAAAACTGAAACCAGGATTTATTCCGAACTGGTTGCGGATGTTCACGCAGGTAATGTAAAGGAGATTATAATAGTTGAAAATACGGCGATTGCTACCTATAATGATGGTAAAATTGCCGAAATTTCAATTCCCAATTATCTTACATTAAGACAGGATATTGATGGTGTTGCCATTGAGCAGATAAAGGCAGGCACCCTTAAGATAGATACAAGAAAACCTGCTGAAATTCCCTGGTGGTTATCCTTTATACCAACTTTACTTATAATAATAGTAATTGTTTTATTCTGGACAATGTTTTTCCGTCAGTCCCAGGGCAACGGTAAAATAATGAATTTCGGGAAAAGCAGAGCAAAGGCGGTAAACGGGGAAAGTGTAAATGTAACCTTCAAAGATGTTGCAGGTGTTGATGAGGAAAAAGAAGAGCTTTCCGAAATAGTTGAATTTTTAAAAGAACCCGGCAAATGTGCCGAGATTGGTGCCCGTGTACCTAAAGGGGTACTACTTGTAGGCCCTCCGGGAACAGGTAAAACACTTCTTGCAAAGGCGGTTGCAGGCGAA
>JAZOVB010000082.1:0-1013 GCA_045658425.1 Clostridia bacterium | reverse complement strand
CGATTTCATAGTTAAGAAGGCCTAATTTTCTTTCCTTCTCATACTCATCGGTATTTATTTCGTTTATTTCGTCGTTTATTCTTTTAGCTTCTTTAAATTCGTTTTTATATTCTGATAAAAGCTTTTCACAACCTGCAAAATTATCAAGGAGAGTTATATGCTTTTCGCTGTTATAAAGCTCCTGATTTTCATTCTGACCGTGAATATTGATAAGCTCTTTTCCTATTTTATTAAGTATGGCAAGAGTGGATAAATTTCCGTTTATGCGAATATTATTTTTACCTTCGATACTTACCTCTCTTGATATTAAAAGCTCACCGTAGGGTGCATCAATTCCAAGCTCGGACAATTTTTCACATAAAATTTCATCAACATCAAATAAAGCTTCAACCCGGGCAGTATTTTCACCCGTTCTTACAATTTCCTTTGAAGCTCTGTTACCCATTATTAAATTCAGGGAGTCAATTATTATGGATTTTCCGGCACCGGTTTCCCCGGTAAGTATATTAAGTCCGCCTTCAAAATCAATAACTGCTTCCTTAATTACAGCAACATTTGATATTGATAAACTTTTAAGCATTTTTTAAACCTCTTAAATATTCTTTATGGCATTTACAAGCTTTGCGGCAATGTCTTCGGTTTTGGTTACTACCATAATGGTATCATCACCTGCGATAGAACCCATAATTCCTTCCTGATGAAGGTTATCTATTGCAAAGGCAACACCCTGAGCCATTCCCTGCATAGTTCTTACAATCACGATATTATTTGCATAATCCACCGAGGTAACTGCTTCGGTTATAATGGTAAAAAGCTTGGAGCTTGTACCCGAAGCGTTTTTGGATATATCACCGGAAACATGACTGTATTTATTACCTTTTTTATCTGAATGAACCTTAAGAAGCTTTAGCTCCTTAATATCACGGGATACAGTTGCCTGAGTTACCTTATAGCCCATTTTTTTAAGCTTTTCGGTAAGCTCCTCCTGAGTTGAGATTTCTTCTTTTTCAATC
>JAZOVB010000081.1:0-1108 GCA_045658425.1 Clostridia bacterium | reverse complement strand
TGGTCGTAAGCACTGATGGTTTGATACGAATGGTCATCGCTCATGATGTAGATGATGTTCATCTTTTTCTGGGTCTCGGCTTCCTTATTGGCTTTGCATGAAGAAAGTGAGGTGAGGGCTGCTGCACCTGTGAGTGAGTATAACAGCGTAGAGGTTAGTTTGCTCATAGAACTTGAAGTTATGGTTTATAATTATAAATAATCACATTTAAGTGCAAATGTAGTGGATTTCTATTATAAAACTTTACAAAGTCTAAATTTTAAATGAGTTAAAAATAGAAAGAGAAACCTTTTCTATCCATTTCTACATATAGCCCGTTTATATAATATCTTTCTTGTACGTATAAATCTTTTACGGCTTGTTTTAGGGCTTTTATATATTCATGTTCTTGGTCGTCAAGTGTCACTTTCTGATTTTTGTTTACATAATAGAATCTTATTTTGCAATTTGTCAAACGACCCTCAGGGGAGAATTCCATATTGGTTATGATGACCTGCCTAAAAGTTCCCCATTCAACAAAGGAGTCTTTTTGCATGATTGGTAGGAAACGATTAAATATTGCATTCCCAAAATTATTTTCATTTAAGTTTTTTTGCAGAACCTTATTATGATATAGATGTTTTTCTTTAAGTTTTCCATTTTCAAAAGTCATAACATACTCTTCGGAGTAGTTTCTGTCAAAACCGGCATGTTGATATCGGATTTCTTCGCCTTTAGCAGCCCTTGTTTTCTCATTATACCAATAGGCCTCAATACCATATTCGGTTGCGTATGTTGGGAATATGGATTTTAATGTGTCAAGTGTAAAATATATGGTAGAATCTTTATGCATAGGGACTTTTATGTGATGTAAATAAAGTGTGTTCTCATGCAACACCCAATAGGCGGTATATCCTTCCCAATTAGCGGTGCTTACACTCCGTCCTTGAGGAAGATGCTTCTCTAATTTTGCGCACATCAATGAATCGTATAATAAAGGTTTGGCAAGTAATTGCCATTTGTGTTCATCAATATAAATGACATCTCCTTCCAAACCTGTTGCGGATGAGATTAAGGAAGCAAGAGAAAAAATAAATGCAATAGAGTGACGTAATTTCGTTTTCATTTT
>JAZOVB010000080.1:0-1927 GCA_045658425.1 Clostridia bacterium | reverse complement strand
GGCTTATCTGACACAACACCCGCGATTTCAAAGTGGCCTATTGTAGTATCCTTTCCTGCGGAAAGCTCTTGCAGTCGCGCGACAGCCCCTGAAAAATCGGTATTTTTTTCGAGATAAGATACTGAGTCGATATTTCCTATCCCCAGTTTTATCAGATTAGGAATATTAAAATGGCTTGATTTTGAAATAGCATATAGCGTGTTAACGTCCTTGTCTCCGAACTCTTCCGAGTCGGGAAGCGCGCCTATTCCTAAGCTGTCCAATACAATAAGGAAAACTCTTTTCATTTTTATCCCTCGAAGGAAATCGCTGTTTCTAAAGCGATTTTTATCATTTCGCTAAAGCCTGTCTGTCTTTCTTCTGCCGAAAGACCTTCTTTTTTTATAATATGATCCGATACTGTGCAAATGGCGAGCGCATTTTTTCCATATCTTGCAGCGTTTGCATACAGCGCGGCAGCTTCCATTTCCACCGCCAAAATTCCCATTTCGGCAAATTTATTATTTATGTTTTCATCTTCGGCATAAAATACGTCGGTAGAAAAGATATTTCCTACGTGATATTTTGCGTTTGCATTATTACACTGATTTATTGCCTCCTTCATCAAAGGATATGAAGCTATAGGTGAAAAAGAGCCGGGGAAATTGAAGTTCTTCATATAATTTGAGTTGGTAGAAGCCCCCATGCCTATTATTAAATCTCCGATATTTACGGTATCGGCAATGGCGCCGGCAGAACCCACTCTTATGATGTTTTCGACATCGAAGAAATTAAAAAGCTCGTATGAATATATGGATATTGAGGGCATTCCCATACCACTTGCCATAACAGAGACCTTTTTATTTTTATAAAATCCCGTATAGCCCTGTATGCCCCTTACGTTGTTTATAAGTATTGCGTCATCTAAAAAATTTTCGGCAATGAATTTTGATCTCAATGGATCGCCCGGCATTAGCACGGTTTTTGCAAAATCTTTTTTCTGCGCGTTGATGTGTGGAGTGTATTCTTGATTTTTCATATAGTTACACCTCGTATTTATTATATTACTATTATATCACTAAATTTGTAATATAACAAGTATTATTAAAAAAATGCGATTTTTAATTTTCTATCTAAAATTCGAGCTAAATAATAAAAAGCTGAAAAGAGAAAGCGGAGTGAAAATTACTCCGCTTTTTTATGTGATAATATCCAATTAAGTGTTTCTTCGCAGAAAGCCAGATCCCACGATGCGTGGCCGACTCCCTCATAGAAATTATACTTAAGATTCGGGTTGAAGCCCTTTAATCTATCAACCATTTCTTTCGTTTGAATGACGGAAACTGTTGGATCCTCCATTCCGTGAAAGGCCCATATAGGCATTTTAAGTATTTGCGCATTCCAAGCCATACCGCCGCCGCAGCAGGGAGCAATTGCCGCAAACAAGTCGGGATATGCCATTGCACTATACCAAGTTCCGTATCCTCCCATGCTTAAGCCGCAAAGATATATTCTTTTAGTATCAATAGAATATTTGAGTACCATTTCGTCAATGAATTTTTTAATGCTCTCAATTTTTGCTACCCAGAAGCTATCGTCAGGGCATTGTGGCATAATCAGAATGCAGTCTTTGAAATTATCATCGGTTACGATTTCTGAAAAGCCGTGAACCAAAACCTTTTCTAAGCTTTCTCCGCCGCTTCCGCGTTCGCCTGCTCCGTGAAGCTGAATGAGTAAAGCAGGAGAACTGCTTATATTATCAGGGACATACGCAATATACGGAAATAAATTTTCAGACATTTCTTGCTTTATTATTTTCATTTAAATCACCTCTTCCTAATTATATCACCCTTATATTTAAAAGTCAATATAAAAGATATAAATCTTCCTTTCTTATCTAAGATAAGAATTTTATAAAAAATAAAAAAATATAAGGAAATTCTTTGAC
>JAZOVB010000079.1:0-2849 GCA_045658425.1 Clostridia bacterium | reverse complement strand
GATAATCGTGATTCTCTTTTAGGATATAGTAATTTGAGAAAATCGTTTTGTATGTCCGGGTGGGATTGGGGTCCCTGTTTGCCCGGTGCGGGCATTTGGAAAGACATATATTTACTTGTTGGTAATACCCATAGAATAAAGGATTTTAGAATAACACAGCGTCATGAAAATGGTCGTGTATGGATAACCCCTACTGTTTCTACCGAGAAAAGCACAGCGAAAATACAAGTTATTCTTACTTCGCCCACCGGTGAAAAAATTGAAATATCAGCAAATAGCGAAAATGAAGTTTTAAATCCAAAACTTTGGTGGCCAAATGGACTTGGCGAACAAAATCTCTATAATCTTTCGGTTTTCCTTTATGAAGACGATAGGATTGTTGATTCACAAAGTAAAAACATAGGTCTTAGAACTATGCGCCTTGTAAGAGAAAAAGATGAATACGGCGAAAGCTTTTGCCACGAAGTTAATGGGGTAAAGTTTTTCGCAATGGGTGCGGATTATATACCGGAAGATTGTATTTTATCAAGAATGACACCTGAAAGAACCGAAAAGTTACTTGCACATTGTCGAAATTCTAATTTTAATGCAATACGTGTTTGGGGTGGTGGCAATTACCCAAAAGATGATTTCTATGATTCTTGCGATAGATTAGGTCTTGTGGTATTTCATGATTTGATGATTGCCTGTACCATGTTTCCCGTTAACGATAACCAGACCGAAGAATTTACAGAAGAAGTTAAAGATAATTTAATGCGTATAAGACATCACGCTTGTATTGCATTGATTTCGGGTAATAACGAGTGCGAATGGCATCAACGAAATTTCCCCGATGATTATAAAAAGGGTTATTTAAATTTATATGAAAATATTATACCGCACATAATAAATGAATTATGTCCGGAAATTCCATATATCCCTTCATCTCCTACAAGTTTTGAACAATTTAATGACCCCAATAACGAAAATAAGGGCGATAGCCATTTTTGGGAAGTATGGCTTGGTAATAAACCATTTTTTGAATATCGTAACCACTATTTCCGTTATTTGAGCGAGTTTGGTTTTGAGTCATTACCAAGCAAAAAAACTATTGATAGTTTTACTTTGCCTTCTGATAGAAATTTATTCAGTCGTGTTATGGAAATGCACCAAAGAAGCAATGACGGTAATCAAAGAATAATTTCTTATATTTCTAAAACATTTTTATATCCAACAGATTTTGAAACCCTTATATATGCATCACAGTTACTTCAGGCACGTGCTATGCAATATGCTGTTGAGCATTTGCGTAGAAACAGGGGAAGATGTATGGGTGCGCTTTATTGGCAGTTAAACGATGTTTGGCCGACAGCATCATGGTCAAGCATAGATTATTTTGGGAGATTCAAAGCGTTACAATATGTTTCTAAACGTTTTTTTGCGCCGATTATTATATCTTGCTGTGAAACGGGCGAAACTACAACTCGTCCGTTTGTAACAATGGAAAATGAGGTATATAATTACGAAACAAAGGCGTTATTATCGGTTACAAATGACACTTTAAATTGGTCAAATGGAACGGTAAGTTGGCGACTTTGCAGTAATGATGGAACAGTACTTGAAAGTGGTGAAAAGGAAGTTAAAGTTCCACCTCTTTCGGTTGTACAGCTTGAAGAATTTGATTTTAATAAAACTGATATAGCACGTAATTATCTTTGGTATGAATATTCGGACAGCAAGTACAGTGGTAGTGTGATTTTCACCGAGCCCAAACATTTTGAATTTTTAAATCCTGAACTTTCGGTAGAAATTAAGGATAATATTATTTTAGTTACCTCAAAAAGTTATGCGCAACAGGTTGAAATCTACTCTCCTGATGAAGATTTTATCTTAAGCGACAACTTTTTTGATATGGAACCCGGTACTTGTGAAGTTACCATATTAGAAGGTAATCCCAAAAATATTTTTGTAAGAAGTGTTTATGATATTCGTTAAACATATTAAATGTTTTGTTAATATACGGAGGAAGCTTTTATGAACGAACTAGCAGCAATTAAACCTGAATATCCCCGTCCACAACTTGTAAGAGATTCTTATATAAATTTAAACGGAAGTTGGGAATTTGAGATTGATAATTCTTTGTCCGAAAAGGAAAAAGGTATATATCAAAGGCATTTGAAAGATAAAATTTTAGTGCCCTTTTCGCCGGAAAGCAAATTATCGGGAATAGAAGAAACAGACTTTATAAATAAAGTGTGGTACCGCAAAGATTTTGTGGCTAATTGTAACGGATAAAGGTTAATTCTCCATTTTGGCGCGATAGATTGGGAAGCTGAACTTTTTGTAAACGGAGTATATGTCGCTACTCATAGGGGTGGCTACGTACCTTTTGACTGTGATATAACCGACTATGTAAAAGACGGTGAAAACTATCTTACTTTATGTGCTTACGATGATGTTAATAATAAGACTTATGGTTCCGGCAAACAGGTTTGGTACTTGAAGCCAAGAAGCTGTTTATATACAAGAACTACGGGTATTTGGCAAACGGTATGGATGGAGTATGTAGATAATATTCATATTGATAATATTAAAACATATCCAAATATTTCAGACGCATCTGTTACATTAGAACTTTCGCTATCAGAATGTGATGAAGTGGAAGTTAACGCTTTAGTTACCTTTGATGGAAGAATATGCGGTCAAAAAACAGTTTTAACTTATTCCAAGTCAACCCAAATAAATATTCCTTTAAGTGAAAAGCATCTTTGGGAAATAGGTGAAGGGAATTTATACGATGTTAAGCTTACTTTAACAAAAAATGGCAAAGTAACGGATGAGGTTTCGTCGTATTTTGGTTTAAGAGAAGT
>JAZOVB010000078.1:0-43726 GCA_045658425.1 Clostridia bacterium | reverse complement strand
AATGTTGTATATGTAGTTTTGGCATCCTTATAGTTTTCTGCTTCTCTTGCAGTAAACGAAAGCTGATAATATGTGGTGGCTTCTAAAAATTCCGGCAAATCCGTGCTCATTCCTGCAAAATTATTTCTATCGCAAAAACGCATCGTAACACCTCTTTGGAGAGTTGCGAATGTAGGAGTTGCTGTATCTATACCTCCATAGTATGTAAGTTCTACCTTACCATCTGCTCCTGTAGCAATAGGAGTAGTGTTTGCTGATACAGGAAGCAACATTATCCCTGATAACAGACAAACAGATAATAAAATTGATATTATTTTTTTCATTTTAATCATCTCTCTTTTCTTTTTAAATTTTAAGATTGTACGCAATAATTTGTTATTACTGCTGTTGTAAGTTCGGAATTGACAGGTTGGTCAAGCCACTCTGAAAGCCCGGCGGCAATATTTTCCTGAATTTCGTATTTTGCACAAACAATATCGGGCTTGATATAAGTTTTCATAACAAAACTCCTTTCTTAATCTTATTTCCATTATTTATTTAATTTCCTTGTTTGTTATCGGAATTGTTTTAATATCTCCAATGTCATTTTCGTTGGCAGCAGGTGTAGTATAGTATGATACAGTAAGTTTTGGCATTGTATCCTCTTCAATTTTAAGATACATCCAGTCTTTTACGCTATCGGCATATTCCTTTAGTCTTACTGCAAAATCAAGGTTTATATTTAAACGTTCAGGGCTCAATTTAGCGGTAGCAGATATAACACTTCCCGAAACAGTTGTTGAAGGAATCGCTTTTTTATGAGCGGTTACATTCATAAATGCAGGGAATGTATTTGCCCCGTACGATGATGGGTTTTTTATCCAGCCTGAATCTGTACAGGTTAGGATTTCAGGGGTCATCGTGTTGAAATTATTAAAGGAACTTGCAATATAATTAATAGATATCGTTGCATCTGTTATTATACTTCCTTCGGAAAAGCCACCGTCAAAATCCAGAAAGGCAATTCTTGTAGAATCGGAATAATCTGAAAATTTTGAATTAATCTGAACTGTACTACTCTTAAAACTTCCCGATGTTCCTGCAAAAATTGCAGGCATACTTTCATTTTCAACCTCCCATACTGTCATATCCTTGTCGCCTTTATACTGTTTCATACCGATATGTGAAGGTGTGAGTGTTACGGTTTTTGCAAATCTTACTTCATAGGTGGAAATATCCATTCCGGGAGCATTTACGGTTATTTTTGCACATCCGGGCAGGCTATCGGCCTGTTTAACCGAATAGGTTGCGTTGCTGTAATAGGTTTCACAGGTTACATTCCCGTAATTTTTCCCAAGCGGAACATTTACATAGTAAATATACTTATCGGGAACAAAATCCGAAATTTCAACTCCGTCAACCGAAATACTCTTTAATGAAGAATTTTTTGTAACGGTTAAATCTAAATTAACATTATATGTAACCGATTTAAGACCATCAGATGAAGTTGACTTAACTGTTATTTTATCTGCATTTCCATCAGTTCCCGATACTTCAATCTTTGATGACAAATCGTACGGAACAAT
This sequence comes from Clostridia bacterium, assembly GCA_045658425.1. Taxonomy (GTDB): domain Bacteria; phylum Bacillota; class Clostridia; order UMGS1840; family HGM11507; genus SIG450. Next base: position 42,161 of record JAZOVB010000078.1, on the reverse strand, counting down.
CATTGTTTCAATCGGAAGGTCATTTTCATTTATAGTTAAATCAATAGAATATTCATAAACATTTTCTTTAAGTTCTATATTTTTTCCGCCGATTTTCATTGTTTTTATTTTGCAGTTATCACTTGAAAGAATAGCGGATGGTGCCAGAGGAATAAGTTTATCATAACCTGCTAAAATAACAACACTTACTTTTGTTTTTGAAATATCCGCTCCCGTTGTAAGTGAAGGAATGGTAACAGGAATTTTCCCTTTGCCTTTTTCCGCCTTACCGCAAGCGGTTTTTATCCCTGTAAGTTTTCCGTTATCAAACATCTGAAGCATTGCAACAAATTCCTGATCACTGTCGCCCTCATCAGTTCTTTCAATATAGAACTTGGCGCCTACCGACGATAAAGCAGATAAACTTTTAATTTCGGTATTTCCTGAAACAAATTTAAAATCTGTTATATAAACCCTTTTCGATAAATCATAAGAGGGTGCCGCAAACACAGGCGTTAAGGATAAAGCAAGGAGAAAAGCCAAAAGAAGCGTAATAATTCTTTTTTTCTGCATTTCAAACATCCTTTCTTAGTATAAAACTCATATATTTACTTTTTATCCGATTTTACAAAGCCTATCCAGTCAAAGTTCCAGTTGCCTGTTTTAGGATAAAGAGTAAGTGTATTGGTGCCTTTTTCAAGATATACTTTAGTAAAGTTCCTTGTTGCAATCCATTCGGTTGGCAATTGCCCGTATGTACCTGTTGCAGGTAATGCGAGAGAACCATACGAGTCGTTTATTTTGAACAGTCGTTCTATAACATCACTGCCCCATCCGACATATTTAATTACCAAATCATAGTATCCTGACTCAGGCACTTCTATTTTCCATGTTGCAGAATCTCCGAAGTTATTAAATTCGGATATACCTGCCGCTCCTGACAAGAATGTTCTTGTTGTATAAATTTTAGCTCTGCCTTCCTTAGAGTCAAACGATTCTGCTTCTGTAACAATATCGCATTTTGCTTTAAGTGCGTCATAATCGCTTGTTTTTTCGTTAGGAACGTCACCGTTTGCAGAAAGGGTGGATACGCTGACATAAGGATTGTCACCCGTAGGGTATACCGCTTCACCCGGATTAAGAAGAACAACATCGCCTTTTTTTGCACCGTTTTTAATATTCACATTATTTATATCATCAACATTATAGAAATCCATATTGTTAAACATTTCGGCACTTATCATTTTTTTGCCTGAATGGTCATAATATCCTGTTGCTTTAACATCTCTCTTATCACCATTTACACAAATGCTAACCATTGTACCTTCTGCAGGACTTCCCGGCAAAGGCTTTTCATTAATATAAAAAGTGTAAAATCCGTTATAAACTTTGGCAGTTAAATATCCGTTTTCATTTGACCAATTAAACCCTTTTGTACTGTCATTTTGAGGGAATTCAACACCTTTTTCATTACGCAGTTTATATATATCCTTAGTGTTTATTTTGATATTTGCATCGTTTATGCACGATACACTAAGCTCATCTGCACCGAGTATAACTGAAAATCTGATATCTGAACTGAATTTTTCTTCTCCGTTTACATAAAGGTATGTTCCGTCAACCATCATTACAGTATCTTTTTTTATAACAATAGCATCTGCGTCTGTTTTATATCCTGCAATTTCAAAAAATTGAGAACTGTCATTTTTAATATAGGCAACCGTACCGTCTTCAAAACCAAGTTTCGTCACATTACCGATAATTTCTTCTTTCACATACTGTGACTCTTCATCGCTTTTGTGAACAGAAAGTGTTGTAATAATTTTAGTCTGATTTGATTTCGGAGTTGCAAACCATACTCGTTTATGAATCTGGTCGGAAGCATATTTGGCAGGAGTACGCGATACAAGGTCGGTTCCTGAAAAAATATCACTGTATTTTGCTGTTACTTTTTTCGGATAGTGAACTTTTGCATCAAGTGCCGCTTTACCTTTTACAATTCTTGCACCTGAATTATCATTATAAAGGCTAATGTCATCATAAGCATTCAGCCACCATTCAAAGGTAACTTCTTTATCGCCTGCCGCTTTCAAATCGTCAATAACAATAAAAGTATCAGGGCGGACATAAATCATATGCCTTCTTGCTTTATCAATATTATCCTGCTCGCTTTCAGTATATCCGTTAGCCTCTAGCTTAAAGTCATACGCTCCCGAAGCATCGCCTGTTGTAAGGTCAAAACTCGGATGAGTTATAAAATTAACAATGTTTCCTTTCGCTTTCATTTCGTTGGCGGGCTGACCTTTTCCGTTATCGTATGTAATTGTATTATGTGCATGAGTTCTTTTATAATAATTTAAATCGAATTCTCCCGCATAAGTATCGTAATATCCTGAATCAATTGCCAGCCTTTCATTATATGCGCTTATAATAAACGAATTCTGGTCAGGATGGGAATGGTTATATGAACCATAAGGGCTTGATTTAAAATAACAACTTATTCTTCCGCTCAAATCCTCAATTGTTGAGTGCATTGCAACAAGCCCCGTATCTCTGAAAACAATGGAATTTGGTAAATCAATCGGTGCTTTTGCATCAGGTTTTTCATTGGTAAGCATACGGATCAGATTTATTGCTCCCGATGCTGCCGCCCCATATTTTTCAAATTGCCACATTGAGTACGGATTATCATACCAATAAGCAGCATATTTTGCATTATACGCCCACGCCGCATCAAACAGCCCATAAGACTGGTCTCCGAATTCTGCACCTGTTGAAGTTCCGAATGTATAAAGAGGAAGTTTCCAGTAATTACGGTAAAATGCTTTATCGTTCATACTTAAAATTCCGTTGTATTTAAGAAGCCACCTGATATCTTCACCTCTTGTAACAAAGGTTGAACCGTAACCCGTACCCTGTGCCCACGCACCATCTTCTCCTCCCCATGGGGGTGAAAGATTTATATAAAGAGAAAGGAATGTTCTTAACCATTCTTCCGCATCAGAAATTTCTCCGTAAGTTATAAGTCCCGCTTCTATCATATACATGATGGCAGACCATCCGTGCGACATATACGGAGAATATATAAGTTTGTCAGGGCTATCCTGCAAACCTATGGTCGGGCACGCCTGAATATTACCTCGTATTTTTATATGTTCAAGAACTTTTTCTTTTTCTTCTTCCGAAAGCAGATTATATAGAAAATCATATCCCGTATATGCTGCAACCAAAAATTCTCTGAATGCCTGATTTTGCTTGTCATACGAAGTGTTTCCATGAGGGTCCCACGAAACCATTTCCATAAGTACATCCTTGGCAAAAAGTCCCATTTCTATATCATTTTCAATATTATATACAAGTCCGCACCTTATGAATAAATTCATCATTCCCTGAGATGAACCTCTTAGTGCATCGGCGTGTTTGGAATCATATATCGGCTCTTCAGGAATAGGGCTATTTTTATGAGCAATAGCAGCCGTTTTTATCTGTTCATAAAATCTTGAGCCATCAGCATCATTAAGTGCTAAATCTTTAAGTTCTTCTATATCCCCGAGCATCTTCGGATGAGATGTGGGAATTTTATCAAGAATTTCGGAAAATTCGGGAACAATAAACGGCTCGGCATCAGAAGACAAAAGAAATCTTGAGGCTTCAGTCCATACCGACTGACCTTTCGGAGAATTAAACCTCACACTCCAATAATATATTCCAGGTTCAAATGTATGGTTAAAATTGTAAAAGTTATTGGTAATTCCCGTTTTTTCATATACTATATCTGTAAGTGCTTCATCTTTGCACACTTTGAGGTCATAGCTTGTTGCAATATCTACCCATGGCCATGAAAAATCGGGCGGATTTTGCATTGATACCCTGTCTTTTACCGGTCTGAATTTCCACTCAGTTTCAGTATCTTTATACTTGGATTCTCTTATATCCCAGCTTAGTCCCTCTTCAGCGGATACGGGAATAATGCCTGCACATAATGAGCATATTACAGAAAATACAATTATCAAGGATATAATCTTCTTCATTATTCCGCCTCCTTATTTATAATTACAGTATTAGTTAAATCATCCCATTTAACCTCTGCACCTAAACTTTCCGCAATAAATCTTATAGGAACATACATTGCGTTTTCGGATATGGTTGCCGCAACATCAAGTTTTATTTCCTGACCGTTGACATAAGCATTATAGTTATCTGCCGTAATCTCTATTTTAACTGAATTTTTTTCGCAGATTGCCGTACGGGTTGCCTCTTCCCACATAACCTTAACATCAAACATTTCATAAACCCGTCTTACAGGAAGAAGAACTCTGCCATTCTTTTCAAACGGTTTATAATCGAAATACTGATATTCCCCGTTTAGCATAACATTGATTTCGCCTTTTATGGCGTGCGGTGAAGGAGGCGCTACTCTCGGTGCTTCTATATCCTGAAGTCCTGCATCAAGCTCTTGTCCCTTCTCTACCTGAAGATACTCTATAATCACCTTTGGCATTTTTAAATCAGTTTTAAGCATTATGTAACTGATGCCTTCTTTATTATTTGAGTTAAGTGCCAGATTGTTTATAATTTCACTGTTAAGTCTTATTTCATATTTACCCGTACTCTTATCAAGAGCAACTCTTAATGTGTTCCAGTTTCTCAATTTTATTGTTCCTGAAAATCTTACAAACCCTAAACCATCAGATGCCAAAGCCGCACCGTCACTTCCAACCGTAAAAGAAAGTACATTGCCGCTTTTTCCTCCCAGAATAAGTGTGAACCCTCCAAGTTCATTATCTATATAGAACTTTGTTTCAAATCCGACTTTTCCGCGTTCTTCCGAAAAACTTTTCATTGCGGTTACACCGCGCTGCCCCGAACCGTCCTTATCGGTAAGAACAAGTGTTTTAATCTTCTTTCCCGATACGGTCATTTCTTTAATCAGAACCTCTCCGTACGAATCGTTAATTTGCCAGTCGTCAGGAACAGTGTCAACTTCGTAAGAATTAAATCTTCCGTCAGTAATAATTTCTCTTGCATATACACATTCAGCAAATAAAAGCATAATTGCAATTACAACTGCAACAATCTTTTTACACATTACGGTTTCCTCCTTTTACGGCTTAATACAAATCTTCTCTCATTTCATTTATGTAAATATTTCTCGTAGTGGTATTTGAGGGGCATGAAAGCCAATAAACATAGTGTTGCTTATTAAGGTCAACCTCTGCTATGGCATATTGTTTTTCTTCCGCTGTCGCAAGTACTTCTCCCAAAGGCGATGTAATTCTTGTCATTTCTCTTGAATCAACAGCAGATGTAACTATATAAACTCCGTTTTCTTGTGCTCTTTCACATGTTCTGCTTTCAGAAAAACCTGCAGTTGGGTTAATTATAACCTCTGCTCCCTTTTTTCTTAAAGCTCTGACATGTTCGGGAAAAAACAAATCCCAGCATATTGCAAAGCCGACTTTCCCAAAATCAGTATCGAAAACTGAAATCTCATCACCTCTTACCAATCCCTTTTCGTACTCACTTAAAGTCAGGTGGCATTTGTGATATTTCCCGACAATTTCACCATTTCTGCCAATTAGTATTCCTGCATTTCTTAAATAGCCGTTTTCATCTGTAAGAGCAAAGGAAAATGCTATATAACAATTATTCGATTTAGCAAGTTCTCTTAGTGAGTCAATCGGTTCTGAGTCTGATGTCAATGCATTCTCTTTAACATCTTCCATAACACGCCTGTTATAAAATGTTTCAGTAAGAACAATTATATCGGGACTTTCCTTTACCGCCTCGTTAATAACCTTAACCGTTTCATCCATATTCATCTCGCAGGTTCTATAGCTTCCGTAAACCCCATAGTCTATACATACCGAACACAGTTTTACAGGTCTTTTAGTATATTCGGTATCGAAAGATATTTCAATATTATTCAAAGTAAATTGTCCGCATTTTTCCGAATAGACTATAACCCCAAGTTCAATCTTTACCGTATTTTTCGGGGTAACAATCCTCCCGTTATCTTCAAGATATCCTCTTGAAAGTTGATTATCATCTACATCCATACATGTAAACACAATTTTATAGTCAACATCTTGTGCAAAAACATCCACAAAAGTTTTATAAAAAGAATTCTCTTTAATATCAGATAAAAACTTCGTAAATTTAATGTAAGAATACTTTCCTGTCAATATTTCTACATTGATTTTATTACATGATATATAAAAACACTCTTCGTCAATATTTAATTTTTTTTGCACAATCCATTCATTTCCAACCATATTTTTCCTGCCTTATATTGTCAATAGTAGTTACAATAGTCCTATCTAGATTATAACTCAACAGCTATATAAAATAAATGGTTAAAAATACAACTTTATATACAAAAGCAACATACTTCCATTTTTTTCTTTGACATTTTCAAGGGTTTATATTATTCTATATGATGAGGGAGGAATGATGAATATGAATATGAATATGAATATGAATAATAATATTTTCACTGCGGAAAACGATGTTCCTGATATTAATATAAAAGAAATTGATTATGTTTGCACTCAACACCTTAACCATGCATGGAGTCACAAGCCTCCGAAACTGCAATATCATCATCTTGGCATTACAACAGACGGAGAAGCTATAATTCATATTAACAACAGAAAATATATTCACTCTACCAATGCAATTTTATATGCACCAAAAGGGTCGTATTACCGCTCCGAAAGCGGAAGCAAGGAATTCGGACACACGACTATTTCCTTCGATGTATATGATGATGAAAATTTTAACTACAACTTTAACACTCTTTACAATGTAAGCAATCCTGAAAAATATATCACTTTGTTTAATAACGCACAAAAGGAATGGGACAGAAAGGATTTCTGCTATAAAATTAAAACAAAAATGATACTCTTGGACATTCTGAGAAATCTTTATTTTGATTCACTTGATAAAAATAAATTCCTCTATGGGTACAGCACCATAAAGGAATCTATTAAATATATGGAAAAAAATTATTTAAACGGGGTTATTGAAGTACAAGAACTTGCCGATATGTCTGAAATAAGCCGTAACCATTTTATAAGAATATTTAAAAACATATATAACACCACTCCTACAAAATATATGAATAAACTGCGAATTGAAAAATCACTTGAAATTCTGGAGCATACCAATATGTCCATATACGAAATAGCCCAGGAAGTTGGCTTCTCGAACCAATATTATTTCAGTAAAATTTTTAAAAGTTTTGTTGGAATAAGTCCGTTGCAGTACCGTTCACAGCAAGGATAAATTATTGTAAGCTAAAACCATAATAACCCCACCTTTGCAATACGCAATGATGGGGTTTATTTTATGTCATATAGTCGGTTTTCAATTTGTTAAAATGGGTAAAATGTGGGTAAATTTTAATTTGTGTTACCCGTAAACTCTTGAAAACACGGTGCTTTACTTATCAAGTGGCTTCATTGTCGGGAACAGAAGCACATCTCTGATAGCAGCTGAATCGGTAAGAAGCATACACATTCTATCTATACCGAAGCCGATACCACCCGTTGGAGGCATACCGATTTCCAATGCGTGCATAAAGTCTTCATCGGTTGTATTGGCTTCCTCATCACCAAGGGATAAAAGAATTTCCTGGGCTTTAAATCTTTCTCTCTGGTCGATTGGGTCGTTAAGCTCGGAATACGCGTTTGCCATTTCCCAACCATTCATAAAGAACTCAAATCTTTCAACATAGTCGGGGTTGCCCGGCTTTTTCTTTGTAAGCGGAGAAATTTCAATAGGATGGTCCATTACAAAGGTTGGCTGGATAAGGTGCTCTTCAACATAGTCTTCAAAGAACAGATTTAGGATATCACCTTTTTTATGGTGTTCTTCAAATTCCACATGATGCTTCTTTGCAATTTCCTTTGCTTCTTCAGTGGTTTTGATTTCATTAAAATCAACACCTGCGTATTTCTTAACGGCATCAACCATTGTTATTCTTTCAAAAGGTTTACCCAAATCCATTTCAATACCGTTATATACTATTTTCGTTGTTCCTAAAACTTCTTCGGCTACATGACGGTAAAGATTTTCTGTTAAATCCATCATACCATGATAATCGGTATACGCCTGATAAAGCTCCATAAGAGTAAATTCAGGATTATGGCGGGTATCAAGACCTTCGTTTCTGAATACTCTGCCTATTTCATAAACCTTTTCAAGGCCACCTACGATAAGACGCTTTAAGTATAGCTCCAATGATATACGAAGCTTGAAATCCTCACTAAGAGCATTAAAGTGAGTTTCAAAAGGACGGGCAGCCGCACCACCTGCATTTGATACAAGCATCGGTGTTTCAACCTCTAAGAAGCCCTGACCGTCTAAGTACTTTCTTATTGTGGAAATGATTTTTGAACGCTTTATAAAGGTATCCTTTACATCTGCATTCATAATAAGGTCGATATATCTTTTACGGTATCTTAAATCGGTATTGGTCATACCGTGAAATTTTTCAGGTAACGGCTGAAGAGATTTTGATAAAAGCGTGATACTGTCAACTCTTACGGAAATTTCACCTGTCTGTGTAGTGAAAACTTCACCGGTTGCACCTATAATATCGCCGATATCAAGCTTTTTAAAGCGTTCATATTCTTCATCGCCAAGTACATCTTTTTTAACAAAAATCTGAACCTGACCCTCTAAATCCTGGATATGGCAAAATCCAACCTTTCCCATACCTCTTTTAGACATTATTCTTCCGGCAATACATACTGTTTTACCGTCAAGAGGAGAAATTTTCGCGGTTATCTTTTTAACCTCACCGCGTGCTTCAACCTCTCTTTCTTCGGTTGTATAGCCCTCTCCGATATCCTTTGAAGAGTGAGTTCTTTCAAATTTGGTAATTTCAAATGGGTCGTTTCCCTCTTTTACCAGATTATCAAGCTTTTCAATTCTTATTCTTTTAAGCTCGTTGATATCCTGTTCAACGGCTGTATTTTTCATTTGCTCGCTCAAGACTTTTCCTCCTAATTATTTTGAAACCTTAAGAATTTTATACTTCATAACACCCTGCGGTGCATCCACCTGAACTTCAGCACCTTTCTTTTTGCCAAGAAGAGCTATTCCCAAAGGTGATTCATTTGATATTTTATAAAGAGCCGGATTTGCTTCGGTAGAACCAACGATGGTATATTCGATTTCTTCATCAAATTCCTCATCATAAAGCTTAACCTTACATCCGATGGTAACAATGCCTTTGGATGTTGTATCATCCTCAATTACCTTTGCATTTTTAATAGTATTTTCAAGCTTGATGATTTTTTCTTCAACCTCACCCTGCTCGTTTTTTGCAGCATCATATTCTGCATTTTCCGATAAGTCGCCAAAAGAAAGAGCCTCTTTTATTTTCTCGGCAATTTCCTTTCTTTTTTCTGTTTTAAGATATTCCAACTGGTCTTTTAAGTTCTGCAGACCCTCTGCAGTAAGCAAAATTTCTTTGGCCATTGCAATAATCCTCCATTTTCTAACTAATCTATCAGTTTATTATATTACTTTAGCGGACAGTTGTCAAGCTTTTTATTAATTATATTACTTGTTCCGCCGATATATTATAGACAATACATATTTTTTTATTATAAAAGATTTTTCCTGTCAGTTTCGGGGGCTGACATAATCAGGATTTTTTTAAAATACATATATTACAAGCATACTGTTTTGGAGGGATTTAATTTTATGTATAAAAACTGTCTTGTAATAAAAGGAAAAACCCGTTTTTTAAGCTTTGGTACGGAAACTTCTACAGAAAATGAATTTCTTCTTATAAAAATAAGAAAAGAAAATAAATTTACCGCTAAAAGAATTCTAAAAATTCTTGAAAAAAATAAAATTTTAAATCTTGCTTTTGAAAGAGGGATTTCCCAAGATTTCACCCTTTTTTTCAAAGGTAAAATAAATATTCTTGAAAAGGGAAAAATACTTTTTATGAACATTGACGGAATTGTGAAAAAGCACTCGGTTTCTTACGGAATAAAAGACGGAGCCTTGAACTTAGGGATAATTTCGGGATATAAACCCAATGTTCTTTTTAATATTATAAAAAATTTAAGTCTTAAGCTTAAGACTCTGCATTTTTATACAAACAATAAGGAGGATTTAAAAAGCCTGACAGAATTTTATAATGAAACAGGGATTCCCGTGATAATAAAAAACACCCCTGATTTTACGGGGTGTGATATACTTTTATATCTATCCTTTGAAAAAATAGATTTTTCAGGTTTTAAGGGAAGGCTTATTGATATATTTGACATTACAGAACACAATGGCATAAAAGATATAAAAGCTTTAGTTAAAAACCCTTATAACATAAGCGATGCTGTGTACTTACGGCTAATCAATAAGCCTGTAAAAATTAATTCTTTAAAATAACAAAAGTTTATTTCTTTTCTTCTTTTTCAGAAACTATGGGTTCCTGGATAAATTTATACATTTCATTATATCTTAAAAGCTCCTCTTCGGTCCCCATTCCCTCTGCTACAAGACCGGTACAATCACACAGGGCAGAAACCTTAAAATCCATTTCCTCAGGAAATTTGTTTTTTTCTTTTTCACTCATAAAATATCACCTCGTTAATATTTTATGCGGTTTTAAAAAATGTATTCACAAGGGATGAAGGGGATGTTAAAAAATGTATAAAAAAAGACACTAAACAAATCCGTTTAGTGTCTGCAAACCTGAAGCTGTATTAAGCACTGTTTTTTACTTGCTTAATCTTTCGCACTTCTGATTAGCAACTGTACAAGAAGTCTTGCAAGCTGACTGACAGGAAGTCTGACATTCGCCGCATCCGCCTTTTTTACTTGTTTCTTTTAAGTTACATGTTTTTAAAGTTGTGATATGTTTCATTTTTAATTCCTCCGTTTTTTCTATTATATGGGTATTTTACCATACATTTTTATTTAAGTCAACTATTTTTCAATCATTGTTCCTATACCTGACTTAGTGAATATTTCAAGAAGCAGACAATGAGGAACTCTGCCGTCAATTATATGAACGGATTTTACCCCTTTATCAAGAGCTTCAAGACATCCTAAAACTTTCGGAATCATACCTCCGGTTATAACTTCTTTGTCAATCAAATCAAGGATTTCGTCCTTATTGGTATAATAAAGAAGGTCTCCCTCCTTACCTGTTTTAATCCCCTCAACATCGGTAAGCATAATAAGTTTTTCCGCATTAAGACTTGCAGCAAGGGCACCTGCAACGGTATCGGCATTTATATTATAGCTTTCGCCGTCGTCCCCTACTCCGATTGGTGCAACAACAGGGATAAATTCGTCCTTTACTATATATTCTAACACTTTGGAATTAATTTCCACAATATCTCCTACATAGCCGATGTCGGTCTTTTCCCCATCCACCTCGGTATAAAGCTTTTTACATTTGATAAGATTTCCGTCTATACCGCAGATACCAAGTGCGTTAACGCCTTTCTGATTAAGCAGGGAAACTATTTCTTTATTTGTTTTACCCACTAAAACCATCTGGGCAACCTTTACCGTTTCCTCATCGGTAACACGAAGACCATTTACAAATTGGCTTTCAATATTGAAAGTTTTAAGTGCGGCAGAAATATCGGGACCTCCGCCGTGAACCAGTATGGGGTTTAAGCCTATGTATTTTAAAAGGGTCAAATCCTCCATTACCGAATTTTTAAGCTCTTCGTTTATCATTGCATTACCGCCGTATTTTACTACGATGGTTTTTCCGGCAAAATGCTGGATATATGGCAGAGCTTCTATTAATATACCTGCTTTTTTTATCAGTAGTTCCATATCATTCATATTAATACCTCTTAATTAAAACTCGTTTTTCTTATAAGTAGAAACCTGGATTATCAAGACCGGTTTTGTCATCAATTCCGAACATAATATTCATATTCTGAAGAGCCTGACCTGCTGCACCTTTAACAATATTGTCAATAGCGGAGGTAATTACCACTCTCTTTAAACGCTTATCCACCTTAAAACCGATATCCACAAAATTAGAACCTGCAACATGGTTGGTTTCGGGCAGTTTTCCCGGTGCATATACTCTTACAAAGAATTCATCTTTATAAAACTCCTTGTACGCATTATATATATCCTCATCGGTTACATCCTTTTTAAGATTTGCGTAAATTGTTGCAAGGATGCCTCTTTTAAGCGGAATCAGATGAGGGGTAAATGAAACCATTATATCCTTTGAAGCAAATTTTGAAAGCTCCTGCTCAATTTCAGATGTATGACGGTGGGTTGCAATTTTATATGCTTTCATATTTTCGGTACATTCGCAGAAACTGTTATCAAGATTAGTACTTCTTCCCGCACCTGTTACACCCGATTTGGCATCAATTATTATTGAATCCTCATCTATAAATCCATTTTTAAGAAGAGGAGCTGCGCCTAAAATAGAACAGGTAGTATAACAGCCGGGATTGCCTATCAAATCGGCATTTTTAATTTTTTCACGGTGAAGCTCACACAGACCGTAAACAGCTTTTTTCATAAGCTCGGGATTTGAGTGAGGCGCACCATACCATTTTTCATAAACATCAGGGTCATCATATCTGAAATCACCGCTTAAATCGATAACCTTAACCCCTTTTTCGCATAAAAGAGGAATAACCTCTTTGGATGCACCGTGAGGAAGTGCGGTAAACACCACATCTGATTCTCCTGAAACCTTATCTATATCAAGATCGCAAAGTTCAAAATCGAAATTTCCCGAAAAATTCGGATATACCTCGCTAAGCTTCTGCCCCGCAAAGCTTTTGGATACAAGATATTTTATTTCTACCTCTTTATGAGAGCAAAGAAGTCTTACCAACTCCACACCTGCATAACCTGTTGCTCCAAGTACCGATACTTTAATCATTTTTACCATCCCTTTACATAAAATATTTATTATTATACATTAAAATGCATAAAAATGCAACATCTTTTTTAAAATTTTCTTGATTTATTTCTGATGTGTGCTATAATATTATGTATAAAATAAAAGGGAGATGTTACAAATGATTCTTGACAACATTAAAAACAAAGAACTTTACTACAAGCTTGGCGAGGGCTTTAAAATCGGTCTTGATTTTATCGACAAATGCAGAACCGAAGGAATTGAAACCGGCAAATATGAATTAGACGGTAAAAATGTTTATGCAAATGTTCAGGAATACAATTCCAAAGAAGAAGCTAAGTTTGAAAATCACGATAATTACATTGATATTCAGTACATATTAAAAGGTAATGAAATGATGTACTGGGAAGATTTGGCTAAGTGTACCGAAATGATTCCTTACAATCCTGAGAAAGATGTTACGTTCTATAATGATACTGACTCTGCAGTTGCACTGGAAGTTAACGAGGATGAATTCGCGGTGTTCTTCCCTAATGATGTTCATAAGCCGGGAATGAAAATCAATGAAAGCTTACCTGTAAAGAAGATTTTAATTAAAATCCACATATAATAAATAAAAATTCACAGTTTTGCCAAACTGTGAATTTTTATTTTATTTCTTTTTTAAATTTGCAAAATATAGTTTTCTGAAATCCTTTTCTTCAATGCCCATTTCCTCCAGATAGGTACCTGTAAAAATAGGAAGATTGCTGTAAAGAGATAAGTAGGTGGGGCTAAGCATATGCCTTGAAGCCACAATTTCGCCACTTTCCACCTGCTCTTCCTTAAGCGGTTCTTCTGCAAAAATGACAAAAAGACGCGGAGTTTCAAAAACTACGGGAGAAGCAGAGCCATCAGGATAATACCACATATAAAAGTCTCCCTCTTTTGTTGCGTAAGACAAAGCTTCCTTACTGTAATGAGCTTCGGCAAACTCCTTTTCCATTTGCATAACATCATTAGGATAAATAATCACCTGCGGAATAAGGGCCATTCCCTCTCCATCCGGCACGGGCTTTAATCTTAAAGCTTTATCCTTTATATCAAAAAGCAATTCTTCATCCCCTAAAGTTATAGGTACAAGGCGTTCTCCTTTTGTTGATGCGATTGCCTTACAGGTTGTTAATCTCGGTTCATCTGCCGTAACATCAACAGTCAGTTCAATTCTATCCTCATAGGTTACAAATTCGGTTGGAATATAACCTTTTTCTTTTGTATAAATAGCTTTCACACAAACATCAAACATATTTTCCCTAAGTAAGGGCTTTTCCTTCTTTTTAAAAAACATTATTCTCGCCTCCGTTTTCTATATTATAACACCAAAGACGGAATATGTAAAGAGTTTTAAGGTCTTATAAACATCTGTGTCCAGTAATTGCCCGATTCAACATAACCCACACCGATTTTTGTATATTTATCGCTTAATATGTTGGCTCTGTGCCCTGATGAATTCATCCAGGAATTTACTACTGCTTCGGGAGTTCTCTGTCCTTTTGCAATATTTTCTGCGGCAGAAGAATATGTAATACCAAAGTTTTTCATCATATTAAAGGGTGAGCCGTAGGTTGGAGAAGTATGGGAAAAATATCCCTTATCTTTCATATCCTGTGATTTTATTCTTGCTACTCTTGATAATTGCCAGTCATAGGAAAGAGGCTTTAAATTATATTTCGCTCTTTCAATATTAACAAGCTCAATTACTCTTTTTTCATACTGAGTAACCTTACTGTCGGTTACAGGTATTTTTAAAACATCTCCCGGATATATAAGGTCAGGATTTTTAATATGCAGGTTTGAATTTTTTATTTCGCTTAAACCTACCTCATATTTAGTTGCTATCTTCCACATAGAGTCTCCCGGCACCACTGTGTGCGATACATCTGCAAATGCAGTCTGGAAAAAAAGCATTCCCGAAATAATCGGGACCAACATTATTTTATATTTCATTTTAATTCCCTCCTTTTTGAAATATAACTTATGTACACACCGAGCCACAATCTTAAGAATCAGTGTTTTTCTGCGTTGTCAGCCCGGGTACATGATATAGCATACCACAAAAACAAACTTATTTCAAAGGGAAGGATATGGAAGAACATTTACAGCAATACATCCTTGTTTTACATTTTTTTACAGACTCTTTGTGTATTTTTTTTGTTGATTTATCAGGGGTTTGGGGATTTTTTTGTTAAACATCTTGCAAATTGCACAAAAATGTTATATTATATAATAAGAGTAATATATAAGTATTTAAAAAGGAAGGGCGTTAAATATGGCACAGAATTTATTTAAGTCTCTGGTAGCTCAGTACAGAGCAATTATCGATTATCCGTTCGGCATACTTGATGATGAACTTTATGTTCTTGCTGCATCGGATGAAAGTTCAGTAGGAAAATATATGGGTGAGCTTGAAAATTTAATCCGTAAGGATGACCATATAATTTTAAACAGAAATATTGCTTATCAACCTATTTACATAAAAGGCAAACTTGAATTTATAGTTTATCTGGAAAATACAAGCGAAAGCTCCATAAAGCTTCTTAACATTCTTTCCATCGCTTTTTTAAATCTTAAAAAGGTTCAGGATGAAAAGCTTGATAAGACAAACTTTATAAAGCATCTTCTTCAGGACAGTATCCTCCCCAGCGATATTTATGTAAAGGCTAAGGAATTAAGAATTTCAACCGATACAAAAAGAGTTGTTTATATTGTTAAGGTTACCTCGGAAAACGGCGAAAATGTTTACGATATTCTTTACAATATGTACCCTTCAAAGGATGTGGATTTTCTTGTTAATATGGATGAAGAAACCATTGTTCTTGTCAAGGAAATGCCTGACAACTGCACATTAAAGGATATTGACAAGGTGGCAAAGACAATTGACAATATGATAAGCTCCGAAATTATGTGCACCTCAAAAATAGGTATAGGCTCTCCGGTTGATACCGTAAGAGAAATTGCAACCTCGTATAAGGAAGCAAAGATTGCAATTGAGGTCAGCAAGGTATTTGATACCGAAAGAGATATTATAAGCTACGAAAACTTAGGAATAGGAAGACTTATTTATCAGCTTCCTACAACTCTATGCAAAAAATTCTTGGACGAAGTATTCAAAAAGGATTCCATCGAAGAGCTTGACGAGGATACGATAAATACCATTCACAAATTCTTTGAAAACAGTCTTAATATTTCGGAAACTGCAAGAAAGCTTTTCATTCACCGAAATACACTTGTATACAGACTTGATAAAATCCAGAAGAATACCGGACTTGATTTAAGAGAGTTTGATGATGCAATTATTTTCAAAATTGCCATGATGGTTAAGAAATATCTTTCCGCAAATGTAATTAAATTCTAAAATTTACGGAGGAAAAAGCCGATGATTGAATTTAAAGGTGTAAGTGTTACTTATGATAACAGAAACAATATAGAAACCCATGCTCTCACTAATGCAGATTTAACAATCGGAAAGGGCGAGTTTGCGTTTATTGTGGGGCAGTCCGGTGCAGGAAAATCTACTCTTACAAAGCTTGTAATTGCAGAGGTTTACCCAACCGAAGGTGAAGTTATAGTTGACGGAACCTATATAAACAATTTAACAAGAAAGGAAATCCCCTATTTCAGAAGAAAAATAGGTATGGTATTCCAGGATTTCAGACTTCTTCCCAATAAGACTGTATATGAAAATGTTGCCTTTGCACTTGAAATTGTCGGGGCATCGCCGAAGCAGATAAGAAGAAAAGTACCCGAGGCGCTGTCAAGAGTTAATTTAAGTAATAAGGCAAAAAGCTATCCAGACCAGCTTTCAGGCGGTGAACAGCAAAGAGTTGCCATTGCCCGTGCTATAGTTAACAAGCCCTCCATTATCATTGCGGACGAGCCTACTGGAAACTTAGACCCTAAAATTTCAGGTGAAATTTTAGATATGCTTCTTGATATAAACAGAGAGGGAACAACTGTAGTGGTTGTAACCCACGATATGAATATGGTTAAGACTGTCAACAAGAGGGTTATCAGACTTGACCGCGGTCAGATTATAAATGATTCTTTGGGAGGTGTTTTAAATGAAGCTACATACAATTAGTATTTTTATAAAAGATGCGTTTCATAACATTCTCCTAAACAAAGCAATGTCAATCGCAACCATTCTTACTCTTGCGGCAGGTTTATTTTTATTTGGTATTACTTCTGCCCTTACCTTGAATGTATTTTCGATTACTGAAACTCTGGAAAAGGATTTTACTCTTTCGGTTTTTATTGATGAAACACTGGAAACAGAGGATATAAATGATATAGGTCTTAAAATTCAGGAGCTTAAAGAGGTAGAAAGCATTGAATTTATCTCAAAAGAGGATGCATACGAGAGCTTTAAGGAAACCTGGGGAGATACAGAAATTTTAGACGGAATAAACGATGGAAGCATTTTAAGAAATTCCTATAAAATCACCCTTACCGACCTTGCTCTTTCAAAAGAGCTTGTGAAAAGTCTTGAAGAAATCGAGGGTATCGCCAAGGTGAGTAAGCTTGAGGATGAAATGAGCACTTTTGTTAACATTTCAAATAAAATTCAGGTTGGTACACTTATAATAACAATTATTCTTGCACTTTTGGCAATGCTTATCATGACCAATACTGTTAATATGTCAATCAACGCAAGAAAAAGAGAAATAAATATTATGAAGTATGTGGGTGCCACCGACTGGTACATAAGATGGCCTTTTATTATTGAGGGTATGCTTATCGGTCTTATTTCATCTTTCCTTTCCTGGATGCTTTTAAGCTATATATACGGGGCAATTTTAAAGGGAATAGGAAGCTACAACGAAATGCTTGGAATTATTCCGAAAAGCCAGGCAATGCCGCATCTTACATTTATCATTATAGGAACAGGGTTAATATTAGGCGCGATATCCAGTATTTTCTCAGTAAGAAATCACCTTAAGGTATAGGAGATACAATATGAAGAATAATAAATTTATATGCTTACTTCTTTCCTTTATTTTGATTTTCGGTTTTTCATTTAATTCATTGTCTGCAACCCAGAATGATTTGAATAAGAAAACAAATGAAAAGAACACTGTTCAGAAAAACATTGACAAAGAAAAGAATAAACAAAAGGAAGCAAAAAAAGAAAAAGAAGCTATTGATAAAAAAATAAAAAGCGTTACTGAAAAGTTGGAAGACCTTTCCAAAAAATTAAACGAGCTTGGCGAAAAAAAGGCTATAACCCTTTTAGAGCTTAAAGAGGCTGAAACAAAGGAAAGGAAGCAGACCGAAACCCTAAAGAAGAGAATAAGGGTTATTCACGAAGACGGCGCTACCTCTTACTTTGCAATTTTAATGTCCTCTGAGTCTATTTTCGATTTCTTTTACAATCTTGAAATATTAAGGGATATTTCCGCTTATGATGACAAGATTTTATCCGAGCTTAAGGAAGCCAAAAAAAGCATTGAAGAAAAAAAGGCAGAGCTTGATGCAATAATTGCAAGTGAAAAGGAAAAGGAAAAAGAGCTTGAAATCGCAAACAGGGATTTAAAAGCTCAGTCAGATAAAAAACAGCAGTATGTGAAAGAACTTGATACCAATATTGAAAAGCTTAAAAAGGAGCTTGACAAAATAGAACAGGAAGAGGCTCAATTAAGAGCGGAAATTGCTAAGAAAGCTTCTTCACAATCAGGCTCAAATGTTCCTAAGACCTATGTAGGCGGAACCTTTACCTGGCCTGCACCGGGAGTAACCACCATCACCTCCCCTTACGGATACAGAGTCCATCCTACTACCAAACAGTATAAGCTTCATACGGGCATTGATATAGCCTGTGGAATGGGACACAATATTGTTGCCGCCGCTGATGGCGTGGTTGTTATAAGCGGTAATCATACAGCTTACGGAAAATACATATCTATAAATCACGGTGGCGGTGTTGTAACCTTATACGGCCACAACAGTCAGCTTCTGGTAAGCGTGGGTCAGACTGTCAAAAAGGGTCAGACCATTGCAAAAGCAGGAAGCACCGGCTGGTCAACAGGTCCCCATCTTCACTTTGAGGTTATTATTAACGGCTCAACTGTTAACCCTATGAACTATTTTAAATAAGGAGTATCAGCTTTGGATAACTTAGAAAATAAAGAGGAAATTAAAACCATACAGCCAAGCCGAAGAATTTTCGGAAAGATTTTCACCATTATTGCGTATATTGTAGTTTTTGCTTTAGGCTATCAGATGGCAACTATTTCCTATACAAAGGAATTTGGCAATGTTTCGGGAATGACAATAAGTAAAATGAATAAAATAGAGAACATTGTCAAGGAAAATTACTATAAAGGTTTTGACAGAGATAAGCTTTATGAATATGCAGAAAGCTTTATGGTATACGGACTTGAAGACCCGTTTTCCTATTATCTTGATGAAGAGGGACAAGAGGAATTCAAGGAAAATATTGAGGGAAACTATGTTGGAGTCGGTCTTACACTTGCTCCGGGAGAAAACGGTGAAATCTCAGTAATAGCTCCATTTGACGGATCACCTGCAGCAGAAGCAGGTATTATCAAAAATGATATAATTACCAAGGTAAACGGCAATTCATATTCCTATTCGGATGTTGACAAGGCTATTGAGCTTATGAAAGGAACTCCGGGCGAAGAGGTTACCCTGGAAATCAAAAGAGGTTCAGAGGAAATCTTCTCGGTTACTCTTAAAAAGGCTGAAATCATATACAAATCGGTTACTGCCGAAAAACTTGAGGATAATATTGTTTACACAAGAATTTCCCGTTTTGACCTTAACACCTTTGATGATTTTGTGAAAGAGCTTTCCGCTCTTGAAATTGATGAAAATACCGAGCTTATTCTTGATTTAAGAGATAATCCGGGCGGAACGGTTGTATCTGCTGTTGCCATCGCCGATTTATTTATTGACGAGGGAGTTATTGTTACCGAAGATTATAAGAATAAAAAGGATATTGTAGAAAGAGCTACTGATGGATATATTAAAATGAGTTATCCTTTTGTTATTCTTACAAATGAATCCTCCGCTTCTGCTTCAGAGATTGTATCAGGAGCATTAAAGGACCACGAAAAAGCCATTTTAATAGGTGAAAAAACCTTCGGAAAAGGACTTATAAACCAAGCCTTCCAGCTGGATTCAAAAAGCAGTATTGTTTTATCGGTTGCACAGTACGAAACTCCAAAGGGAACAAAAATTCACGGAGTGGGTATTGCACCTGATGTAGAAGTCCCCTTTGATTATAACAAAAGTATTCTTACACTTGAGCGACAAGATGACATTCAGCTTAATGCGGCAATTGATTATATAAAAGAAAAAATCGCCGCTTCGGAAACATCGGAGGATAAGACAGAATGAAAATAGGAAGCTTTTCTCTGATTAAAGAGCTAAACACTTCTCTTATTCTCAATACAATAAGGGAAAGAAAAAGTATTTCCCGTGCGGAAATTGCAAAGGTTACAGGTCTTACTGCGGCGACTGTTACAAATATTACAGGCGAACTCATTAAATATAATATTATTCAGGAAACCCGTTTCGGAAAGTCAAATGGCGGAAGAAAGCCTATAATGCTTGAATTCAACGCCTCTCACTACCACATATTAGGGGTGGTTATTTCAAGACAGGAAATTACCGTTTCCCTTACCGATCTTAACTCAAACCCGATAAGTATCAAAAAAGGGTATATTGAGCCTCCGCTTACTCCCGAAAAGGTTTTGGGATGGATTGTTAATGAGGGGGCAAGACTGATTGAAGAGTCAGAAAAAAGAGTTCTGGGAATAGGCGTTTCTATGGAAGGTCTTATTGACGAAAAGAAAGGAATATGTGTGCTTTCCTCAAACTTTTCCTGGAAGTCGGTTAATATAAAAGAATTTCTTTCCGCAAGGCTTAAGCTACCCGTATATGTAAACAATGATGTTAAGGCACTTGCCAAGGGTGAGGAAATGTTCGGCAAGGCTAAAAAAAGTGATAATTTCATTCTTCTTTATATAAGCTATGGTATAGGTGCTGCACTTGTTAACAGGGGGAAAATCTATCGCGGTATTTCCAACTACGCCTGTGAGGTAGGTCATATAACTCTTGATATAAACGGCCCTTTATGCAGTTGCGGTAGTAAAGGCTGTTTTCAGGCACTTGCCTCAGGTGAGGCACTTATTGGAGAAATAAGAAAAAATAAGCTTGAGGGCTTATTTGATAAAAAGGATATATCTGTTTCGGATATTTCCGAAAAAATAAGAAAGGGCGACAAAATAATCCTTGAGCTTGTTGAAAAACAAGCAGTGTATATCGGAACCGGCATTGCAAACATACTTAATGTTTTCAATCCATCGGAAATAATTATTAACGGTTATATTTCCAATGCTCCGGACTACATCAAGGAGGTTATAATGGAAGAAATCGATAAAAAGACTCTGCCCGGCATCAGAGAAAATTCCAATGTAATATTTTCTTATATGGAGGATGAGGGGAAATATAAAGGGGCTGTGGGACTCTTTATTTCAGAGCTTTTTGATAATCCTGAAATGTTTTTCTAAAATTAAAATTTCAGTGTAAGGTGATTTTATGAGCGAATATCTTATTAAAGCAAAGGCTAAAATTAATTTATCCTTAGATATAGTTTCCAAAAGAGAAAACGGATATCATAACCTTAAAATGATTATGCATACCGTTAATTTATGGGATGATATTTTATTCAGAGAAACTTCGGATAGTGAATTTTCACTTAATACAAATCTTAAATATCTTCCCAATGATGAAAGAAACATTCTATATAAAGCATATAAAATCTTTTATGAAGAAGCTAAAATCAAACCACAGGGCTTTTCGGTTACACTTACAAAGAATATTCCCGTATGTGCAGGACTGGGCGGCGGAAGTGCGGATGCGGCAGCAGAGCTTTTGTTTTTAAACGAATATCATAATAATCCTCTTTCCCAAAACACCCTTTTAAAAATCGGTGAACGCGTTGGTGCGGATGTTCCTTTTTGTATTATGGGAGGAACCTGTCTTGCAGAGGGAATAGGTGAAATTATTACTCCCCTTAAAAAGCTTCCCGATTGCTCTATTATAATTTTAAAGCCCCAGAACAAGGGCCTTTCCACCAAGGATATTTTTTCAAAGGTAAGCTTAAATGAAATTAAATATCGTCCTGATACAGATGGTATAATAAAAGCTCTGACGGATGGTGACCTTTATGGAGTTGCAAAAAGAATGTATAATGTTCTTGAAGACTACTCGATAAAGGAATCTCCTGAAATTGAAGAATATAAGCAGACACTCATCAAAGAGGGTGCAATCGGCTCACTTATGAGCGGAAGCGGAAACTCCGTTTTCGGTATATTTGATAATAAAGAACTTGCACAGAGCGCAGTAAAAAATTTAAAAAAATTAACCAATCTTGTATATTTGGTATAGTTTAAGGCAACCATCTCTTATGAGGTGGTTTTTTTATGAAGAAAATTATATATATAATTCTTATTTTAATTATTTTAATTCCTCCCGTATCATCTGCCTATGAAGATACACAAAATATTATAAGGCTACATATCCCTGCTAACAGCAATTCATCCTATGACCAGGCAATAAAACATTCGGTTAAAGAATATTTTTTCAAAAACCAGAAGTCTGCATTAAACAGATTTAAAAATAATGCTGAAACCTTAAATTATATAAAAGAAAATGAAAAGGAAATCGAAAAGGATATAAATAATTTTTTAAAGAATATAAACGCTCCGTATCTGTGCAAGGTTACAATAAAAAATGAATTTCATAAAGAAAATAAACTTACAGCTCCCGCACTTCCCGAAGGTAACTATCCGACAGTAAGAATTCTTTTGGGAGATGCTGAAGGGAAAAATGTATTTTTTGTTATGTATCCGTCTTTGGGAATTAAAGAGGGGGTTACTGTCCGCCTTGATAACAATAAAGGGATAAGATACAAATCTAAGCTTTTTGAAATAATAAAAAAGGTTTGCAGATAAATTTTCTGCAAACCTCGTTTTTCACTATTTTTAAAAGGGCATCTCATATTCACTGAGTTTTCCACATATCCATCATAATCTACTTCATTAAGACGGCCAACTATTTAATTTTAATATTTTCCTTTCTTCGTGAACATATATGCCCTGCTCCAAACTGCTGTGGTTCTTCACGGTACATCGGTATCACCTCATTAAAATTAAATTTTTAAATTTATTTAATCGGGGTTTATCCCCTTTCACTTACATATTTCCACATAAAAAGACAAAATCCTTTTTTATTTTTAAAAAAAGTTTATTTTTTCAAAATATATTGATTTTTATAAGGTTTTAAGGTATACTTATAATGATAATTATGTTTAGGAGGATATATATATGTTAGTATCAGCAAAGGAAATGATGAAAAAGGCTAAAGAAGGCCATTATGCTGTTGGACAGTTCAACATTAACAACTTAGAATGGACCAAGGCAATTCTTCTTACCGCAAAGGAACAAAATTCCCCTGTTATCTTAGGTGTTTCCGAGGGTGCAGGTAAATATATGGGCGGTTACAAGACTATTGTAGGTATGGTTAAAGGAATGGTTGAGGAACTTGATATAAATGTTCCTGTTGCTATCCATCTTGACCACGGCTCATACGAGGGTGCGCTTAAGGCTATTGATGCAGGTTTTACCTCTGTTATGTTTGACGGTTCTCACTATGAAATAAACGAAAATATTGAAAAGACAAAGGAAATTATTAGAATTGCCAATGAAAAGGGCATCTCGGTTGAAGCTGAAGTTGGTTCAATCGGCGGTGAAGAAGACGGGGTTGTTGGTGCAGGTGAGGTTGCAGATCCTAACGAATGTAAATTAATTGCTGATTTAGGTGTTGATATTTTAGCTGCAGGTATCGGTAACATTCACGGTAAATATCCTGAAAACTGGCAGGGACTTAACTTTGAAGTGTTAGCTGAAATTGAAAAGAAAACAAATCCAATGCCTCTTGTTTTACACGGTGGTACAGGTATTCCTGAAGATATGATTAAAAAAGCTATCTCCTTAGGCGTTTCAAAAATCAATGTTAACACAGAATGTCAGCTTTCATTTACAGCAGCTACAAGAAAATACTTTGAAGAAGGTAAGGACCTTTCCGGAAAAGGCTTCGACCCAAGAAAAGTTTTAGCTCCAGGTTTTGAAGCAATCAAGGCTACTGTTAAAGAAAAGATGGAATTATTCGGCTCAATCAACAAGGCGTAAAAATTACAAATTACAAATGTATAAAAGGTGGACATGCCATTGGGCGTCCACCTTTTTATACAGTTGACAAAAATATTTTTCAGATGCTATAATAAGATATTAAATTTTCGGAGGCAATTATGCATTTAATTTATCACAGTCTTATACATTCATTTTTTGACAGTATTAAGATTTTACCTTTTATCTTCTTAATGTACATTATAATCGAATATATTGAACATAAGAATAATACTGACCTTAGCCATTTTCTTATGAAAGCAAAAGGAGCTGCGCCTCTTTACGGAAGTCTGCTTGGCGCTGTCCCCCAGTGCGGGTTTTCGGTTATTGCCTCTGACCTTTATGCAAAAAAAGCATTGAGCTTAGGAACACTTATCGCCATTTTCATAGCTACAAGCGATGAGGCAGTTCCCATTCTTTTAGCAAATCCAAACAAAGCATATCATGTAGTTAATGTTATACTTATAAAAATTATAATCGGTACTTTCTTTGGTTTTTTTATTGATTTATTTTTCAAAAGGAAATTATCCCAGGGTTGTGATAAAGAACATGAGCATCATCATTTTCACGGCAACTGCGAAAGCTGTGATGAGGGATTTTTCAAGTCGGCAGTTATTCATACGGTTAAAATTTTTATCTTTATTTTTATTGCAAGTTTTGTTTTAACCGTTTTTACCGAGTTTATGGGAGAAGACAAGCTGTCGGAAATTCTTTTAAAGAATTCCTATATTCAGCCCTTTATTGCATCCTTGATAGGACTTATCCCCAACTGTGTGCCCTCGGTTATATTAACAGAAGGCTACATTTCGGGAATGCTTGATTTCGGTTCGCTTATTGCAGGGCTTTCATCAAGTGCAGGAGTAGGTCTTATGATTTTATTTAAGGAAAATAAAAATTTAAAGGAAAACTTAATAATTTTATTATTGCTTTTCTTAATCGGCGGAGTATCAGGCTCACTTATAAAACTGATATTCTAATTTTCACATTTTTTCTATTTATTTTTAACAATACCCCATTATTATAAAAGAAAAAAAGAATAATTATTATACATAAAAAGCTCAGGAAATTATGTTTCTAATTCCTGAGCTTTTAAATTATTTACAAATTAAAATTTCTGACAATATATCTGCTGTACATTACGCCACATATAAAACTGGCGGATAATATCCGCCCCTACCCTCTCGTTGTCGCAAGACAACATATCGATTTTACAGTTTTTATTCAATAAGTTCGTCAAGCATTCTTAATATTTCAGTATCTTTTGGGGAAGAAAATTCGAATTCATCATACTCCTGATATTTGGTTATTTGCACCGTATCTCCTACTCCCATTATAACGGCCCCATTATCATCGAGAATTTTCAAAAAACAATCGGGTAAGGTTATGCTGTTACTAACCTTTTTCAAAGATTTATACAAAACATCAAAATGCTCCTCGTAATCACCCTTATTTTCAGCAGGAGAAACAGTAACCATCATAAAATCCGAGTCCTTTTCTTTAAGACAAAGTATACTACAAAGCTCCCCTTTAAAATTAAAAGTAATATCCAAGGCATCACCCTGTGGGACATTTACATATTTTCCGTAAAACATAATTCTCTCCTGTTAAATTTTTTCAAAAAGCTTTTCAAACTGAGAAACAGACATTGGCTTATAGTAATAAAAGCCCTGCAACAAATCACAGCCTGAGCTTTTAAGAATATTTTTCATTTCTTCGGTTTCTACACCCTCACAAAGTGTTTTAAACCCAAGCTCTTTAGCTGTTCTTATTATATTTTTAAATATAAGGTAGCCTGTTTTATCGTTGGCATTCTGAGTAATTTTTCTGTCAATTTTAACAATATTTACATCAAAATTGCTTAAATCAGTAAATGAGGTAAATCCGCTTCCGAAGTCATCAAGAAGAATAACAATCCCCTTTTCTTTAAGGATGGATATATTATTTTTAAGTCTTAGCTTTTCGTCATCGGTTAAATTTTTATCCTCTAAAATCTCTATTGCGGTTGAGGAATACTTAAGTCCGTATTTATCAATAATTTCAATAATTTTTTCAGGAAATCCGTCTTCGCATAGAGTTTCCCTTGAAAAGTTTATGGTATACATATACTTTTCTCTTGTTTCTTTATCATTTGAAATCCATTTGCAATTTTTTTCAAATATATAATAATCAAACTTTTCAGTAAGTCCCACACTGTTTACCGCATCCAAAAATGCATTGGGGCTTAGAACCCCGCCCTCGCTGGAATTAAGACGGGCAAGAACCTCTGCTCCTACCGGTTTATCAGTTTCGGCATCAATTATAGGCTGATACACAAGGAAAAAACGGTTGTTATCTATTTCATTTTCAATTTTATTTTCGATTTTTACTTTTCGCTCAAACTCACGCCCGTTTGACAAATCCCATTCACAATACGGCTCATCACTTTCCTCTGCCATGGTACATGCCTGTTTTGCACGGTTCAGAGCAGTGTCAAAAGCAACCTCGGTAGACAAGGTGGTATAAATTCCCAATTTCACCTTTACTGAGCTTACTCCCTCATTGTCAATAAGCATTTTATTGATTTCACCAAGAGAGGCTTCTATATCCTTTTTGGCTTCCTCTGCACCACCCTCGCCAAGAACGGTAAAATTAAATTTTCCTGAAGCCGAAATATTACTTTCAGGGTGGTCGGAGAATATTTTAAGAAACAGTCTTCTTATATCAAGAAACAGCCTCATTGCCTTGGTTTCCGAATGATGCCGTACCATACCGTCAAGGTCTACCCATATATAGATAAGATAGCGTTGCTTACGATTTTTAGTGAGCTTCTCATAATCATTTTCAATTCGGCTAATTCCCACAAAGCCCTTTTCCTCGGTTTCATTTGCAACCCTGACACATTTTATACTGAAGTATATTCCGATTGCCCCCATAAAAATAAACCCTGCAACCAGAATAGTTATAGTTACATAGGGGTATTCAAAAATATGCATTTTCAAACCTCCTGAATTTGATTTTTATTTTTCAAAAAGCGGAAATTCTTTTGTTCCGCCTGATTTTTTCAGTCCGTATTTTTCGGCAGTTTTCAAACATTTTTCCAAATCTTTTTTCGCATTTCTCTTTCGTCTTAAAAATTCTTTTATCAAGAATAATGGGTTAAAAGAAAGCATTGCTTTTATAATATCCTTTTTGGAAATTCCCTGCCTTTTATATTCTGCAAGCATTTCAAAAAAGGCATAGCTTAAAGCATCTTTGCTGAAAGCCCTGTTTTCATCAGCTTTTTTTACCCATTTAAAAAGCTTTATAAATTTACCGGCATCGGCATTTTCCTTAAAATATATTCCCGATATATAAAACTCTTTCATATCTTCCTTTAAAGGCTTTAACATACCGCTATAATACTTTTCCTCTACCGAAAGTACCTCTTTATGCTGACGTTCAAGCGTAGTACTTGTAATCTGCTTATCGTGAAGGCGGTATATTAAAAGGTATTCGGGAAGTATTGCCATTTTCTTACCGTTAAGTGCCAGTCTTGTCCAAAGCTCCAAATCCTCGGTACAGGTAAGAGAGGTATCGTAATTCATTTCTTCAAATATCTCTTTTTTAGCGATTACGCCCGGATGAAGTATGGGATTTGTAACAAGAAGCATTGCTCTTATAGCTTCATTGTCCGTTCTGCCTCCGCAGCCTCCCGAAGAATATACTCCGTTTTTAAGAGTGAGAAATCTTATTGAAGATAAATCAATGTCCTTATTATTCTCCATAAAATAATACTGCTTTTCAAATCTTTCGGGCAGACATAAATCATCCGAATCCATTCTTAAGACATATTTTCCCCTACAAAGCGAAATCGCTTTATTTAAGGAAGTGGGAAGTTTCAGATTAACTTCATTGGTATGAACCCTTATTCTTTCATCCTTTAAGGATAATTTTTCTAATATCTGAGCAGTTTTATCGGCAGAGCAGTCATTTATAATTATAAGTTCAAAATCGGTAAAGGTCTGATTTAAAACACTTTCAACGGCTTCCTCAAGATAGCTTTCTCCGTTATATACGCTCATTATTACAGAAAGAATGGGAGTCTTATTCATTATATTCACCTGCTTTTTAAAAGTTTTTTGATGTTTTTAGATAAATTAAGAAAGTAAAATGCTGTTTTATATAGCCCAAGCTTCATAAGAACAAGGGTTATACGGCTTTTTACTGAAATTTTATCAAACCGTGCATTTTTTATATTCAAGAAATGAACGGTATTTTTAATATTCTTCCCGATAGTCTTTGCTGCTTTGAAATAATTTCCCTCCGCAGCTGCCGCCATTATTGCAAGGCACATAAAAAACGAATAGCGTAAAATCTGCCCGTTAAAATCTTCGGGTTTTTCCAAGGTTATTTTATTAAGCTCTTTTATTACATTTTCAATTAAAAATATCTGATCTGAATTAAATTCTTTAGACAGAGAATCCCGTCTTACAGTATAAAGATAATTTGCTCTTTTACTGATATAAACGCTTTTTGTCTGAAGATAGCAAGGTATTATGGTACATAAATCCTCTCCTAAAGAGATTTTGGGATTTAATGATAAAAGATTTGGGGTAAGAAGCTCTCTTTTTACTGCTTTTCCCGATAAATAATAAGAAATATGCTCCATATTCTTATCCATTAAAAGTCGGGGGAAAATATACTTGTTTATTCCCTCTTTATCATAAAAGCCCTCTTCCAGTCCGTCATTTGTAACCCTTACAACCTTAGAGTCTTCTACCCATTTATAACCAAGGGACACAATATCACAGTTATATTCTGATATGAAATTATAACAGGACTCTAATGTATCGGACTCTATCGCATCATCTGAATCAAGATTGTATACATAGTCGCCCGAAGCTACCTTTATACCTGCCTGTCTTGCACTTGCAAGACCGCCGTTTTCTTTGTGAACCACCTTTATGCGAGAATCTTTTTCTTTATATTCCTCGCAAATTTCAGGGCAGTTATCTTCAGACCCGTCGTTTACCAAAATCAACTCAAAATCCGAAAAGGTCTGATTAAGAACACTCTCAATACAGATTCTTAAATATTTTTCTACATTATATACAGGTACAATTACTGAAAAAAACATTGTTATCTCCTTTAATTTGTATTATCCTGCCCTTAGCACAACCATTTTCACCAAAAGATAATAAAGCTTATATTTCATAGCATAGGCGAAAAGTGCTTGTTTTAAAGGTAATTTATATAAGGGGTAGCTTTTTAACACACTTATGGATTTAGGATTTTCGCATACTGTTTTTAGTCTTTCCTTAAGCTGTTTATACGGAATTTTATTTTCCAGAGCGTAAAGCACTTCCTGAGAGCATATTACTCTTAAAAAGGACTGCCAGTAACGGTTGGAATACTTTATATATTCATCATACTCTATATCTTTTTTCAGCCTTTTTTCCGCTTCCTCAATAAATACAAATCCCTTGGAAAAACGGTCTGCCTTATATGATTTTGATATAGAGCCTTCATTTCTTACATAGTTATAAAGTGCATTCTCTATTCCGGTTGCTTTTTTTATACAGGGGATATAGTCAAGTAAGAACAGAGCATCCTCGGAAAGCATTTCCCGTTCCGATTCAAAATAAATCCCGTTATTTACAATAATTTCACGCTTAAATAAGTTTTTCCATACACTTGTTCCATACTTACTATCCTCTTTTTCACCGGGCAGAGAGCCTAAAATACCAAGTCTTAATTCGGTAAGTGCAGCTTTTCCCTCAATTTGAGTATCTTTTTTGAAATATGTTCTTTTTTCGGAATTTCCATCCTCTTTAAACATATTTCCGTTTACATAGATAACCCCCGAAATAACAAAATCGGAAGAATATTCTTCTGCCTTATTATATAAAATTTCATACATTTTCGGTTCAACATAGTCATCCGAATCTACAAATCCTATGTACTTTCCCGTTGCAATTTCAAGACCTGCGTTTCTTGCTTTACCGGCTCCCTCATTTTCTTTATGGATAACTTTTATACGACTATCCTCCAAAGCGGCTTTATCACAAAGTGCAGGGGTTTCACCCTTTGAGCCGTCATCCACCAGTATTATTTCAATTTCCTTTAAGGTCTGGTTGGTAAGTGAACTTATACATCTTTTAAAATACTCTCCCACATTATAAACGGGTACAATAATACTTACCTTTGGCTCTATCACGGTTTCAACCTCCTGTATAATTTTATAAGCTCTTCACAGTAGTCATCAATATCTGAAATTTTATCTCTTTGCTTTTCACAATTTTGTTTAAGCTTATTATAATATTCTTCATCTTCCATAAGCTCTTCAATTTTTTCCTTAATACCCTCGGGACTTATATCGGTTACAAGACTTCCTGTTACCCTGTCTTCAACAAGCTCTCTCATACCGCCGTAATTCATAGTAATTACAGGAACACCCATAGCGTGTGCTTCCAATATAGAAAGAGGGCAGTTTTCATAACATACAGACGGAAGCAGTAAAGCCTTTGCCTCCGAAATAAAACGGGTAAGCGCCTCTCCATTTAAAAATCCCATCATTTTAATATTTTCTATGCCCTTAAGCTCATCTTCATCAGGACCGCTTCCCGCAACACAAAAGGTGTACCCGGGTAAAAGATTTGCGGTTTCTTTAATAGACCCCACACCTTTTTCTGCTGACAGCCTCCCGACATAAGCTATATAAGACTTGGTTTCAAAGTCTTTTTTACTGAAGCTTTCTTTATTTATAAAATTATGTATGGTACATGTTTTCCCCTTATAGAAAGCTTTTGAGGATAAAAGCTTATTTTCAAGAAAATTACTGGGGCAGATAAACATATCCACCTTTTTATAGGTTTTTAAAACAGAATAGAGCATTGCTTCAATTACGCCTATTATGCTTTTTACCCCTGATTTATGAATACATTTATTCTTTATACAATTTATGTAAGAACCCTTTACACATTTTTCACAGGGCTGGTTTTTTTCAAAGTTATAAAAAAGATGATTGGGACAAAGCATCTGATAATCGTGCACCGTCTGAACAAGAGGTACTTTTTTCTTTTTAACTCCGTATATAATTGACGGAGTAAGCTGAAAATTGATATTATTCATGTGCACTACATCCGGCTTGAAATTTTCTATTACCTTTTCAATTTTGCGTCTTGCCTCAAGAGAATATATAATTTTAAAAGGATATAAAAATCTTGAAAAACCCTTGGAATGAAAATCCATATTTGAGGTGTAAAGTCCCAAAGAATTCCCCACTATATTGTTTTCATCATACATCCCGAAATACTCTACCTCATGCCCTTGTTTTTCAAGATATTTACCAAGGGAAAGCATATAGCTTTCGCTTCCCCCTCTGGGATATAAGAATTTATTTACCATCAAAATTTTCATAGTTTTTTTCCACTTTCTCCTGATATACAACCAAATATTTTCATTTCGGCTTTTCTTACATTTTCATCATATCCGCAACTCATCATAAGGATAGCAAGAACTCCGGTTAAAAGAGGATAGTTCATTGTATTATCTGTTGATGAAACGATTACAAGGTAAAGGATAAGTATAAATGATGTAATAGCACCATCAGTATTACCTTTTTTCCCGAAATACCATACTCTTATAAGAGTCATTGAAACAAGCCATATAATATAACCGAAAAAGCCCAAGTCAATAAAATGTTGTAAGAAGTCGTTATGAATGGAGGCAACTCCAATCTTTAAAAATGTATTTAACTGATAGGTTAAAAAGCCGATACCGTTTCCTATAAATCCCGGACTGAATTCATAAAATTTATCCACAGCCCTGTACATACCTACACGGCCGCTGGTATTTATTCCCGCTTTTTCAAGAAGCTCAAAAGCATCCATTTTAATAAGTGCAACATACAGAAGTAAAATTCCAATGAGTACTACGCACAAAAAAGTAACAAGACCGCTTGCGGTTTTCTTATTGAATTTTGCAATAAATTTTAAAACATAGCCCCAAAAAAGTGCAATCACAATTGCCACAATTGCAATACGCTTGAATGCTGATAAAAAGCAAAACATACTAAGTGCCAGAAGTATAAACCAAAGAGCATTTTTTTTCGGTTTATAAAGCATAAAGATAAGATATGCACCAAGACAAAAGGCAAGTTCGTGAATTTCTGCCTGAACAATTATTTCACCTGTTACATCAGCGAAAGTAACAATCAAAGTTATAAATTCGGAAAAGTAAGCGACTATACCGTGCTCGGCAATAATCGTTAAAATCATCAGTATATTGGCAATTAAAATTGCTACCAGGTTATACCAGACGCCCTTTTCACCAAATATATATAAAAAACTTCCCGCACAAAGAGCAAAGGAAAACATATTGGCATATACAAAGGAGCTTGAAAGACCTCTTGATATAACACTTACATCCACTGTGTCAACAAACCATATAAACAGAGAAACAAGAGTGGTTATAAGAAGGGGCAACGAATAGACAAGCGCCCCGTTAAAAGAGGTTATTCCCCTTGAAACATCAGGCTTATACAAAAATAAAATTATTGCAGAGGCAGCAATTAAAAGTGCAAAGGCGTGACGGTAGGTAATGTGAAGTCCGATATCGATATACTCATTAAGAAAGTAGTACATCATTACGGCAACTACCATAAAATAAAATACTTTGAAGTTTTCAAGAATTTTATTTTCCACTCCTTTGCCCTCCTTTTTATTTTATTTCAGATTTGTAATCTTTTTTGCTCTTAATAGTGTCAGAAAGAAGCTTTCTTGCTGTTTTATTTTCCTTAAAGGTTTCAGCTATACCGATTTTATACTCGATTACTATATCACGGTATTCATCACGGTCATCAAGTCTTAATTTAAACAAATTCATAATATCTTCTATGGTGATGTAATCTGTATCCTCGGAAAGAATTACAAAGCTTCCGTTTCCGTTATATATAAATTCGGATTTTGTTTTTCCGTAAGCCTCAACCAGATAGGTTGTGAACATTTTTATAATGCCGTCACCTGCTTCACGGGAATGTTCGCCGTTAATATAACTTAAGTTTGCAATATCCACCATACAATACACAGCACCATCATCAAGAAGTTTTTTATCCCTGGCTTTAAGATATTTATCAAAGTATGCCCTGTTATTAAGATTGGTAAGATGATCTGTATAGAAAATATATTCTATAATATCCCCTGCTCTTCCGAATAAGATTGCTCCGCCGCAGCATAAAATAATAAGGAAGAAAAATGCTATTATGGTATATAATAGAACATTTATACTTTCTCTTACTGATGCGGAAGAAAGCACTGAAATATAACTTGCACCCAAATACTGATTATATTCATCATTTGTTAGTCTTGTTGTATTATAAAGCTCAGTTAAATCGCCTATAAGCTCATCAATTTCCTTATCAACGCATTCTTTTACCATCTGATAATCAGGATTGGAAATTTCTGCACAGGTTTTAGCAGACCCCGAACAACTGCCTCCGCATCCACCTGTACAATTACTGAAGGTATCTATTACATATCTTGAATATGCTGAATCTATTATTGCGTGTTCCTTAGTTTCATTATGGTCTCTCCAGCCATAGATAAGCTCATCATAGGTAACAGTCTGGTCGCCTACATACTCCTGAAGATTTTTTTCGTGCAGGTTATCAAGAATATATTCATAGCTTATGTTGGTATTTCCCGATTCCCTCATTTTCTTAACATAGGCATCTATTACCGTAACAATATCTTCAACAATACTTTCTTCCTTGGTATTTGAAATATTATTGTCGTCTATTCTTGTGGAATAGTCTGAAACAAGTACTGACTTATTTTTAGTAATCTGATATTTATAAATTTGTGAAAAGAGTTTCGAAACCTTAACCGTTCTCAAATAACTGAATTCTTCGGCAAGGTCTCCGAAAGAAGCTCCGGTTGTAGTAGCTCTGTAATATGAATTCTTATCTATCCTCTGATACAAAGTATTTAAGGTTTCTTCAATGCTTGTATCAATAAGCTCCATCATTTCAATATAATCATAGTTATCTTTTTTTAGATTTTCGATTGTATTATTAGCGGGAGCAACATTTACATATTTCTGACTGAACTGTGCAAAATACACATCCAAAGTTTCATCAAGGATTGTTCTTGCAAAGTCAGCACCCTCACCGCTTAGTGCAGCAAAGGACACAATAAAGGTACTCGGCTCGTAGATATATTCTTCGCCCTCTTCAAGCATAGCATCCTTTCTTGCCTGTTTATCCGCATCGGGAAGAGGGGTTATCTCAATTCTTGAAATAAGATTATCCACCGAATAGATACCTGTCAGTCCCATTTTGTCAACAACCTTAGACATTACTGCAGAAGACTTGATCTCATTTACATCAAGCTTATCTCCTGTAGGAGCAAGTCCCTGCTCCGCTCTTTCATCATTATAATGAATTACCTCCGAGGCTATATATGTATTGGAGGACGAAAGCTTATAGGAAATAAATATAGTTGTTAAAGTACATAAGATGATTATCATAGGTAAAATCTTTTTGATATATCTCATAATCTGAAAGCTTTTCATATTTTCCTCCTCCTATGATTTTTTGGGGAATTTCTTGGAAATTTCATATAGCATAAACGCCGTATAAATAAGCACAAATACTATAATAATTGACTCTAATTCCTTCATAAGAGAAATTCCGTATATAGTTACAGCGATACATTGATTCATTTTGTGACTGGAATATTCTCTGCCTGCGGTTATTGCTTCCTTTTCAAAGTTTTTAATACTTTGATAAATAGAACCGATAAGCTCATCTGCAGACTGAGTTGTTATATTATTAACACCAGCACCTGACATTTTGTTTATAATAAGATTATTATTCATAATCTCTTTTTCATTTGATGCTACATTATCACTGAAATTGGTTGCCATTACCGATAACTCATCAATACCAACCTTTGTTCGTCCCATATAATACTTACCCGACTGGTCCCAGGTGGGAACAAGAACAATTCTTGTCATTTCCTCTGAATAACGGTCTATCGCCTGATTGCAAAGATTAAATGAAACAAGATTTTTCTGACGGTCAAAATCAGTATTTTTATTCTGATATGCCAGACGATCAATATATCCTTCCTTATCCCTTACTACACCGTTTTGTAAAATCAGGGATTTTAAGTTCTGGTTTATCTGAGTTTCCTTAAACTGATATACCTTACCGGCTATGGAATTAAAGGTGGTATTATTTGAGGTTACAAAGCTTGGAGCCTTTTCAGCCATTCCGTAAAGATAATTAAGTATAGATGCAGCCTCCTTATTGAAAAAGGCTACCGTATCCATATACTCAAGTCCTTCAAGCTCATCCTCTTTAAAATCAATATTAAGAGTAAAATTATCTGTATATCTATCTATGTAATACTCCTTATAAGCTGCTGTTATAAGCTTTATTACATTTTCCGTATCAAGATGCTGGGTATGCTTGGAAGCATGATACTCAACCGCAAATTCAGTGGATATATGATATTCACTTTCATCTCCCACACCGCCTTGTACACAAGGATATACAACAAGACATTCTTTTAATTCTTTTACGGTTACATCTTCAAAGGCACCTTTTTCAATTGCCTTTTTTACAACCTCGTCAGAAATGATTTCTGCCATATTATATCTTGTACCGTTTGAATTCTGCGCCTGTGAAGCTTCCGAATAGTTAAGAGAAATTATAGCATGAACTGATTTTTTAGCATTAATATGATTAAATATTCCAAAAAAACCGGTTAACAGCACACTGAATACAACAACCCATAAAGTGAGATATTTGGCTGTTTTAAAAATACTGACAAACTCCGAGCGATTTATTTTTTTAGAACGTATGTATATTATAAATACTGACCACAAAAGAAAGCCAACCCCAATCAGTACAGGGATTTTTTCAAGTAAGGATGTTATCATTTTTTCGCCTCCCATTCTTAGCTGCAAGTTAGAATTTATTGATATCGATTATAACCAGCTCAGGCTGATTGTTAAGACGAAGCAGGTTATTGTTTTCAAGGCCGCCGCTTATAACAAGCGGTCTTCCCGAAACATCATATCTTCCGTATACATAAGCTCCGTTTCTTTCAGGGAAAATTCCTTTCTCATGTGTGTAAAGAGGCCCTAAAACAGGAACTCTTACTATTCCTCCATGAGTATGACCGCATACCATTAAATCTCCCCAGAAATCTTCCGTAAATTCTTCAAAAATGTAGGGTTCATGGATTGCCATTATCTTAAGATGCTCAGGGGTTTCATATCTGAATATTCTGAAGCTCTCTTCAGTATATTCATAAAAAGCAGACGGATTAGAAGTTAAAACTCCGAAAACATCAATAGTGTTTGTTCCTACCTCTATGGTATCAATTTCGTTTTTAAGAACCTTTATACCACTTTTCTCAAGCTTTTCTTCAAGCTCGTCCTTAAATTCAATCAGCTTCTTTTCATCACGGGTTTCGTCATTAACCCCGAGCTTTTTATCTATGTCCTCTTTTCTTAAAGGAAAGTCGTAAACAGTTTCCGCTTCATTATTACCGTAAATATAATAAGCGGGAGCAATTTTTGATAATTCGGAACACATATTGACAACACTGTCAAGCTTAGGATTTTTTGAATCGATTATATCTCCTGTTAAAAGAATTAAATCGGGATTAAGCTTTTCAGTACGGCTTGTCAGCTTATCATTATCCTTACCATAGCTTACGCTGTGCAAATCGGATAAAACAACTACTCTTATACGGTTATTCACCTTAAGACTGCTTACATTATAAAAGCTTTCCCTGAAGTTTCTGTTACTTACATAACCTACTGTCAGGACTATTAGAGAAAAGGCTATTGCAACAAAAATAAGGCTCAAAACCAAAAGCTTAAAGGTCTTTATATTCTTTTTGGTTTTTGGTGTATAATCCTTTTTCAGCTTGTTTTTTCTCTTTACTATTTTAAATTTTCTTCTGTGTCCTATTGCGGAATTAAAATAAGACCACAATGTTTCCTTATACAGCTTATTAATTTTATTAAGGGGTTTGTCCCCCAGATAACTTATTATTACTTCTCCCGAGTCGATTTTTTCAATAGCCATATTATCTGCCCACATATTGAACAGTTCTTCGGAAACATTGCCGAAAAGTCTTTCCTCAATAAGAGAATATACTTCCTGAATTTCATCAGGCTCCATAAGGGTATTTTGTTTATTTGTATCCATATAAAATTGCCCTTTCATATATTTTTATAAAGATTGTATGTACTCTTTGCTATTTCATCCCAATGGTATCTTGATAAAATAAATTCAGATACACCGTCTCTTAATTTTTCAACTATCTGCGGATTATCGCACATATACTGAAGCTTTTCTGTTAAATCGGAAACATCAGAATGCTTAAAATACATTACCTTATCCTCTCCAACCGAAAAGTTTTCAGGAATATCAGAGCATAAAACCGCATTACCATAAGCCATTGCCTCAAGTAAGCTCAAGGACATTCCCTCAAGGTCGGAGGGAAGGGTTACAATATATGCATTTGAATATAGCTCTCTTAATTCGTCCCCGGATTTAAAGCCGGTAAAAATTATATCAGGGTTTCCCTCTGCCTTTTTCTTAAGAAGTTCAACATAATCATCAGTATCGCTTGTATCACCTACAATTACAAGCTTTTTATCGGTAGAAAGCTTATTATAGGCATCAATTAAATAGTGAACTCCTTTTTCAGCGGTAAGTCTTGAAATAATGCAAATATAACCATCTTTGGTAAGTGAAAAGTCATTTGTTATCATATCAGCTTCTCTTTTTACCGGGGGATTAATTCCGTTAGGAATTATTACAGCCTTACGGTTGTATGTATTTAAAAAATAATCATAGGCTGACTCACTTAAAACTATAATCTCGTTAGCATATTTAGCAAGGGTTTTTTCTCCGAATTTTATATATTTTGAAGCAAATCCCTTACCCCATTTTTCCCTTTGCCAGTCAATTCCGTGAACAGTAGCAACACATTTTTTACCAAAAAGCTTGGGAATCCACATTGCAGCACAGGGTCCCTCTGCATGGAAGTGCAGGACATCATAATTTTTAAAGGTAGCACTGATTGCCGCAGTAAAAGATGCAACCATTGCCGCTATCCCCTTTACATCAAGGGTAAATGCTTTTTTTATTTTAACACCTTTATACATATTATCCTTAACAGTACCCACATACTCATTTTCCACTTCATCAGAAGAACGGTTATAGCAGGTAACCTCAACACCCAGCTCCACAAGTAAAGGACAAAGGGTGGTAAGCACCTTTTCAATCCCTCCTCTTCTCGAGGGTATAACCTTATGACCAATCATTGCCACTTTCATTTAATTCGCCGCCTTTTTATTTTTTATCTGCCTGTTGCAGTAAGCATTACAATGGGGGTTTTAAGCATTATTTTCAAATCCCCCGGGAAAGTTCTGTGTTGTATGTAATCAATATCCATTTCAACCCATTCCTCAAATGGAACATCATTTCTGTTTTTGTGAATTTGCCAGGTACAGGTGATACCGGGAGTTACCAGTAAACGAAGCTTCTGATAGTCGGTATAGTGTTCCACTTCCTCCGGAAGAGGAGGTCTTGGGCCAACCAGAGTCATATCTCCTTTAAATACATTAAAAAACTGCATAAGCTCGTCTAAAGATGTTTTTCTTAAAATTTTCCCTACTCTTGTAACACGGGGATCATCCTTGATTTTGAAAACAGGCCCGTCCATTTCATTCTGCTCGGACAACTGTTTTTTCATTTTATCAGCATTCTTACGCATTGTACGGAATTTATACATATTAAAGATTTCGCCGTGACGACCGACACGTTTCTGAACAAAAAACGGTCCGGCTTTGGGGTCATCTATAACAATCACAATTCCGATTATTACCATCAAAGGCAAAAAGAACAATAATATAAGGGTAGCAAAAAATATATCGAAAAGTCTTTTCTTCTTCCAGTAGGTCAGATAGGATTTTTCAATAATCTGTTCTAATTTTTTTCTTGTTTTTTCGTCTACCTTATTCTGATCAATAAAAGGCATTAACTACACACTTCTTTCTTTTTTAATTTTACCATTCAAGCCATTTGAATTTATGAAGAAATTTTCCGTAAAGCTTATCGTAAAGCTTTATTCCCAGTATTCTTTTGAAAATTCTTGTTCTTTTACTTGTTTTTGATGTCCAGGACGCACTGTAATGATGTATCGAATATGTATTTTTGGTTATTTTTATTTTTCCTGATATATAATCCATAGGGCAAAGAAACTCGCGGGGAAGAAATTTTATCCCCATAAATACCTGCGATTTATCCGAGCTGTCCATACCAAGTCTTTTAAGAGTAATACTGTTTCTGTCAGGGCATGGAGTCAGGTCATAGCTTCCATCTTCCAGTTTAAAAGGAATATTGTCATAATCCTTTAAAAGCTCACCTATCAGCTCATTTCCCTTTTCACACCCAAAACCAAGACCGGTACACATAATACCATTTTCATCAAATCCCATAAATCCGCCGTCTTCAATCAGCTCTGTCAATGGTTTTAAAAGCTCAACATCTGTATCAAGATAAATTCCGCCATTATCATACAAAACCTTTAGCCGTACATAATCAGTTACAAACGCCCACTTCTTTGCTTCATACGCTTCTTTAACATATCTGTTTTCATTTATATTGAAATTTTTCTCGGTCCAGCACTTAATCTCAAACTCAGGACAGTATTTTTTCCAACTATCAATACATTTTATAAAAAGAGAAGGCATCTTCCCGTTTCCAAACCAACAATAATGAATAACCTTTGGAATACTCATACCTTATCCCCCCTTAAAAACCCAAATAATAATTTAAAGGCATCAGGATTAAAAATCCAGTTTGTCAATACATATAAACCTACAATCCAGGGGGCATGAATCAAGCCTTTTACCACAAGTTTACCAAAAGAAAGTCCCGAAAAGCTGTTCACAAAGAAGATAAGCATAACAAAAATAAACACTCCGCCGTTTATCAGCCATAATTTATATGTTTTAATTACGCTCCTGCCAAGAACCTCTTTATTGGAATGAGCTATTACAACTATGCTTCGGTAGATAAGTGCCAGAATTGTTCCTAAAATAGCACCGCATATACCGAATAATTTTATACCAACTATAGTTGCAACTATATTTATAGTCATTTCCCATAAAGCGTGAGAACGGGTTTTTTCAAAGGTTCCTGCGTACTCAATAACGCTGTTTGCAGGAAGCTTTGCATTGGATAAAAGCTGCATAATCACAAACAGCATCAGAAGATTTGAATTTATGTAGTCGGCATCATTAATCCCTTTTGTATAAATCTCAATAAGAGGAAGAAGAAATACTCCCATAAGGGTATATATTATAAAAGCACACATAATATAAAACACTTCATAAACATAAAATTCTTTATCAAATTTTTCGCGGTTAGGCTTATAATCCTTACCTAATCTATGATTAAAAGATAATGAAATACTTGATATAACCGTCTGCATTTGTGCAAAGAACATATTGTATATGGCATAAACACTTGCAACCCCGAAATTACAAAGTGCTGAAATCAAAAGTACATCTGTATTATTAAATACCATCCCCGATATTTGATGAACCAGTGCAGAATCTTTTTGGGAAATAGCCTCAAAATCAGGTGTTGCTTTCAGGTTAAGCCATTTATATTCCTTTTTCACATATCTATATAAAAAGGCAATCTGCCCTAAGGCAATTATACAATATACAAGCTGAATAAGAATAAGACTGTCAGTAAGATAAAGTACCAGCAGCTTACCAAGATTGGCAAGAATCTGGACCACTGTTTCAGAATTATTAAGTACATAGTTTGTGCCGTCAGCCTCCATTAAAACCCTATATTTTGCCTGAATAAAATAATTGAAAATTCCCGGTATACCGTTTAAGATTACAAGTGTAAATACAACAAAGCTGTCTATCCCTGTTTTAATAACAAAGCCATATACCAAAGCAATTACAAAAACAATCACAGTATATATCAGCCCTGTTTTCTTGTAACAAATATGAGTAGCGGATAATACTTCACTTATACTTTTACGGTCTTTGTTTTCCAATATTTCAAAAAGAGCATGTTTAGTAGCAGCACCTACTCCGGCCTCTAAAAGACACATATATGTAAAAATCTGCTTAATAGTGGATAAAACACCATTAACCGCAGAACCAAAATTTTCAAGGTAAAGTCTTGGAAGTAAAAAACTTATGGAAATTAAAACAAACTGCTGTATAATCGAAGATTTAAGGTTTTTCTTAATTCTTCCGTCATTCCCCTCCATTTTTTCACCCCTTTTTTATGTTTAACGATACACTATTCCTTATAATAATTCATTATATATTTTACCACTTTTATAATACTTTGTCAAATAATTTCCCTTGTTTCCAGATGTACTTTTCACATAAGATTTCAGACACAAAATCAAGCTGTTTAAAAAAGTATTCTAATAAGAACAAGTTTATACATCTTTTAAGACTGCTTGATGAACAAAGACAGTACTAAGTACGGCAAAGTTCATTTTCTTCTCTAAACAAAAAAGATCAGCGGCTACCTATCGTCCCGGGCAGTCTCCCACCAAGTATTTTCGGCGTTCAAATGGCTCGGTTAATAATTTTATAAGATTAAATATAAATTTTTGGCAGAATTTTTTAGGTTATATCAATAGATAAGGCACAGAAAATATGAAATATTTTCGAGCATTTTCTGAAGATAGAGCCAAAAAATACGACAAAAATACATTTAATCTAAAATTATTAACCGTTTCTGTGTTCGGAATGGGAACAGGTGGACCCCTTTGGCAATCAATACATATTATATAGTATAAATTTAAATATAAAAAACCTTTTTCATAATGAAAAAGGTAAAAATAGGTAAAATAAAAGATCAGCGGCTACCTATCTTCCCAGGCAGTCTCCCACCAAGTATTTTCGGCGTTCAAAGGCTTAACTTCTGTGTTCGGAATGGGAACAGGTGGACCCCTTTGGCAATCACCACTGATCATGGTTAAAGGTATTTCGCGTTCTTACGCGTATACACCCTCAAAATT
>JAZOVB010000077.1:0-6077 GCA_045658425.1 Clostridia bacterium | reverse complement strand
ATGCCACAGTTGATTGAGATTGCCAAAGAGAACAATTTCAAGATAATATCAATTAAAGACCTTATAGAATACCGTCTTAAGGTAGAATCACTTGTGGAGAAAGGTGAAGAGGTAGATATGCCTACAGAGCATGGACATTTCCGTCTTATACCTTTCCGTCAAAAGTCGAACGGTCTTGAGCATATAGCTTTGATAAAAGGCGAGTGGAGCGAAGATGAGCCGGTTATTGTACGTGTTCATTCATCATGTATGACCGGAGATATATTCGGTTCACAGCGTTGCGATTGCGGTGCGCAGCTTCATGAGGCGATGAAACTTATTGAAAAGACCGGAAAAGGTGTTATCGTGTATCTTAACCAGGAAGGACGTGGCATAGGACTTATGAACAAGATGCGTGCATATAAGTTGCAGGAGGAGGGTATGGATACCGTAGATGCCAACCTTTGCCTCGGATTCAAAGCCGATGAGAGAGATTACGGCGTAGGTGCTGAAATTTTGCGTCAGATTGGTGTACACAAGATGCGTCTCATCACAAACAATCCTGTCAAGAGAATAGGACTTGAAAGTTACGGCTTGACAATAACAGAAAACATAAGCATTGAGATAGAACCCAATACTTACAATTCCCGTTACCTGCATACAAAAGCTGAGAGAATGGGACATACATTGAATTTCAAGAAACATTAATAATAAAAGATAATATGAATCAATTATCAGACCGCGTAAACCGATTGGCGCCATCGGCAACATTGGCAATGTCACAAAAAAGCCAGGAGTTGAAAGCACAAGGCGTAGATGTTATCAACATGAGTGTGGGTGAACCAGACTTCAATACTCCCGATGCCATAAAAGCTGCCGCAAAGCAGGCTATAGACGATAACTGGTCACGTTATTCACCCGTTCCGGGTTACCCTTCATTGCGCAAGGCTATCGTTGAGAAATTGAAGAATGAGAATGGTCTTGAATTCAAAGAGACTCAGATTTCTGTATCAAACGGTGCAAAGCAGGCTGTATGTAATGCCATTATGGCACTTGTAAACCCCGGTGATGAGGTTATTGTTCCTGCACCTTACTGGGTAAGCTACCCTGATATGGTGAAACTTGCTGACGGTAATCCTGTCATAGTAAGTGCCGGTATTGAGCAGAACTTCAAGATAACCGGCGCACAGCTCGAAGCTGCAATAACTCCAAAGACAAAGATGCTCATTCTTTGTTCACCTTCAAATCCTACAGGTTCGGTATATACAAGAGAGGAGTTGAAAGAGCTTGCTGATGTTCTTGCAAAATATCCTCAGGTATATGTGGTTGCTGATGAGATTTATGAGCATATAAGCTATGTAGGAAAACACGAGAGTATTGCTCAATTCGAAGAGATAAGAGAGCGTGTAATAATAATCAACGGTGTTTCAAAGGCATACGCAATGACCGGATGGCGCATTGGCTACCTTGCTGCAGCAGAATGGATTGTAAAGGGTTGTAACAAGCTACAGGGACAATATACCAGCGGACCTTGTTCTGTATCACAGATGGCTTCTTTAGAGGCTTATACAGGCTCACAGGAACCGGTAGAGGAGATGCGTAAGGCATTCCAGCGTCGTCGCGACCTTATTGTAAAACTTGCAAAGGAAATTCCTGGTCTTGAAGTTAATGTTCCAGAAGGCGCATTTTATCTGTTCCCAAAATGCAGTTCATTCTATGGAAAAAGCTATGGTAACACTGTTATCAACAACAGCGA
This sequence comes from Clostridia bacterium, assembly GCA_045658425.1. Taxonomy (GTDB): domain Bacteria; phylum Bacillota; class Clostridia; order UMGS1840; family HGM11507; genus SIG450. The sequence goes on along the minus strand of JAZOVB010000077.1, from coordinate 4,342 downwards.
CGACCTTGCAATGTACTTGTTGACAGAGGCACATGTTGCTGCTGTAGGCGGTACATCATTCGGTGCCCCTGAGTGCTTCAGAATGAGTTATGCAACAAGCGACGAGAATATTATCGAAGCTATACGCCGTATAAAGGAGGCTCTTGCAAAGCTAAAGTAACAGTTATTTACTCAAATAACATAATGTGGATATAGCCTGTGTTTATAACATGGGCTATATTTTTTTTATATTTCATTTTTAAATTATAACTTTATATCAATTGTAGCGAAAAAGCTGTTAAAAAAAATGTTGATAATGTGTTGAAAACATAATGATAAAAAAAGTAAAAAAAGTGGCATTTAAATTTTGTTTTTCACAATCAAAAATTAAGCCGAAGAGGTAATTAAAACACCAAATTATTTTACCTCTTTTTTCTCTCATTTTTTCAAACAGATTTCAACCGTTATAAACATGTTGAAAAGCCATTTTTTATTAAAGGAAACACATTTTTCAAATTGTTGATAAAGGTTGTTTTATAATTAATTATCAACGAATTAAGTTGTTTAAAAGATATTGATAAGTAAAATTCTTTAACTGATAACTTAAATTGCAAGTTTAAACTCATTTTTTTCTCTACATTATAAACAGGATTTATTGTTGTTTTTATCTTTTTTTAAATTTTTAAAAAGGATATATATAATATAAAATCGGTTGAAATTGTGGAGAACTGAATAACCCTCTTTGTACTTGGATTATATTTGTATATATTCGCAATAAATAAAATATATGATATGTTGAAGTATGTAACTGTTGCATTCGCACTTATCCTGGCTATTCTTGATTTTTTGGCATACAAAAGACTCGAACATTATAATGCTAAAAGTTATATAAAAAGAATTTTTGCCGTTTTTGTGATAGTAGCAAACATAATACCTTTATCTGTTCCGTTGTTTATGTTTATTTTCAATAACGAGAATAACGGGACTGTAATGATGAAGGTTTCAATGGTGCTGCTCACCATTTTTATTGCTGTTACAATATGCCGACTTATTCTGTATATATTCTGGTTGCCTTCGAAAAATAAAATATTGCTGTATTGCGGTGGAGTAGTGAGTATGGCTTCTCTTGTATTGTTTTCTTACGCCGTTTTTGTAACCCGCACCGATTATAGAGTAAATGAGGTAGAAATATCTTTTAAAAACCTTCCTGAAGAGTTTGACGGTTATAGAATAGCTTTTATATCAGATATTCATGTTGGGTCAATGTATGATGCTGAAAGCGAACTTGAGAAGCTCTCGGAGGTTATATCCGGCACTGATGCCGATGTTGTTCTTTTTGGCGGAGATTTAGTAAATCTTCACCATTCTGAACTTACTCCGGACGTACTTGAAAAGCTCTATCATATAAAAGGTAAGAGTGGTACTTTTGCAGTTCTTGGAAACCACGATACAGGAGCTTATCTCAAAGATAGTGTATCAACTCCACGTAATTTGAATAAAAAGCTCTTAAAAGAGAAATTAGAGGCTATTGGATGGGTTCTTTTGCAGGATAGTACTATATATATACACCGTGATAATGATTCAATAGCCGTAACCGGTGTGGATTATACCGATGAGCTGTTGAAATTCAAGCATAATTTCGATAATATAAAGGATTATGATGTTTCCCGTATATACTCAGCGGTCGATGATAATGTTTTCAATGTAACAATATCCCATCTTCCTCAGCTATGGCACGAATTATGTGATAATGGTTATAGCGACCTTACCTTATCAGGTCATATACATTCCATGCAGTTTAAATATAATCTTTTTGGCTATAAATTATCTCCGGCTGCCTGTTTATATGATGAATGGAGTGGGTTATATGAGCGTGAAAAGGGTAAACTTTATATAAATGACGGTGTAGGTACAGTTGGATTCTTTGCTCGCTTGGGCGCAAGACCTGAGGTTACATTGATAACTTTAAAGAATAATAAAGTCGTTATAAAGCAATAAAAAACAGACAATTGTCTGTTTTTTATTGCTTTATCTTGTTACTATAATCTTTGTAACTTCTCCCTCGTTTCCATTTTTGTCGTAAAGCAGAACAATATATACACCGCTTGAAACCTTTTCGCCTTTTTGGTTTCTTCCGTTCCAGGTGTACATACCTCCTTTGGAAATTCCTTCATTTATAAGATAACCGGCTCCGTCAACAATCTTAACATTACAATCATCTGTAAGTCCTACTATTGAGATATTTCCGTTATAATTAGACTTTACAGGGTTGGGATATGCATGTATTTCACTGTTTTTAAGGTTCTCCTCCGGACGTACAGCGTCGCTTTTATAACTTGCTATACCTTTGTCTGTTCCAATAAAAACCTCTCCTGTCTTATGGTTAATAGCAATACTTTCAATGTAGTTTGATGGTAGCGGTGAATTTTCAGTTGTAAAGTGATGTATTGTCTCCAATCCATCTTCACTTATTAACATAACACCATTGTCCAATGTGCCTATCCATTTGCGGTTTGCAGCATCAATATCCATAGCTTTAATGTAAATTCCGTTCATTAGATAGTCGGCAAGTCCTGTACCATCGTTACGTGGTATTTTTATCTGTTTGAATATTCCATTATTGAAAAATTCTTCAGGGTTATCTATAATAAAAAGTCCTTTATCAGTTCCTACCCAAATAGTTCCGTTTTTATCTTCACATATAGCCGGTACTTGATATACTTCATAAGTTGTACCATCCTGATTGGTGAAGCTTTGCCACCATGTTCTTGTTTCATCATCGCTTGCATCGAATGGTGTGTTCTTGAGTTTAGCACAGAATAATCCGGCTCCATTGTCAAGAGATGTAATCCATAACCATCCTCTTGAATCAAGCAAAGGCTTGACCATTGTTTCTTTCCATTCAATTTCTTTATAATTTAATGAAACCCATTCACCGTTCTTTTTAAGTACTTTTACAATATCTGCTATATTTGTAGTGTTTATACACCATAGGTTACCTTCTTTATCAAAAATAACTTCTGAAACACGAGTGTAATTTCTATTATTTGGTACAGCTGTTTCAAGAATAGAATTATTAAAATCGTATTGTTGTATAAATTCTCCGTTTCTGAATTCAAACAATCCATTACCAAATGAACTTGCAATAATGTGTCCCGGTTCGGTTGGGTCCTCATCAGCCGAACAAATATTAAAAAACCAAAGTTTTGTTATATCTTTTATTTCATTTTCGGGGAAATTAAACCATTTATGATTGTTTATATCATACTGCATCAATGTTCCGTCTTTATTATTTGCAGGAAGACCGAAATAGTTGATATTTCCTCCGGCTACTATAAGTTTATCATCGTTTGTGAACTTCATGAATTCACAAAAATTACGTATAGGGCTATCCGGTATTGCTATTTCCAATGTTTCTATAATTGTATTGCCTTCCGGCTTACATTTATAAAAACCATTATATCCTTTACAGTTCCAGAATATATCTCCTTTTTTTGATATATAGCTGCTGTTGCTTGTTGTGTATGTATTTTTACCATCTTTATTTATAATGGTAACCTTGTCTTTTGCAGGAGCTATAATCTCATTTTCCTTACTTTTGTATATAGTATAATATTCATTTCCGCTTTTGGTAACTACATTGCTTAAAGTATTGGTCTCGGTATTTAATATGTGTATTCCGGTACTCTTTACAAGTGCGTATAATTTATTATCCAGCTCACACAATGCATCTACTTTATTTTCATTTATTTTTTCCCAATTGTTCTTGTCAAGCATGTTTTTTACCGTATCACACTTGAATAGTCCGTCGGTTGTTCCGGTGTATAACTTATCTTTGAAAAGATAAGTGCATAAGGTATTGTGTCCTGTTGAATATGTGTTTTTGAATTCCAATTTTTCAAGGTCCAAAACAACAACACCGAATTCTGTCGATAAATATGCCGATTTGTTATCTATGGATATGTTGTTTATTTTTTTGCTTGCGACATTACTATTTTTAAAGTCTGTAATGTTGTATGTATATCCGTCGTCATATAATATATCTATATTTGCATTACTGTATATAACAATCAATGCATTCAGATAATCACTGTATGCGATATGTGTAATATCTACATCACTTAAACTATTCAGTTTGTCGTATGTTGTTATTTCATTATCTTTTGTATTGAATGAAAACAAAGCTCCCGATGCAAGAACATATACTTTATCTCCTGCAATCTCACAATATGTTACATTATGATATGCCGGATATAAAGTCCAATCTCCAACAGAAGCTTTTGTAAAAAATGATAATAAAAGTATTGCCTGAAGTAATATAATCCTCTTAATCATATTGTTTTTTAAAGTAATTACTTAATTC
>JAZOVB010000076.1:0-14014 GCA_045658425.1 Clostridia bacterium | reverse complement strand
GTTCTCTGACTACAAGACAGGCAAGGAAATCCGTCTTTACAAGGAGCAGGACATTATCGAAAAAACTGCCACTCACAAGATTTTAACCGAGGGTGAGCAGGTGCTGAAAAAAGCCTCAATGAACTCTGCAAAATCAAGCTCTTTTATTGCCATTCTCGGCTCGGTTGTAGGCTTCGGAGTTTACCTTTTCATCGGTGTAAAAGGGCTTTACGGCCTTTTCGGTATAGGTTCGCTTGTGCTTTACTGCGGCTCCTTTATGCAGATAATCAGCGGCGTTATGAAGATGGCTGTAACCTTCGGCAAAACCGAGGAAATGGTACCGCTTGTAAACTATTACTACGAGATAATGCACACCGAGGATGATATGGTTTACGGTGAAAAGGAAATAGATTTGACCTCACAGTTTGAGATTGAATTTAAAGATGTTTCCTTTAAATATCCGGGCAATGAAAGCTATGCTTTGGAAAACATCAACCTTACCATACATAACGGAGAGCATCTTGCAGTAGTGGGCAGAAACGGCAGTGGTAAAACCACTTTCATTAAGCTTATGTGCAGACTTTATGATGTTGACAGCGGTGAAATACTGATAAACGGCATTAACATCAAAGAGTATTCAAAAGAAAGTCTGATGAAGCTCTATTCCGTTGTGTTTCAGGATTTCAAGCTCTTTGCCGTGCCTCTTTGCGACAATATTGCCGCTAATAAGAAATGCGACAAAGACAATCTTTACCGCACCCTTGAACAGGCAAACATCAAGGACAGAGTTGAGAGAATGAGCGAGAAAGAGAACACCTATCTTTACAAAAACCTAGACAAAAACGGTGTTGATATTTCAGGCGGCGAGGCTCAAAAGCTCGCCCTTGCAAGAGCTCTTTACAAGGGCAGTCCGCTTGTTATTCTTGACGAGCCTACGGCTGCTCTTGACCCCGTGGCAGAAAATGAGATTTATAGCCGTTTCAACTCATTCACGGAAAACAAAACTGCAATTTACATTTCCCACAGACTTTCAAGCTGTATTTTCTGTGATAGAATTGCTGTGTTTGATAAGGCAAGGCTTGTTGAAGAAGGTACACATGAGGAATTGCTGAAGTCAGGCCGGAAATATAGTGAATTGTGGAATGCTCAGGCTCAGTATTACAAGATGTAATGCTTTGATTTAACATTGTAAAAGTGAATATGAAAGAGCGCCTTACTTGTGTTTTGCAGGTAAGGCGGTTGGTCTTTTGTTGGGAGAGTTGTACAAATTGGGCGGGTGTGAATTGTGAGTTTCGACAAAGTTCGATATTTTTTGAGAAAATGGTGTTACTTTTCTTAATTGTATAAACTTAATATTATGAACGACATAGTTTTAATCATTCTTCCTTCTCATGTACTTTAATAATATTTGAAACACCAGGTAAGAAAGATTCAAGCGAATTCACATAATTTCTCATATTTCCAGAAATAGAACTTAAACAACTAATTACGATTTTTGAATTGATGAATGAAATATCGTAATCATCTTCTAAGAAATGTTCTTTGGGCAGATTTAGAATAGACCATTCTAATTGTTTTGAGCGTCCCCAACGTTGCAATGAGTCCATTAATGCTCCAAAATAAGCAAAGGCATTTATATCAATATTATGGGTGAAATCTATACCGTAGGGTACGGACTTCTTTACATATATATTGTGAAGTAGAATTGCAAATATTATTCGTGAATATGATTCAATTGAGTTGTTTGAATCAAGAAATTTTGAGATAGTATTGTCATGATATGACAAACTCAATATGGAGTTTTTGTTTAATAACTTGTTGAATTGTTCGTTAAAAGCTATAATCTCAAACAATAATGACGAAGAAACTAAACCGTGATCACAGGTTGTATATGTTGGTTTATAATTTTTTAATTCATCGAAATTAATGTTCAACTGTTCTGATTGACTTGCTATATTTTCAAATATACTTTTCATAACAAAACTTTTTTTGTCATAATAAAAAGGATTGAAAGCTATAGTTTTATCAGCTATTTTTAAACATCCTATGTTTTCATTTAACTCTTTTTTGCAGAAGTTTAATAAATAATCATAATAATTGCAAACAGGTGCACTTATTCCGTTTATCTTATTATAATTTTCTCTAATTAATAAATCAACTTCAGTGGCCGAGATTTTACTTAAAACGGCGATTAGTTTTTCGATTTTTTGTTGCGTTGATATATTTTGCTTACAAACGTCATTGATGCAATTTTTTGTGGTTTTGTCAATGATAGTTTTTATAGAAGAAATTGAGACTTCTTCTAAATGTTTGGATGCTGCTTTTTCTTTATACCTTTTTACTTCGTTTTTAACCCACTTGTGAATTATTTCATAAGTTTGTTTCATTAGATTAGGATTAGAGAGCAAACTGATTTGGTCTCTTATGTTTTGAGGGATACATTGATAATACTCAAAAATTTCAAAATGGAACATTGTAGGTGTTGCATTTAAAATCTTTTCTTTTACATCTGCAACATAATATGTGCAGATAATGTTTGAATGTTCTTGTATAACGCTATCAAAAAGAACAGAGGATATGAATTTTGAATACATCTGTTCCATAGACTTGTTGTATACAATTTCTCTTTTTCCTTTTTTATCTACTGAAACAAACATAATAGGGTTACCGGTTTTATCTTTATAGACGATAAGATGTTCAGTATTTTCGAATATCCAGTCTACAAAGAGTTTATCTTCGTCTGAGTTGATTGACTGAATCTCTACATGGTTTGAAAATCTATTGAGGGTTTCAATTAAATTTTGTGTGGTTATTTTTCGAGAATTATTAAACCACTGAAATTTGCAAACCAATTTTTCGTCTATTGAAAAAGTTGTTTTGGCTTGTTGCATAATATGAATTATTGTTATTAATTTTGCTATAGCTTGAATAATTTGCTTATTTAATAATACAATGTTCATTCTTGTGTATTTTTCAATGGAACTTCTATTTGATATATTTCCGTTTTCATTCACATTACTTTCAATTACATAACCAATATCGTGGTAGAGAGAAAATAATGACCATTCTTTGATAAATAGTTTATGTTTGTTTATATAGTTTTCATTTTTGTATGGTTTTAATAACTTTCTATGAAAAACCTCAATATTGAAGAATGAATATACTCCTAGGATATATAAGTTTATACTGTGTACCAAATGATCTTGCGGGATATATCTGTCGTCTGACTTAAGATTGTGTTGTTGCAAAAAAATTAATTCTTCAATAAAAAAATCAGGGAAAATAATATCGTAATTCGAGTTGTAGAATTCAAATATTTTTTTTGCACAATCAATTTTAACAGAGCTATCTTTAGCTTGCAAGAAATTTATATACTCATTTTCGCAGGGCCAAATATAGGGATATAGTTGGTTATATATTTCAGAATCACAATCAGTCCGTTTAGTTATAAATAGATCATTGAGTAATCTTTTATTGATAGAGTTCATTAAAATCCTCCTAAAAAAAGTTGGCATAGTAAATTGATAATTTGTACTATACCAACTTGTTATATTATTTATGCTTGTTACATATTAAATATGTCGCACACTCTTGAGTTACAGAAGAGTACTTGCAATTTTTGTTGCTATCAATTCTGTAAACGCTGTCAGAATCATTAAATTCATATAAATCCGCGATTTTTTTATCATGGTTAACAGCTTTGTTGAAGACATTAACGCTTATTTTGTTAGGCATCTTACCACAGCACAAATCATTGATATAGTTTATTGTAAAAGATAACGCTACCTTGATATCGTTATACTTTCCAACAATATTGTTATCAAGAATTATATGCGCTTTTGAATTAACCATGCGTGTTTGGATTGGTTTAAAATATGCTTCAAAAGCGGCCAAACAATCCTTCACGCCATGTTTTAACGCTTTATAAGGCACATTTGTTTCGCATTTGGGTGGCTTCAATTCATAATTCGTATTTCCGTTATAGGAATAAATCAAGCAATCTGCGAAACTACAAGCATTAGGCGCATAAGATAATGTTTTAAGATGTGCCAAAACGATATTGAGACTTACATCGGAAATAGGGGTGTACACATTAGAGAAACACGCAGCCATTTTCATTCTTGCTCCGAAGGCGGCTTTTCCTGTGTTCCTTAAACTAATAAGGTCATCTTCAATAAGCGGACCGCAAAAAAGTGTTCGTGCCATTTTCTCTAATTCGCTACCCTTGAAACAGGATAAATCTCCACGAATTCGTTTGTTTTTGTTCTTCTTCTTTTTCTTTTTCTTCTTTTTGTCACTTTTGCTTTTCTTATCACCTTTCTCCTTTTTTTTCTTATTTTTTTCTTTTTTGTTTTTCTTGTCGTTTTCATCAGTCATTTGTTATTTCCTCCTTATAATGAAAAACGTATTTTATAATCTGCTGAGATTATTAACCTACGCCATTATATTTGAACATGAGAATTTTATCAATATTTTTGTTCATATCTTTTATTATTTTTATCCTATGTAAAAAATATTTTTTTCTAAAATAAATCTAAAAGGAAGTGTTTTTATGAAAACAGAAAAAACTACAAAATCGGGCATCGCTTATGGAAGTGAAATCAAAAAAATAAGAAAAAAGTTTTTTCCTGGTAAGAATCAAACATATTTTGCTACAAAAATAAATGAAAAGTTACCAGCAAATTCTATATTAATGCTTGATCAAAAAAAGGTTAGCAACTTAGAAACTGGCACTAAAAATAAAAAAATTTCTGAAGATTTAATTAAAGCTTTAGATAAAGTTTTTGTAGAAATGGGATATGTAATGGATAGAAAAATCTTAAATGATTTTTTGATAGAGACAAAAAACAATTATCATGAAAAAAAAGAAAAGACAGTTGCCATAATACATGAAAATGATAACATATTGTCTAAACCCAACAATGAAATATTTAAATACTATCAAGGTTCTTATTTTTGCCTTTTTCATTCTACAGACTCTTCTGATCCCAAGTGCATTATTGCAGAAATGGAAATAACAAGAGAAAGTTCTCTAAATCAGTGTGTTACTAAATTTATTATTAAAGAAGATAACAAAATTATTAAAGAATATGATGGTACATTCGTGTTTAATTCTCACTATAGTATGTGGTATAGCGTTATGGTTGGAAAAGAAAAACAGGAAATATGTTTATTAGCAGCACCACATTTCAATAGTACAATAAGAAACAATCAATTGAATGTTGCGTTGGTTATAACAACATCTGCTGGTATGCAAAAGCGGCCAACAATGCATAGAATGTTTGTTTCGCGAAATCCAATTAACAAAGAGCAACAAAATTTAATATTGTCTCAATTAAAATTTAATGATGATACGATTTTTATATCAGAAACAAAACTAACCCTTTTAGAAAAAGAAATAACCAACAAAATGAATGGTTCGCTTAATGAAATAGAAAGTCAATGTTATAGTGCAGTATTAAGATGCATAGAGGAAATACGAAAATCTCCTTGTGAAAAATACTACAAAATTGATGAGGCGATTCTTTATGATTCAAATATTATATCAGGCGATAAAAAAATCCTTAGTTATGCAATCTGCAAGTTGAGAGAATATACTGACAACAAGTTTTATAACAAATTGAGCAACACTGTACATGAAATATGTACGAGAATAATGAACTTGAAGTAAAAACATTTTTGCTAAACAATCATATCTTAATTATGTTTTTCGACACCATTCTCTCATTTTTTCACTTAACTTCTAATATAATATCTTCAAAATCAAGGATGTAATAATTCAGAGGTACATATAATGAAAAAAACTTCTCTACTCGAAAAGGAAGGTCCCATTACTATTGAAGACCTGAAAGCTAACTTCAAGAAAAATGATTTCACTACTATGAAATCAAAGTTCAACCCTAAAAAAGCAAGTGAAGGTGAGCTGTTTTTATACGACAGAGCTAAAACCATTTTTCAGCAGAGTTGGAATGAGAAAATGGACGAGCTTACCGGTCTTTCATCTCTTCTTAACTTTTCGGATGATTCCCCGTTAGTCAGTCTTGAGCAAACTGATGAAACTCTTGTGACGGGACTTGTGATGGAACTTCGTGATAAAGAAGAGGTTGTTGATAAAATCTTTGATGATTTCGCTGAAAAGACTGAAGAACCTTTTATTGAGGAAGTAAAGAAATACGCGGAGGCAAATGGTAAAGATCCTGATGACTTGACCGATGAAGAGCTTGAAACAATATTTAACGGAATCGTTGATAAATTTCTCGCTAGAATGATGAGTCTGCTTCTTCAGACACAAAGTGTGCCTGAATTGGTCGAACTGCAAAAATCAATGGCTACACACGAGGACTTCAGCGAAACCGTAGCACAGAATTTTTCTAAGATTGACTTTGACAGAAAGTGGACTCATTCAAGAAGCGAGGCGGGTGCAGCTCTTTCTCTTGACGGCTTGATTGAAGCCTTTCAAGATGCCATTCCTGTTGAGCCTTTGGATAATGCAACTGAAGAAGTTGAATTGATTGACCTTGAAAGAAAGGTGCTTGAAAATCTTAATGAAACTGACAAAGAAATATATTTGATGAAAAAGCAAGGTTACTCTCAAAAAGAGATTGCAGAAAAGTTTAACTTCAAAAGTGCAAGTGCTGTGTCAAAACGCCTGGCAAACATTAAGCAACTTTTCATTGAACAAATGTTATAAAACTTAATACTTAGATGACCTTCGAAGGTAAAAACTTCGAGGGTCTTTTTTTATGCCCAAAAAAATTTTTTCAACTTTTTTCAAAAATCGGGAATATTTTTGCTTTCTTATGTCGGGGTATCTATGAGGAGAAAAAACTTTCTTCTCACAGACAAGTGAATGACCGTCCGAACGGAACAAACCGCCACGACCTTTTTGAAGAAAGCGAGCGCAATTTATTGAAATATGAGTTGACTGCACAGCGCCATAGAGATATGTAGTAATGCCTGTAGGAACTGTTTCGGGTAAAGCGGCAAAGAAAAACTGCTCTCACAAGGAGAGCAGTCACATGTACCTTATTTACTTAATGTTTTCAGAATTTCTTTAAACTCTTTCGTCTTTCTAAAATCTTCACTGAAAGGATATCGTTCACTAATAAGCTCTTTTATTCTTGAACAGGCAATAAAGGTACTGCCCACAGTGTGTTTATCAAACTTCTTGCCCTCAAGAAGTAATGAGTGCATAACTGTTATCCTTTCCATTTCGTCAAACTGTTTTGCAAGCTCTGCGGACTTTTTCAGATTCAAAACAGCCTTTTCATTATCACCTTTCATATGATACAGATGACCGAGCTCCAGATAAAGATACATAATTTCTCGCCACTGGCTACCGTAATTTCCGTCATCATAAATCATATTAAGAATGTCGATACTCATATTTTGAACTTTGATTTTATAGTCTACTGAAAAGTTATCATCCCAATAAAAGCGGCCAAGTCCCGAGGCTAAAAGTCCTGCTGACACATCAATTGAGTTTTTGATATTTTCATAGTAGCTCGGATGATCTTCGGGATAAAAAATTGCTTTCACAAATTCCTTGCCGTCTCTCATATATGGCATATCTTTTAATATTTTTTCACATTCTTCAAAATCTACTCCGCTTCCCTCTATTTTGGAAAGGCATGCATAACAAGAAGCCATATATCTTTTTGCACGTATTCGAATTGTATCTACGGTACAGTTTTGCTGAATGTTATCATAGATACTTTTGATTTTAGGAAGTCTTTCTTTTACCTGAGAATCTTCACACGAGAAATACAAGTGTCCCATAAGACGAAGCTGTATTCTGAAATCCATAGGAAAGTCCTTAATTGCTTCTTTTATAATTTCTCCCCTTAAATCCACATCAGTAAGATTATCAATTCTTTCAATTATATCAAGAATTTTTGCCTCGTTCTTTGTTTTGTTAACACCCAACATTTCATCAACACTTACACCGAAAAACTCTGCAATATCTGGAAGTATTGTTATGTCAGGATAAGTATCTCCGTGTTCCCATTTGCTGATTGTCTGAAAAGAGACTCCTAAAAACTCTGCAAGCTTTTCTTGAGTGAGATTTCGTTTAAGACGATAATTCTTTAAATTCTCACCAAAATAAATGTTCATTTGCTTCACCTCTAAAACTAATTCAAAAGCGCTTCTGTACTTTTATGATACATCCGTTTGCACATGAAATCAATAACCTATTTCGAGAGAAATTTTCTATTGTTAAGAGAATTTAAATATTTGTGTTGATTATAAAAATAAAAAGACAAATCCTGTATATGAATACTGCGTTAGATTTTTATTTTGATACATAACCTGCTCTTTTCGGGCGGGTTTTAATTTTTTAAAGAAAGGAGAAAAAGCCTATGCAAAAATTTAAACTTACCCCAAAGCAGTTTGCAGATATCAAGGTGCTGATTAAAAGTAGGTGCTGTAACTGCCACAACGGTAACTGTCTGTTGCTTGATGACGGCGATGCTCACACCTGCCCGCAACTCTTAACACCGAGCCACATTATCTGCAGATATTTTCTTGAAGTCGTGTTGCCGTATGACAAAAAAAGCTGAAACAACTAACCGAACTTTAGGATCTGCTGTTTTCTAGCAGGTCTTTTTTATCGGACTTTCTGTTCATTAAATAGAAATTGCATCTGTTAACAAATCATCATTTAGGAAAAATTTATTTTAAAAACACTTAAAAATACGGAACTTGGTCCGATAAAAACATGTCAAAAACAGGCGTATTAAAAAAATTGAAGGGAGGTAAGAAATATGTCAAAGGTAAAAGAAACTCACTTATGGTTCCTGAAAGGTGAAGACGAAATTCAGGTTGAAAGTTATTGTAAAGACCTTAATGAAGCGATTCTCGATTTACAAAAGGAAGTGCCTGAAGATGTGTTCATTATTGATGATGAAGAATCCGGATTCCTTCGTGCTGCGGTCAAACTTACAAGGCTCACATTCAGAACAATAAAACCACAGGCTGAAAAAACAAAGAAGGCTCAATCTGAAAACGGAAAACGAAACAGTAAGAACCTTAAAAACCAAAAGAGAAAAGATGTTTAAATTTATTGTATCTCTTTTTTCTTATGCGACAGGTAATCAAACGAGGACAAACCAATGCCTGCTTTAATAATTTGGATTTTGGTCCGAAGTTTAGCAAGCATTGGATTTGTATCCTCAAATCCGTAAAAACAGAGCGTTTTTACCAGCACACCCCAACACAAAAATTAAGAAAGGAGAATTCCTATGTCAAAACGAAAAAGAGAAATTGATTTTCATGTCTATCTTAATGAAGAAGAAAATGAAGTCTTAAATAAATTCTGTAAGGTTATGAAAACCGACCGAAGCAAAATTATCAGAGCTATGATTTTAGGTACGAGGCTTGTTGAAGCTCCGCCTGTTGATTACAAACAATTTATCATTGAGCTTCGCAGAGTCGGCACTAATCTTAATCAGCTTACAGCCAAAGCAAATGCAATCGGTTTCATTGACCGTAATGAATGCAAGGAAGTTTTATCTGAGGTTCGTTCTCTTGAATCGGATATTGCAAAATATTTTAAACCGGGAAAAGGAAGATTTGTTTAATGGCAGTTACAAGAATATGGCCGATAAAAAATAACATTCATCAGGTTGTGTCTTATGCCGCAAACAAAAGTAAAACTGACTTATCAAAATATTCTAATCTTGTTTCTTCGCTTCACTATGCCGCCGATAAGGATAAAACAAATCTTGAAAGCGAACAAAGACTTCTTGTTGACGGTATTAACTGTGACCCGGATATTGCTGCACAGCAGATGATTGATACAAAAGAAATGTATGGAAAGACGGGAGGCATTGTTGCTTACCACGCATATATTTCTTTCAAGCCGGGAGAGGTTACACCCGAAGAAGCACAGCAAGTTGCAATGGAAGTTGCAAGCAAGATGTGGGCGAAAGATTATGAGATGGTTGTTGCCACTCACCTCAATGCTAACTGTGTTCACTGCCATATAGTCATTAATTCTGTTTCAATGACTGACGGAAGAAAGATGAATGAAGACAGAGCGATGTACCGACTGTTCAGAAAGACGAGTGATGAAGTTTGTATTGAACACGGATTATCTGTTATTGAAAATCCGAAAGGCAAACGCATACCCTACAATGTTTACAAAGCAAAACAGAAAGGTATCAAAACAAAATATGATTATATGCGTGAAGATATTGATTACGCTATTCCGAGAAGCAGAAGCATAAAACAGTTTTTCAAGATTATGAGTCAGAAGGGTTATTGGTTTGATGACGGAAAGATTGGCTACCGTACTGACAAGTACGGAGTCAAGCTTTCAAACCTCGGTGATGAATACTCTTATGAAAGTCTTTGGGATAGGATTAATCATCAGAGGCTGTATGAGGTGGATGAAAATTTTTATAACTACACCTGCGCAAATAATTATCTGCGTAACCAAACCTTTATTTATTGTTACAAGGGTTATGAGTTTAAAGAGTCGGCAGAGAGCTACCGTCATCCTGAAATTTTCAGCAGAACAGTTTCAGATTTTACAAAGCTGATTGTAGGCGGTGCCGTACTCGGTGCACCTGTAATCTCACTTTTCTTTCTTGCTCTTCTTTTTGTAGGAGCAATAGCTGAAAAGAATAACTGCAATCCCCATCCGTTCTCACCGAAGATGAAATACTCTGCACCGAGAATTGAGTTTATGCATAAGCAAATTGAGCTTGCCATTAATGAAAAACTTTATGACTTTGCCGAGGTTGATAACTTTATTTCAAGAACTGAAATCCGTATGGAGGAGCTGAAAACTCAGCGTAACAAAATTTACAATCAAATAAGAAGATGTAAAGACCCGACGGACAAGGAAGAACTTGTTGCCCGTCGGGATTTTCTTACATCTGAAATCGGTGCACTGCGAGAAAAGATTAACATTGCAAAACGAATTATCAAGGACAGACCGGGACTTGAGGAAAGTCTTGAAGCGGAGAAGGCACTTATCCGTGAATGGTATTTCCCTGAAAGAACTCAGCTCAAAGAAAAACATTATGAAGGGAGGTAGATGTTATGAATGCTGAAGAGCTTTGCAAGAAAATGCAGGAAGAGAAAAAGGCTGACAATGAAAATTGTTATGAGGAAGAAATGTCTTCTCAGGAATATCTTAATAAATATTTCAACACACCGTATTTTTCATTCAGAAAATACTTTAGACTTTGTGATGAAGAGAGAAGAAAATTTAACAGATATTATTAATCAGGTTAAGGAAAACTTGGTTTAAAAACTAAATAATTACCAATAATAACTAACGAGAGGAAGTGATAACTTAATGCTCACAAAATCCCAGCTTGATCTCTGCAAGGCTGCAGAGATAGCTCTTTGCGATAAAAGTAATCTGACTGATTTAAGAGATATTACAGTAGATAAAAGCAAAAGCGTTATGGAGAGAATAGAGAACTTTACTGGTCAGGTAAAAAATCCGTATCTCTTTAAAGTCGGTGATGTTATCGTAAAAGTAGCATATAGCGGTGGTAAAGATTTTTCAGGTGCTTTGAGCAGTGCTCTTTGCTCCTGCTGAAATATTTACCAAAAGCTAAATTAAAAATTTTATTGAAATATAAGCGGAAGTATGCTACAATTCATTTGTAAGATTTGTGGTGCTTCCGCTTTGTTTATAAGCGGGGTAGCAAATATAATCCGAATCCGTTTTTTACAGGTATCTTTTTGCTCATACTGCGTTAAAATGCTCGTTAATCCGAATGGATTAACTCCGCTTTGTGCCTTGTCTGAACAAAAATCTCCTATGTAAAAAATCTGCGACCTTAAAGCGAGAAATTTTTATTGAATTTTTGTCGTTGAAGTCGCAGAAAGGCTACCGCATTTCAAGAATGAAACGGCGAAAAGGCTTAAAAAGTTCCGCTTAAAGGCGGGTTCTGATTATATTTGTTACCCCAGAACAAACGGAGGTTATACTAATGTATTCAAAATATAAGGATTATTTAGAGCAGCCTCAGAAGGAATTGAAAACCTGGAAGGCTGCTCTTTATATTCGTCTGTCCCGTGAAGACGGCGATAAATCAGAAAGCTATTCCATCACCTCACAGCGTGAAATTTTAAAGGAATACCTTAAGCTTCATCCCGATATTGAAGCACACGATTTTTATGTTGATGACGGTTGGAGCGGTACAAACTTTGACCGTCCCGGCTTTATCCGTATGATGGAAGATATCTATGCTGGTACGGTCAACTGCGTTGTTGTAAAGGATTTGTCCCGTTTCGGACGAAACTATACCGATGCAGGTAATTATCTTGATAATGTTTTCGTAAGATTAAAGGTGCGTTTTATCGCTCTGAACAACGGAATTGATACTGCTTCAAACAGTATGAATGCGGCTACACAGTGTATTTCCGTAGGCGTGACCAATGTTATAAACGAAAGTCTTGCGGCAACAACTTCTGTCAACGTGCGTGGCACTCTCAATGTGAACAGAGCACAAGGTAAGTTTATCGGCTCTTTTCCGACTTACGGATATTTAAAGGACCCGAATGACCATCATCAGCTTATTATTGATGAAGAAACAGCACCTGTTATCCGTATGATTTTTGAAAGATTTATTGCAGGACAAAGCATTATCGGTATTGCAAAAGCCCTGAATGATGAAGGCATACCCAACCCTTCAATGCATAAAAAATTGAAAGGTCTCAATTACCGTCATCCTATGGGGAAGAGTAATGATGGCTTGTGGCACGACAGTTCTGTACGAAGAATCCTGCAGAATGAAATGTATATCGGTAATATGGTGCAAGGAAAGAACACGACAATCAGCTACAAAATCAGGCAATGTAGAGCTATACCGAAGGATGAGTGGATTATTGTCGAAAATACTCACGAAGCGATAATTGACAAGGATACTTTTAATAAAGCGCAGTCACTTTTCAGGAAGAATATCCGTTCTTCACCAGTCAAAAAAGAGGTTGATTTGTTTTCAGGGCTTGTACGCTGTGCAGATTGCCACCGCATTATGAATAAGAAAACAAATACGCATTCTTACGGCACTTACCGTTATTACAGATGTATGACATCAAGAAAGATGAGCAAGGATGCTTGCACAAATCACACAATCCGTATTGATAAGCTTGAAACTGCAGTGCTTGTAACCTTACAGAAAATGATTGATACTGCCATTGAGTTTGATGAAATTCTTGAGATAATCAATCAGAGCAGCAAACGGAAAAAGGAGTCAACACATCTGCAGAAGATGATTAAAACTCAGTCTGCCGAGCGTGAGAAGTGCATAAAAATGTCCCTTGATTTGTACCCCGACTGGAAGCAGGGTGTTATCACAAGGGATGAATATATGCAGTTGAAAGCCAACCTTACCGAGAAAATCGAGTCAATAGACAGTACAATTCAAAGCCTTACAAAGACGGCTGAAGAATATGCTCAAGGTCTGAACAGTGAAAATGAGTTTATCTCACATTTCAAGCAGTACGGCAATATTGAGTCGCTCAACAGACCTATGGTGGTTGAGCTCATTGATGAGATTCTTGTTCACGAGGGTGGAAATATCACTATTAAATTCAAGTTCAACGACGCTTATGAAAATGTGGTTAACTATATTGAAATGAATAAGGAAATCGTTGAAGAGGCAGATAAGAAGTCTGCGTAATATTATCAATAGGGTATATTTAATGTTTGTGATAATAATATTTGTCATAATGCGACAATATACCCTATTGACAAAAATAAAATTATAATTTATACTATAAAACAAGGAGTTGTTATAATGGATTTTTCAAACTACGAAGTTAGTAATACATATTTTGGCGGAAGCGAAAAGAAAATAGGACTGATTATCAGCGGAAGTGAATATATGATTAAATTTCAGAAGCAAACGGAGTTCGGCAAAAGAAATAATCATATATCAGAGTATATCGGCTCTCACATTTTCGAGCTTCTCGGTTTTAAGGTACAGGAAACCTATCTCGGCACATATAAGGGTGAACAGGTTGTTGCCTGTAAAAACTTTATAGAAGATGGTTATCAGTTTGTTCC
>JAZOVB010000075.1:0-18152 GCA_045658425.1 Clostridia bacterium | reverse complement strand
GAAATTCAGGAATATGTAAAAACTCATACTGCACCTTATAAATATCCGAGAATTGTTGAGTTTGTGGATGAACTTCCAAAAACAATCAGCGGTAAGGTAAGAAGAGTTGAAATCCGTAAAAATGACCTTGATAAAATGAATAAATAAAATTTTATATTAAAAATAAATCAGGCTGAAGCCCATTGTGCTTCAGCCTGATTTTATTCTTTCATATTGGCAATCAGCTGTATTATAAGTTCTTTTTGATTAGGCGATAAATATATCCATTTATCAAATAAAATTTTTTGTTCATCTGTTAGTTCTACCGAATTGTTTTCGGAAAAAAACTGTGCTAAGGTAATTCCGAAACTGTTGCAGATTGTTTCGAGAGTTGAAATGCTTGGTATGGTATTTCTTTTGAAAAGATTTGCTATTGTAGATTGGGATAATCCGGATTCTTTCGCCAGCTTATATTCTGTCCATCCTTTGTTATCCATAAGTACTCTTATCTTATTATTTACATCCATAATATCACCTCGTAATTATTATAATACTCATTTGAATGATAAAAAATAGCTCAGATGTATTGACAATACCACTCAAATGAGATATAATTGCTGTAATATTACAGAAATATACAGTATTATGCAGCAAAGGAATGAAGATATGGATACAAATTATTTAAACGAATTAAAAAAAACTGATTTGGATTTTGTTGTTTTATATGAGGATGAAAGAGAAATTCTGATCAGATTAAGCAAAAAAATGGATTGCGAAACAGAAAATTTAGAAAGTCTGGGGTATTCTTTTGATGTTGGATTTTAAGCTGATATATCTTAATTATATAAAAAGATTTTTAGACATACTTTTGTCTTTGGTCGCTATTATTATTTTACTTCCTTTATTTTGTTTTATATATATTCTAATAAAAATTTTTGATAAGGAAAAAGTGTTTTTTATTCAATTGCGGGTGGGAGAGTGCGGAAAAACGTTTAATATGTATAAATTCAGGACAATGAAAGCGGATTGTCCCAAAGATACCCCTACTCATTTATTGATTGATTCTGATAAATATATTACACGTACAGGGAAATTTTTAAGAAAGTACAGTCTTGATGAGTTGCCGCAAATTTATAATATTTTAAAAGGTGATATGAGCATTGTCGGTCCTCGGCCTGCGTTACTATGCCAAACTGATTTGCTGGAAAAAAGAAAATTAAACGGTTCCTACGATTTAAAACCAGGTTTAACAGGATACGCCCAGATTAACGGCAGAGATGAACTTACGGTATATGAAAAGGCAAACTTTGATGCAGAATATGTTCTGAAAGTAGGACTTATATTTGATATAAAGATTATTGCAAGAACAATTTTAAAGATAATAAAAAAAGAAGGAGTTGTAGAAGGCGGAGAAAAAGAGCGCTGTGATAATGAAAAGAATTTTAATTACAGGTAAAAACAGTTATATTGGAAATTCATTTGAAAAATATGTTAAAAGATATAAAGAATATAAAATTGAGCAACTGGATGTATCTGATTCTGATTGGGAAAAAACGGATTTTTCCTTATATGATGTTATTTTTCATGTTGCTGCAATAGTTCATCAGAAAGAAAGTAAAAAAAATGAAGAAAAATATTATTCAGTTAACAGGGATTTAGCAATAGAGATTGCCCGTAAAGCCAAGCTTTCGGGGGTAAGACAATTTATAATAATGAGTTCTATGAGTGTATACGGGAAACCACAAGGTGAAATTTATCAGTATACTATACCGGAACCCAAATCAGCTTACGGGAAATCAAAAGCACAGGCAGATGAAAGTATATATAAACTTAATGATGAAAATTTCAATGTGGCAATAGTCCGTCCACCTATGGTTTACGGAAAAGGTTGTAAAGGGAATTTTCGAAAAATGATAGATTTTATTGTTAAATGTCCGATTTTTTTCAAGATAGATAACAAGAGAAGTGTCATATATATTGATAATTTATGTGAATTTATTCATAAACTAATACATTTTAATGAAAACGGTATATTTTTACCACAAAATAAGGACTATGTATCTACTGAAAAATTGGCATATTATATATCTGAAGCAAGAGGAAAAAGATTAATTAATTTAAAAGTACCCGAGAGGGTTTTGAAAATAAGCAAGATTAATATATGTAATAAATTATTCGGAGATTTAATATATGAAAAGATTGACTATGGCTTCGATTATCATATAGAAAAGGATACGGAATATACTGTTATAAAAAGTGTTGAATGAGAGAATGTATTATAGAATTAATGGGTGTAAAATTTTTTACACTCTTTTTTATTACATAGCAAAAAGTGTAAATTTTAGAGAAATCTATACCTCAATAATAAAAAACTTAATATATTTACTTTTTTGCGGTCCGGGAAATTTTAACATCTCCTTTTTATTTAAAATCTTTTTCAATTATATAGGCTATCAGACTTTTTAGTGCTTTTGACATCCATTTGTTTTTGTGATATATAAGTATCCTCGTTTTTATTGCTCTTTGATGCTTTGTATGTTATAATATAGAAAATAAAAAATGGGGGAATCAAAATGATAAAAGTAGGTCTTATAGGAACTTTAAGTATGCATGCATGGTCCTTTGCAGAAGCTTGTAATGTTCCTGATGAAAACGGAAATTACAGAAATGGGGATACAAGAGTTACTGCGGTATGGGGTGTTGACGATACCGAAGAGCATATTAAATTCACTATGGAAAAAGGTAATGTTAAGGATGCAGTTAATTCTTTGGATGAAATGTATGATAAATGTAATGCGTTTATGGTCCTTGGAAGAAACGGAAGCGAACATTTAAAATATGCAGAGGAAATTATAAAAAAAGGCTACCCGGTATTTATAGATAAGCCTGTATGTAGTTCGGTTTCGGATATTAAGCGCCTTAAAGAACTGGCAAAGGAGTATGACAATGTAATCTTAGGCGGTTCGGGGCTTAAGCATATAAATGATATAAAAGTATTAAAAGAAAAAATAGAAAACGGGGAATTTGGCAAAATAAACGGTGGAACCATTAACCATTCTGCTGATATAAATTGCCCTTATGAGGGAATTTTCTTCTATCTTCCTCACGCTGTCGAAATGATGCTTGAATTATTTGGTTATGACCCGATAAGTGTTAACACAACCGTTTTAGAGGGAAACAATTTTACTGTATGTGTAAAATATTCCGACAAGCTTATAAACCTTGCAATAAGCAGCTGTAGTCCAAGCTTTGTTGTTATAAACGGCGAAAAAAGTGAAGCTAAGAAAATTGACAGTGCTGATATTTTCCGTGACGAAATGAAAGCCTTTGTAAAAGTTGTCCGGGATAACAGTCCATGCAAGGATGTATCAAAACTTACCGAGCATGTTTCGGTTATCTTAGCCGTTAACGAATCCATAAAAACAAAGGGCGAGGTAATGATAGATAAGTACAGGGTGTAGAAATTACCAATGAAGGAAGGGAATGTAAAAAAACTCCAGACCACCAAAAACGAGATATATCAATAGTTTTGATATAGAAAACTTATCGAATTAACTATAAAAAGGTAAAGATTTTGGCTAAGTTTATCCATTCTGAAGATTTTTTCCTATCCCCTATGAATTGTTTTTGGGACTGTAAATAAATTTACAGTCCCTTTCTCGTTGCCCAAAGGCAATATATCGCATTTTGCTTTTGCAAAATATATTGCAAATTTATTCCTATAATTTTATATCCACACAAAAAATGTACCTGCCTGTCAGTAGGTACATTTTTTGTTATTATTTATATTTTGCTTTGCGTGGTCCGGGGGATTTTTACCCCCTTTTCCCCTTTTTTACCATTTTTCAGGGGTTGTATATTTGAATGCGTCCTCAATAACTTTAAGTGCCTGTTCTACCTTAAGTTCAAACAGCTTTTCGCCTTTTTCTTTGGTTGCATAGGAGGGAAGTCCCCATACGCCTGTAGGTGAAAGTTTTGGCAGAGGCGCATAGTTTAAGTATTCTCTCGGTACATCGGGGATAAAGTCATTGTTAACCATTTTATCCTTTTTAACTGCTTCTTCACATATAGCAAGTACCATAGAAGTTTCAGATTCACCCGCGTGGATTTCATCCATTGGGGAACCGTCAAATACGGCACGGATTTCCTCGTTTGTAAGAGCTTCAACCTTTATAACCTCTAAATCGTCATAAAGTGCATTTAATTCTCTTATTGTAGGACCGGCAATGAAAATACCGCCGTGACCAATCATTACAATAACTTTCTTAAAGCCCTGGTCTCTTAAGTCAAGAATAATATCGGTAAGCATAGTCTGGAATGTTGAAGGTCTCATTCTTGCACAGCCCTTTGTGCCTTTGTGTTCATAGCAAGTGCTTATTGGCAGCGGGGGAAGAAGATATGCATCAATTCTTTTTGCAACCTCTTCGCTTAATTTCTTTATAACCAGATAGTCTGTTCCGGTAGGCAGATGAGTTCCGTGCTGTTCAATACTTCCCACAGGAATAATAACGGTATCTGTTTTAATTTCATCAATTGAGTTGTAGTAGCTAATCATTTTTAAAATCCTTTCTTTTATATAATTTTTGTTAAAAGCTCAATGAAAATATAATACATAAGGGGTAAGGTTATAACCGAAAGGGCGCTTGAAATCATATTCATCGATGCACCTGTTTTGGTTTCCCCTCCGTATGTAGCGGGATAAATAATAGTATTAAGCCCTAAAGGTGTTGCAAAAGCAATAAGTGTAAATGTCAGAACATCCGAGGGTGCTTTGATAAGAGTAAGTACTGTAAGGAAAATACCCGGTATAACTATAAGTCTTAAAAAAGACAGTATGTAAACCTTTTTTTCTTTAAGGATTTCGCCTATATTATAACCACCGATAACTATACCTGTAAGAAGCATAGCCACAGGGCCCATACATCCTCCTGCACTTGTGAGCGCGTCTTTTAAAAATACCGGAATGTATTGAGATAAATTTAAAAATCCTGCTATCATACCTAAGAAAACCGTTACAACAGGCGGTGCGGTTAAAGCCTTCATAACTGTTTGTTTTACAGAGGGCTTATCCTCGGAATCGGGAATAAGCATTAAAAGTCCCCATATATTGCAAACCATAGTTATAAAAAAGGTAAACATGGAATATTTGAAAAAGGCCATATCTCCCCATATACCGAGAATTAAGAAGTTACCCATAAATCCGAAATTTCCGAAAGTCAGGGAGTATTTATAAATATTCTTCTTGTAGCGAAGTGCAGCATCATTTCCTTTAACCTTTACAAAAAAACCTGCGGTAAGATAAGCAATAAGAACGCTTACGGTGATAACCCCCAGCCCGTAGAACATAAGGGGGTAGTAAGATGTAAAGTTTTCTATCGTGCATTTTTCCATAAAATTACTGAAATTAAGCGCGGGAACAATGGCATAGGTTTCAACTCTTGATAAAACCCTGACAGCCTCTTCGCCTACAATATTTTTCTTTCTTATAATAAATCCCACGATAATCAATGTGAAAATCATCAGCATCTGAGTAAGAGTCAGATTAAAAAATTCCAAAAAAACATCTCCTTTGCTATGATAAATTATACAACAAATTTCTATAATAGGCAACCTTTTTTTATAATTGACATAATGCCCCCTTTATTTTATAATAAAATAAAGGGAATTTTGTAAAAGGGGGATTTTAAATGGAAAATCAGAATGTAGTTTATGATTTTTTTATTTCACATTCAAAAGATGAGATTGATGAAGCACAAAACCTTTATAATATGCTTAAGGAAATAAATCCTGAGTGGAATGTATTTTATGACAGAGAGTGTCTTATGACCGAGGAAAGATGGCTTAATGTGATGCTTAATGCGGTAGTTAATTCCAGGTATCTTATTTTTCTTGCAAAGACACCCGATATACTGGAAGAGGGTAAAAGCTGGGTATTCAGAGAAGTACAGACCTTTTACAGTAAAAATTCAAGCCGTTTTGCAGACGGTAACGAGCAGTTTTGTATAAGTTATTTCGGAATAATCTACGGTTGGAATATAAAGAATGAGCTTAATGTCAATACCGAAAATGCAGGGCTTTATCATTCTATGTATAAAATTCCCAATAATATGATTTTAGGTAAAGACGAATCAGTACTTGATGTTCGTAAATATTTGAAAAAACGAGTAGAAAATATGGTCGATAGGGGTACCAATGCAACTCCTGAGTATTTTCTTGACAGGACAAGTGTATATCAGAAACGAAAAGAAGAAGCGGATATAAACTTTAAAAAAGAAAGAATAGTAGACGAAATCATACCCACCTTTTATAAGGCAAAATCAAAAGAGATAATAGGCTTTGAAAGACTTCTTGGTGAAATTGAAAAAAATGATACCATAATTATCGGAGCCGAGGGCGGAAGCGGTAAAACTACCGTAATGACCAAGCTTTATTACCATTATCTTGAAAAAGCACTTGAGGATAATAACGAATGTCTTCAGGTTCCTTTGTATGTAGAGGCAAGTTCTCTTGCAGGGGAAAATAATATTATAAAGCGTTATCTTGCAAGGTATCTTTTTGATGATAATACTGCAACTACTGTTACAAGCACGGAAACAGCTAACATTATAAAGATAATTGACACAGCGTTCCGTGAAAAAAACGAAACTCCGGGTTATATTCTTTTAATAGACGGTTATAATGAAATTGCGGATGGGGTAATTGACAAATTCAAAGCGGAAATTGAGGAGCTTTTCGGTGCAAACGGTCTTAAAAATGTCCGTATTGTAATATCGGGAAGAAATGTGGATGAGGATATAGATAAGGATAGATTTTCGCGTATTGAAATCAATAAAATATCCCCCGACAAAATTAAGCGTTATCTTAAGAAAAATGACTACAATAAGGATATAAGTGAAAGCCTTTTGAAGATTTTATCCGTACCTATGTATCTTACAATGTTTGTAAATACATCAATGGAAAATAAAATCAATACAAGAAGTGAACTGTTAATGAGCTTTCTTGAAAGACAGGTGCTTAAGGACAGCGCTTCTGCACAGGATAAAAATGAGGAAGCATTTTTCAAATTCTCCCTTAAAGTTTTTCTTCCCTTTATTGCTTATCGCCTGTGTACCAAATCCACATCGGAAAGTACTTTTGTACTTACCGAGGATGATTTATATAATATTGTTTACGATGCTTTAGACCATTGGAATTCAAGAGAATTCAGAAGAAATTCTTCCTCGGAAACCAGAGAGCTTTTCAGATTAAGCGTAGATAATATGAAGGATGATAATGTTTTGTGGAATGCAATGAATTATTATACCAAAATATCTAAGCTTATGTTGAAAAAAGATAAAAATGAGGAAAATTACGAGTTTATCCATCAGGTATACAGAGATTTTTTTGCAGCGCTTTATATTTACGAGGATATAAAAAATTCTTGCGAAAAGGACTTTGAATGTAAAACTCTTGAAAATGACATAAGGGAAAAGGATGTTATTTCACTTACTTCCGAAATGCTTAACGAGGGAACTCCGTTTTTCAATGAAGAAAATCGTTGGGATTACAGTTGTAATGAAAATTCCGTACTTTTAAAGCTTATTGAAAATTCCCGTAAAAACGGTCAGAATGAAAATCCCATATTTGTAAAAGGAGTTACCGAGCTTTTAAAAAGAGTAAGAGGAAATGACTTGTCAGGTCTTGATTTTTCAGAGCTTGACCTTACGAAAACCAACCTTACCACAATGATTTTAACCCGATTTGATGAATATGCTTCATATCCCACAAACTTTAAAAATTCTAAGCTTAATGTGGAAAATATCCTTATAAGCAACCCTTCAAATCACATTATGGCGGCATGTACCAATGAAGAAAATGTGGCTGTATTTGAGGGGGGCGGTAAATGTAATGCAGGTGTTTTAAAAATATGGAAAAAGGATGTTTTTGACAATAACCCTAAAAAAACAGTAACGGGAATTACATTTAAGCTTCATAAAATGATTTTCTCAAAGGATAATGAGAAAATTTACGCTATGTCAGGTCATACCATAGTGGAAATAGATGTATCCCTTAATGAAAAATTTGGTGAGGGGCAGAAAATAATATTCAGCAGTAATCATAAGCTGAGCGATATATTTATAGGGGATGATGGTGCTCTTTATTATACAACTGTTCTCAATTCCTTTAACCCTAAGCCTGTGCCTGTGGGGGAAGACTATGTTGAAATCCCTGACCAAATTAAATTCTACGGTGTTAATTCTTCCGCTTGTGTAAGAAAAGACGGAAAGCAACTTGCTTTCGGACATATTACAGGTTATGACGGATTGAAGATATATAATCTTAATGAAGAAACAGGGGAATGGATTGAACAAAAGATTGGTATTGCCCTTTTGATTGATCAATATGTAACCAAGCTTGAAAAGGCATTTAAATATGCAAATCTTTATGAAAGATTTTATAATGACAACGAATTAAAGTGTAAGGATTATTACAAAAGAGATAAAAATTTCCGTTGCACATTTTTCAGAGAAATTGTATTCAGATATAACGCTGAACGTTCGGGATATTATGAAATTCCAAAGAGAATTTATAAGTGGATAAATACCAATATAATTCGTAAAAAAATAAAAGTTTCCCAGAAGGTAAGTAAAAATCTTGAAAGAATTTATAAGAATTATTCCCAGCAGTTTAAAACCTTTGAAAAGGAAAACAGAATACTTTCATATATTAACGGAAGAAAAATTTCCTCGGTTGAATATAAAAAAGATACCGATACTGTGCTTGTTACATATTATAATGAATATGATAAGCCTGTAAAAACACAGTTCAAAGCACCTAAAATTCAAAAAGAGGAAAATGACCATAACGGAGAGACCGCAAAACAAAAAACAAAGCGTGTTTGTCATGCTACCGTTGCTGAAATCAATTTGTCAGATTTATCAACAAAGCTTATTCATATATATAACGGTAATAATGTGCTTCGTGCATCATATACAGGTGAGGATGCTGTAATTTATTGCAGTAATAAAATCTGGATAGCAGATAAAATGGAAAGATTTTATTGTTTCCCGGTTATTTATATGCCCACACCTATGCTTTTTAAATCGGAAAAGCTATCGTCTTTATATATGACAGTTGGCGGATTTGTTTATGAAATGGATGAAAACTTTACTCCTAAAAAAAGTTTCACTATTCCATTCCGTTCAAATGGTTATGTGCTTGTTTTAGGTGAGGATTCCACTCCTTATATTGCAGAATACGAAGAAGCTGTTAATTTGTGGGAAGCACAGGACGCTC
This sequence comes from Clostridia bacterium, assembly GCA_045658425.1. GTDB lineage: Bacteria > Bacillota > Clostridia > UMGS1840 > HGM11507 > SIG450. Next base: position 8,897 of record JAZOVB010000075.1, on the reverse strand, counting down.
CCATCAGGGTATTAAATCTGAAAAAAGGAATATATGAGCATCTTACCGAGAGGGGAGAGCTTGTTTTGGCTTGTTCCTGCATAGAAGATTATTACGGTAAAAAGCTCACCACTCAATCGGGCAGAGTAAATATTTACAAGGATAATAATTTAGAGTATTGCTTTGAAGCGGAAAGAAATATCTGTCTTGCAGGATGTGATTTCACAGGTGTTTCGGGAGATATTGCCATTCCGGAAAATTTAGATTCCCTGACAAGATACGGTGGTATAACAGGTGTAGATAAACGCACAGTAAAACAGCCGGTTCAGGAGCTTGATTTCAGCTTCACTATGTCAGATAAGCCATTTGAAGAACCCCAAGAGCTTAAGGGAACCTCTTCTATGTATGTGTGTAAGGAGGGGGAAGTATATACACTTGATACTAAGAATAATATGTATGTCTTTGATTCGGAGGTTTGGGATAAAATCCATTTTGCAAGTTCTTCAAGAACAGGCTTTGAGCCTTCGGACTACTCCATTCTTGAAAACCTTTATTATTTTAAATTTTTAACTCCTGAAATGGTATATTACCTTATGAATGCAGAAATTATAGAGAAACCGATTATTTATAATTTCAGTCCTGAAAAGATAAAAAACAGAATGAAAAATACCTTAAGCGGAACACTGAAGCTTGTTGACAAGCATAATTGCGAGGGGTCAAATAAACCTGTTATATACACCTACAGTAACGAATATGGCAAAGAGCTTCTTTCAAGACTTACAGGTGCTTCTTATCTTGAAAACAGGACTCACAATGAACTTCAGAAGAATATTGAAAAAGCACTTCTTCTTAATTTGTGGTTTTCATATACCCTTATGAAATATAAGGATTATATCACAAAGTATGATTCCGAGGTTAAATTTGAATCGAAATATACTTATCTTATGCAAAGTGAGGTAGTAAGAAGATATATACAGCTTAATGAACAAGCGTTTATATTAAGACTTGTAAGAGGAGAGCTTACTGAGGAAAAAATAGAGAAAAACAAACAGCGTATTCTGGAATTTTCACAAATCTGCGAAAATTACCCGTATCTTTTAAATAAAGGAATTGAAGAGAACCTTACCAAAGCTCCTGTAATTGTTATAATAGGGGAGAGCTTTGAGTATTGCAAAAATCTTAATGAACATTTTAAAGATATAGCTCCTCATATAAGAAAAATATATACCTACGATAATCTTTTAAACTACGGAATAAAGAATGACCGTGAGGATATATATTTTGAATTTAAAGACGAAGAACCTTATGTATTAAGCTTAAGAGATCTTATATAATACGCTGATATATGAAAAGACCTGACACCGTTTTGGTTGTCAGGTCTTGTTTTATTTTGCTTTACGTGGTCTGGGGAATTTTAACATCTTAAGAGATAGGGAAAATTTTTCAGATTGAAGGAAAAACACCCGAAGATGTATGTGATACATCGAGAGGGGATTTTCGTTCAAAATGCAAAGCAGATTAAATTTCATAAATCGCAAAGAGATTTATACCTTGCAATAATATTGTTACAATATATTAATTAATACCTGTAAATATCATATATTATTTTTGCTTTGCATGGTCTGGGGAATTTTAACATCTCTTATTTTTCCATCAGTTCGGGATTTGCCATATACTTGAACATACACTTAACCCCTCTTGCGTATTCCGCACCCGAGCATATTCTCTCGTCAATAACAACGCCAAGTGGAATAACAGTTTTCTTTATAATATTGTTTTCCCTGTCAACAGTTACTTTGGTTTCGTGCTGTCCCATAGAGAAAAATACACTGGTTGTTCCGAAATTATAAATATGATGATAAACCTTCGGCATTTTAATAGATGCCATATTGGTGATAAACATACTTGTATGGAAAGGACTTGCGTCAATAATAAATTTAGGTAATAACCCGTAGCGGTCAAGGAGTCTTACAAGACCGATGGCAAGACCGGGAATAAGCGGAATTGAAAGGAAAAATTTAGCTAATTTATCTGTAAAGTTTTCCACATCTATTTCACGGTTATCCTCAATAGCCTTATTCATTTTTTCTGCAATGGTAAATAAAGTATCATTTTCATCAAAAAATACTTTAACGGTAGTTTCGTTAATGGTATCATCAACCTGTTTTTTCAGCATAGCATAGGAAACACAGATTTCATTTCTCTGATAAATCTTCTTGTTTACTATAAAACGGTTGAACTCAGGGTGTTCGCATACAGTTTTAACAAAAGCCGCAACTATAACATTCATAAGGGAAACCTTAAAGCCTTCGGCTCTTTTCTTTTTAATATAAGCTGATACGGGTTCGTAATCAAACTCCTCGCTTACCATAACCTGTGCATCGCATCTTTGAGGCATGAACATTGAAGTAACCCTGACAATGGGGTCAATCTTTTTGTCCTCTCTGCCGTCCGGTCTTCTTCCAAACATATCTAAATCCCCTTTAAAATTTATTATCTATTTTTATAACCGTATTAAGACTACTATCCCACTCTGTAATCTTATCGGTAATTTTTTTGACAATTTCTTTTTTCTGATAGTCTTTATAGTCAACAGGAATACATAAATCAAATAAGAGATTTGTAATATTATCCCTGTATACTATTCTTAAGTCGTGAAAGGTAAGCTCACTGTCTAACGATAGCAAGGTGTCACTTAAAAAATCTCTTGCCAAATTCAGTTTTTCACTGCCCGTTTCAACAGGGTCAATATGAATAACTATATGAACACCGAGCTTTTCTTCAATGTAAGCTTCAGTCTTATCAATAATATCGTGAATGGTAATAAGCTTACAGTCCGCCTGAACCTCTGCGTGGACAGACCCCATAATTCTGCCCGGTCCGTAATCGTGAAGGTCAAGGTCGTGAATATCCGAAATTTCTTCATTTTCAAGAATAATTTTTTTGATTTCGCAAACAGTTTCTTTGTCAGGCGTTGACCCCAAAAGAGTGCTTATGGTTTCTTTTGCCATGCGGTAACCTGTAAACATAATAAGCATTGATACGGCACAACCTGAGTATCCGTCCAAATTAAAAGGAATAAACGAAGAAACTGCCGTAACAGTAATGACTGCTGAGGTGGAAATAATATCATTCAAAGAATCCTTTGCAAGATTCAGTATAACCGCGGAGTCAATTTTATTTCCTATATACCTGTTATATAAAAACATCCAAAGCTTAATAAAAAGAGTTGAAACAAGAATGATAATTGCATATATATTTACCTCTAATGCTTTGGGGTTAATTATTTTATCCACCGAGCTTTTCAAAAGCTCAAATCCTACAAGAATAACTATAAAGGAAATTATAAGGGAGGAAACATACTCAATTCTTCCGTGACCGTAAGGGTGCTCTCTGTCTGCCCCCTGATTGGAAAGCCTGGCTCCGATAATTGCTACCACCGAAGTGCCCATATCAGAAAGATTATTAAAGGCGTCCGAAACAACTGCAATACTGCCTATAATAACCCCCGTTATAAGCTTTGTTAAAAATAAAATAAAATTACAGAATATTCCAAGTCCGCCGGAAAGTAAAGTATATTTTTCTCTTACCTTATGATTTTTTATATCATCCTTATCCTTTATAAAAAGGTTTATAAGTAATTTAATCATATCAGATACCTCATTTTTGTTATTATACCACAGTAAATATCTTTTGTAAAGAATTTATATTTCTTTTGACATTTGACAGGATATATTATAATATTAATATACAAATGAATTAAAAAGGAGTAATTATATGAAAATAGCACTTGTAAACGGAAGTCCTCACGAAAACGGATGTACCAATCGTGCATTGACCGAAATTAAAAACGAGCTTTTGAAAGAGGGGATAGCTTCTGAAATTTTCTGGATAGGAAATGAGGGGATACCCTCCTGCAGAGGTTGCGGAGCCTGTGTAAAGCTTAAAAAATGCGTAATTGATGATAAGGTAAATGAGTTTGCAATAAAGCTTTCAGAATATGACGGCTTTGTGTTCGGCTCTCCCGTTCATTACGCGGCAATAAGTGGAGATTTATCTTCCTTTATGTCAAGACTCTTTTATTCTGCAAAGCAAACAGGCAATTTCTATCTTAAACCTGCGGCAGGGATAGCAGTTGCAAGAAGAGCAGGAACCTTACCTGCCTTTGATCAGTTAAATAAATTCTTTACTATTTGTGAAATGCCGGTAATTTCCTCTACCTACTGGAATATGACCTTCGGCTCAAAACCCGAGGATGTTGAAAAGGACGAGGAAGGACTTTTAACTATGCGAAACCTTGCAAGAAATATGACGTTTTTCTTAAAATGTAAGGAAGCGGGGATAAAAAACGGAGTTAAGCTTCCCGAAAAAGAAGCACCGTTAAGAACAAGCTTTATAAGATAAAAAAACGATGCTCAGCATCGTTTTTTTATCTTATAAATGACAGAAACGGCAAATAAGCCATTCGGTATTTGCCGTAAGATAACATACCTTTAAAGTCTTTCTATATCGGAATTCAATACCTCATAACACTTTTGTAATTTTTCAAGGTAATCGGTTTTTATCTCATTATCCAGTGAAGACATTTTTATATCCTTTTCAATTGAGGATAAAGTTGTAAGTGCTTTTTCTGCATCCTCTTTTGACAGGATACTGTCAGAGCTGATAAGTGAACCTATTACAAAATAAAGCATCCCGTTGTTATGAAGTGTTTCAGCTAAATTTTCTTTCATTGCTTATCTCTCTTTCTGTATTCCCGAGGCTTTTAATAAATATGAAAATTTACAATTTAAAAAAGAGTCCTGCTGACTTTCTACTTTTGCACCTCATAAATATGAGAAACTGTTTTCATAAAGAAGCTCTTTTTGAATTTGTAGTTTGTTCCCTTTGGTAAAAGCTTTTGGGCAATTTCAGTTAATTCTGCTTTTGACGCAGAGTATCTTTTCTTGGAGTTAACGGTAATATGATAAATCATACTTTTTTTCTTACCCTTTGGCTCCTGACCTATCAGAATAACTAAATGGTCCATTTCATATACTTTATAATTAATTCCTCCCTTGTTTTCAAGATTGGTAAGGAATTGTGGTTTTCTTTGATATTTAACCTCTAAAATCATATTAATTAAGTCCTTTCTGTATATTTCGTAAATATTTTAAGGATGAGTATTCCTTTTCCATACATATCTTTATATAGTTTGTGGTGATTAAGCTGAGTTCTTTTATATAAGGGCCGTTAATTGAAAACGAGAAAACCTTTTTATCCTCGCTGTAAGTTATATACTTTATTGCCGATAGTACCGATTGTGATACCGGTCTTCCCATATCCTCACTTCCGCAGGATTTGCAAAAACATTCACCCTCGTAAAGATTTATATATTTTATTTCCTCTTCACCGCACATAGTACAGCCATCAAGTTCTATTGCATAACCAGACATTGTAAGCGCCCTTAATTCAAAAATGCACTTTAAAAGCTCCTTGTTTTTATTCCCCTGTGAATAAAGATAAATAGTGTTTATAAGAAGCTTCATCAAATCAGGGAATGGGTCATTATATAAAAACAAATCATTGGAAAGAGCAAAGATATAAGAAAGATACGCATAGCTTTCCAGATCCTTTGAAATGTCAAAAAAATCAATTAGCTTACTTCCTCCCGTAGCTATATACATATTATCATCAAGGTTTTTTATATCCATTTCCATAAGAGCTAATGGGGAAAGGTAGGAAAGCTTTGAATTGATTTTTGCTGCACCCTTGGCAAGAAGATTTATTTTTCCCAAACTATCGGTAACCACCGTGAATATCTTGTCATTTTCCTTGAATTTGGTTTCCTTTATAATTATTCCTTTAATATTTTTATATTCCATATTGAAGCTCCAATAAAAATCTTTCAAGTTTTAAACCGTCACCGTTAAATAAGTAGCCTCTTATTCTGACAGCTTCGGCACCCTTTATATTTTTAGGTGAATCGTCAATGAAAAGTGTCTCCTCTTTTTTTAAGTTGTACTTTGAAAGGAGGTATTCAAAAACCTCTGCCTCCGGTTTCATAAGCTTGGTAACACCTGACAAAACAAGACCATCAAACTGACTTAAAACTTCATTTATCCAGGGAGTGTTTTTATAGTTTTCAGAAAATCCTATACTTATATTGGAAAGAAGAAACAGTCTTTTCCCCCTTTTTTTCAACTTAAAAATAAGTTCACTCATATTGGGGATGGGAGTCATATTATTTATCCAGTTATCAAAAACCTTTATTCCTGCGTCTTTTAGATGGGGAGGGAGTCTTTTTACGATTTTTTCCTTTGCCTCCTCATCGGATATAATTCCTGCATCCAGGTCATCCCAGTAAAGACGGTCAAAAACCACATCACTTAACAGCCTTAAATCTTCTTTGTTTTCAGCATAAGGAGCGGTAAGCTTATCGGGATTGAATTCGGCAATTACATTGCCAAAATCAAATATTATATTCTTAAACATAGCATACCTCATAGTATTAATTCTTCATATAATTATACCACTAAGAAAAATATTTTGCAATAATAAACCTTATATTTAAAGTGATATTTCTCCCGACTTTTAAATATAATTTTAGAAAGGAGGAGAATAGTATGCAAGGAAGTATTATAACAAGAGTTACATTGGCAGGAGAGGTTATTCCCGTAAAAGATGCTCTTGTAACCGTTACTAAGGAAGAAAACGGCAGAGAAATTTTAGTTGCCGCCTTAAAAACCGATGAGAATGGAAAAACAGAGCCTGTTTATATAGATACTCCCGATACTTCATTATCTTTAAATCCCGAGAATAAAATAAAGCCTTACACCTCGGTGGATATAAGAGTTGACCATCCGGGAGCTTACGCGGTGATTTTTAAAAATGTCCAGGTCTTTCCCGATAATGTGAGCCTTCTTAACATTTCCCTTATTCCTCTTCCCGAGGGAATGAGCGAAGGGGAGGAAATAATTGATATTCCAACTCAAAATTTATAAAGGAGGATAATATGGCAGATGTATTTCCAACCATTCCGGAGAAAATTACCGTTCATTTAGGCCCTCCCGATAGTAATGCGGACAATGTTACCGTAAGTTTTAGCGATTATATAAAAAATGTTGCTTCAAGTGAAATATATCCAACCTGGAATGAGGAGGCAATAAGGGCAAACATTTATGCACAGATTTCCTATGCCCTTAACCGTGTTTATACGGAATTTTATCCGTCAAGAGGTTATGATTTTGATATAACCTCTTCAACCGCAACTGACCAGAAATTTATATACGGAAGAAATATCTTTGAAAATATTGACCGCATAGTTGATGATATTTTTGATTCCTATGTAAGAAGAATAGGCTTTATCGAGCCGTTGGCCGCTAAATACTGTAATGGTACTACCGTAACCTGCAACGGCCTTTCGCAGTGGGGAAGTGAAAACCTTGCCAATCTCGGCTATAGTGCCTTAGATATTCTCAGATATTATTATGGAGATAATATAGAGCTTGTAACCGATGTTCCGGTAAGAGATATTCCCGAGTCCTATCCGGGATTTGCACTAAGACGGGGGAATGGCGGACGGGATGTGGCTGTCATTCAGACCGCCCTTAATCAGATTTCCCAGAACTATCCCTCAATACCTAAAATCTATCCGGTGGACGGAATTTTCGGAGAACAAACTGAAAATGCAGTCAGAAGATTTCAGCGTATTTTCAATCTTACTGATGACGGGATAGTAGGAAAAGCTACCTGGTATAAAATTATTTCGCTGTATGTAGGGATTTTAAAGCTTTCTGAACTTAACTCAAGAGGGCAGACCATTCCCGGTTCAAATCTTAAGTTTGAAGATACCCTTTCTCTTGGCTCTCAGGGAGATAAGGTAAGTATTTTACAATATTTTTTAAGTATATTATCCGAATTTATAGAGTATATTCCTCCTGTTGCCATTGACGGAATATATGGTGAATCCACCCGTAATGCTGTAATTGCCTTTCAGAAATATGAAGGGCTTACCCCTGACGGTATAGCAGGAGAGCGAACCTGGAATTTACTTTATAACAGGGTAAGGGGGATAATAAATTCCCTTGGTATTGACTTTGATGTAAGACTGACCACTTTTAGTCAGTATCCCGGTTCACCCCTTTCCTACGGTACAAGCGGTGAGGATGTAAGAACACTCCAGAATTATCTTAACTATATAGCCCTTTCGTACCGGGCAGTTCCCTTTGTAACGGCAACAGGCTTTTTCGGGGACGAAACTGAAGCCTCGGTAAGAGGTTATCAAAGGCGTTTTTCACTTCCTGAAACGGGAGTGGTAGATGAGGCTACCTGGAACTCAATCGGCAAAACCTATATTGACCTTTTGAATGAGGTTAATGTAAGTCTTACTCAATTTCCGGGAAGAAATATAAATAAGGGGGATTCGGATTTTCAATGATAGAACTGATAGGCGAGGATATTAAAAAAGTGAGAAATCTTCAGAATATGCTTAGAGCTGTTAATCTTTATAAAAATATTCTTCCCGAGGTTATAGTTGACGGAATTTTTGATGAACAAACTGAAAACGCCGTTAAGAATTTTCAACAAAGTGCAGGACTTAACCCAAACGGGATAGTTGATATTATAACCTTTGAAAAAATTGTTGAAGAGTATAATAAAACATTGATGTGAGAGGCAGAGAAAAAATTAAAAAGAGGTTCGGGCGTATCTCATACGCCCGAACCTCTTTTATGTTTTGTCCGTAGGGGATAGGAAAAAAGCTTTGGAATGGACTAATTTAGCCCCGTAGGGGTAGCTACCCGAAGCCTAGGGTGTCTTAAAAGTCAACCAAATCCGCCTCAAACCTTTAAAAATAGGATTCTTCTTCGTTATCTGCATTGGCATACCTTGTATTACCAATGCCTTTCGCCTTGAATAATCACAATTTTTAAAGGCTT
>JAZOVB010000074.1:0-1031 GCA_045658425.1 Clostridia bacterium | reverse complement strand
TCCTTCACGCGGCGTCACTGGATCAGAGTTTCCTCCATTGTCCAATATTCCCGACTGCTGCCTCCCGTAGGAGTCTGGGCCGTGTCTCAGTCCCAATGTGGCCGGCCAGCCTCTCAGCTCGGCTACTGATCATCGTCTTGGGGAGCCGGTACCTCTCCAACTAACTAATCAGCCGCAGGCCCATCTAAAAGCGGATTACTCCTTTGACCCCTGTACCATGCGGTACTGTGGTCTTATGCGGTATTAGCACCCATTTCTGAGTGTTATCCCCCTCTTCTAGGCAGGTTGCCTACGTATTACTCACCCGTCCGCCACTAAAATTCAAAAAACTTCCATAGTCCTTCCCTCGTAGCAAGCTACTTGTTCAAGCTTACTTCTGTACATTGAATTTTCGTTCGACTTGCATGTCTTAAGTGCGCCGCCAGCGTTCATCCTGAGCCAGAATCAAACTCTTGTCTTAAATTCTCTCAAGATAACGTTAGCTATCTTTATAATTACTTTGTTAAATTAACGGGATTATGTTAAACATAATTTCCCTTTTACTTGGCTTTCTTACTCTTTATTTTTCAATGTGCTTTGTCGCATCTCTCGGCGACGATTTATATTCTAACACAGGGTTTAAACAAAGTCAACTAATTTTGACAAATTTTTTAATTTTTTTTTAAAACCTTGTTTTTAGTGATTTTATGAGCGATAAAAATTAACTACAGTTATTTTTTGTAGTTAATTTTTATTATATATTTGTAATATATAATAACTTCTTAAACTCACTAAAGATATTATACAATATGATATGAAATAAGTCAATAGAAATATTACAAAAATGTTACAAAAATATGTGGAAAATTTTACATGTTTCTTTTTGCCTATTTGATACCATTTTGTCTTGCTATTTCATATATAGTTATAGCCGTACTTACAGATGCATTTAAAGATTCAGTTTTACCTACCATCGGTATCTTAATTATACCATCACAAGATTCTCTAACTAGTCTAGACAATCCTTCGCCTTCATTACCAACTACAATCCC
>JAZOVB010000073.1:0-17384 GCA_045658425.1 Clostridia bacterium | reverse complement strand
GTAGCATCTATGATTATGATGCATCTTTCCAGATTTTCCGAAGAGGTTATTCTATGGTGTACCAATGAATATTCCTTTGTAGAGCTTGATGACAGTTTCTCAACAGGCTCAAGCATAATGCCTCAGAAGAAAAATCCTGATATGGCAGAACTTACAAGAGGTAAAACAGGCAGGGTCTACGGTTCGCTTATGACTCTTTTAACAGTTATGAAAGGTCTGCCCTTAGCTTATAATAAGGATATGCAGGAGGATAAAGAGGCAACCTTTGATGCCATTGATACTCTTAAACTTTGTATTCCTGTATTTACAAATATGATGGCAACTGCTAAATTTAAATGTGATGTTATGTGCGAGGGGGCAAAAAAAGGTTTTACCAATGCCACTGATGCGGCTGACTATTTGGTTAAAAAGGGGATGCCCTTCAGAGACGCCCATAAGGTGATAGGACAGATGGTGGCTTATGCCTTATCAGAGGATATTTCACTTGATGAAATTCCCATGGATGTCCTTAAAGAGTTTTCATCAGTAATTGGAGATGATTTCTATACCGCAATTTCTCTTGAAACCTGCGTTAATGAAAGAAATGTCTATGGCGGCCCTTCCGAAAAAGCTGTTGAGACTGCAATAGAAAATGCTGAAAAATTTTTAGATGAACATAAATAAAAAAGAAATGTGAACGTTCAAAAGCACGTTCACATTTTTTTATTTATGTTTTTTAAACTCTCTTGCCGAACATCCGTTGATTTTTTTGAATACCTTACAAAAATATGTCTGATTATCAAAACCGCAGTTTGCTGAAATTTCGGTTATGGGAAGATTGGTGTTCATAAGCAGTGAATTGGCATTTTTTATTCTTATATAGTTAATATAATCAATAAGATTAAGACCTGTGTATTTCTTGAAAATTCTTGAAAAATATGATGGATTCATATTTACATATCCTGCTATATTCTGTAAAGTCAGATTTTGGTTAAAATTATTGTAAATATATCGTACTGCTTTTGCAATTTCCTTATTTTCGTTTTCTGAAATACTTGGGAATTCCTCTGTGTCGTCAAAAACCTTGCTGTAAATTGCGGTAAGAATTTCATAAACCGCATTAACTATAAGCTGTTTTGTGAAAAGACCTGATTGCTTGTAGGTGGATTTGATTCTTTCAAAAATTCCGTTTATGTATTTTTGCTGTTCACCTGAGAGTACAATGTGGTTATGTTTAAAACAATCCTTTAACCTTTCGCCATTTTCTCCCATAGAATAAAAAGCATCATCGTTAAGGTATATTTTTATGTTGGAGCCAAACGGTGTTTCCAATTCTTTTGTCATATGCAGGTCGTTTTTCTTTATGAGAATAATATCTCCCTTTGAAATATCATATAAATCAGAATTGATAAGATACCTTCGTTTGCCCGAAAAAAGATAGAATATTTCATAAAAATCGTGATAGTGAAAACGGGGCATACTTCCGTTTTCAGTATTGTAATAATTTTCCTCAAACCATATATTATCCTTAAGCATTAAAACTCCTCCGAAAATATTGATAAAAGTAATCTTTTTTACAATGTATAGGATAATATATAATTTGCTAAATGTCAAATGAAAAGTAAAAATAATTCAATTATGTATATAAATCGTAAATAAATGCAAATAAAGTAAAAATAAGTTTCTAAAATAACTTGACGAATTTGTAAAATATGATAAAATATAGATAAAAAAAGTATAAGGAGATATAAAAATGAAAGTATTAGTTTGTTCTGACCTTTCAACCGTGCTTAATGGAAGGGTTAAGGGAAACCCTGAATTTTATTTTTTTCCAGAAGAAAATATCAAAAAAATAGAGAGTATCTTTGATGAGGTAATCTGGAATGACACCGGTGCTCAGTTTTCAAAAGAAGAATTGATTGAAAAGGTAAAGGATGTAGATGCAATAATTACCTGCTGGGGAAGTAACCAGATTGATAAAGAAGTGCTTGACAATGCACCAAATCTTAAAATTATTGCCCACTTGGCAGGAACAGTAGCTCCGTTTGTCACCGAAGAAGTTTACGAAAGAGGAATTTTAGTTATCGGTGCTAATGACAGGGAGTTTTCAGAGTCGGTTGCGGAGGGTGCTTTGGCATATACCCTTGCAAAGTTAAGAAGACTTGATGAAATTGCCAGAATATTAAGGGAAGAAAAGAAAGCCGGATGGCATAAATTTACGGATTACAGAGGACTTCTTGACAAGACAGTGGGGATTGTAAGCTTTGGAGCTATTGCTGAATATTTTGTAAATATGCTTCAGCCTTTCCATTGTAAAATTAAAGTTTATTCACGAAGTATAAGTGATGAAACGCTTAGGAAATACAATATGGAAAGAGCAACATTAGAAGAAATATTCTCTACCTGTGATGTAATCAGCGTACATACGGCATGGAATCAATATACAGAGAAAATGATAAATAAAGACCTTATTAAAATGATGAAGGATAATGCACTTATTATAAATACCGCAAGAGGTGCGGTAATTGATGAAGAAGCGCTTACCGAAGAGCTTAAGACTGGCAGAATTATGGCGGCTCTTGACGTGTTTTATCCAAATGAACCACTCCTTGACGATAATCCGCTTTATACTCTTGATAATGTATTTGTAATTGACCACAGAGGAGGTCCGTCTCCGGACAGATACAGATTTATTGCGTCAAGTATTATTGATGACGTATATAACTATCTTAAAGACGGAACTGTTCCCGATAATGTAATAAGCAAAGATCGTGCATTCAGTATGACTAGTGCAGGAACATCAAAAAAATAGTATATAGTAACGGTATTGCGATTTTGCAATACCGTTATTTATTTAAATAATTTAATTTTTTTGAAAGACTAAGTATTATTTGTATAATATACTTGAGGCAGATTAAAGAGGATAAAAGCAGAAAAGACTATGAATATTCTGATTTTCTCTTTTTTATTTGTGTTATAAAGAATTAATAATTGATTTAATATAGTTTAAATCATTCATTGCATACCATTGGCGGTCTCCTGATCTTGGTGCTTCAATCCCGACAGGACCGTTGAAGCCAACCTCTTTTAATTTTTTAAAATAAATTTTGTGATTGATTTCTCCCTCGGAAAGTGCACAGGGAAGTCTTCTGTTAACAATGGGAATAAGGTTGGAATTTTTAAGATGTGTATAGAAAAGCTTATCTGCGTATAAATCAATGGTTTCTTCCAAATCGGGAAAATCAGGGAAGTATACAGTGTTACCGAAATCCATATTTATTCCGATTGCGGGGGAATCAATTAAATCAACAAGCTTCTTTGAAGCAGATGGAATATCATGAATATAATTCATATGTGTTTCAAATGCAAACTTCAGTCCGAGGGGGGGTAAGCTTAGCTCCTAATTTACGGTAAACATCAACAGTCTTTTTCCAATCCTCCTCAATTGCCGCATAGCTTCCGTGATATTGATATTCATCAGTCGGTGCTCCTGGAATCTTGGAAGTAATTAATTTAGCTGATGTATTAAAATAAACAGTGCCGCAAATATCGTTTGCTTTTTTTGCATTTTCAACTACTTTGTCAATTTCCTTGTCTTCCTCCTCACCTTTGGCTTCAATCGCCTTTGTAAGAGACTGGGCAATAATAATATTAGTAAGTCCCGTAATTTTTTTACATCTGCCTATTTCCTTTATATATTCATCAAAGGATAAATCAGAAAGTTCAACCGGGGGAAGACCTCTGAATTCTATACCGTCATATCCTAAAGCTGCTGCCATCTTTGATATGCTTTCAATAGTATTTTTACCATAACTGTTAAATTTCACTTCACCATAGTTAATGTGCATAATTAAGTCATTCATAATATTTCTCCTTTACGATTTTATATTTCTTTCAATTTCAAATTCGTTTTCTTTCGATGGGATATGCCCGAAAAAGCTCTTATAGTTTCTGTAAAAAGTTCCATAGTCGGTAAAACCGCATTCGGAAAAAATTATATGGGGCTTACTGCCTGATCTGATAAGATTTCTTGCTTCAGTAAGTCTTTTTAAGTTTATGTATTTTTTAGGACTGGTGTTTAATACTTCATTAAAAAGATGATGAAGATGACATTTTGAAATATAGAGATTGGCACATATATCATCAACTGTTATCTGCTTTTTATAGTTATCGTCTATAAAAGCGATTGCCTTACTTACTGCAGGGTTTAAATCATTATGATTTTTTTCGTATTCCTCAGGAGTCATAAGTGTAAGGTTGTAAATTATCTCTTCGGTAAGATGAGAAATAATTTTACCAAATTCTTCGGACGGAATGTTTTTTATATAGAAATCAGCTTTTTTAAAAATATCGGTTAAAAAATGATTTCCGCTTAAGTTAACTACAAATAACTTAGGGTCAAGCATAGAAAAAGGACGGGAAGCAATCTGGTTGGGGTCAAATAATATACAGTAACGATTGTATGCGCCTTTGCCGTTTATTTTTATACGGTGAACAACTCCGGGTTTAAAAATAACTAGGCTGTTTTCGTGCATCTTAAACTCTTTGCCGTCAATAACCGCACTTATATTTCCCGATTTTAAAAAAATCAACTCACATATATCGTGGGTATGAAAAGGGAACTTATCATCTGATGGGGTTGTGTCAATATTATGGCTGAAATATATGTACCTACCTTTGTATATAGTATTTTGCATATTTTTTATCACCTTTTCCGACAATAGTACAGATTTAAAACATATTTTTAATAAGTATAATATATTTCCACATTTTTTGCAATATAAAATCATATTTTTTGTTATTTACTTATAATAAAATATGATTTATTATATAAACGAAATCAATTGGAGGTATATTGATTATGAAAAAACTAAGAGTTGCTATTATCGGTCAGGGCCGAAGCGGGAGAAATATTCATGGTGATTATTTTAAATCTGAATACAACAAAAACTATGAAGTGGTTGCAGTAGTTGAAAAGGATGCATTTAGAAGACAGAGAGCTGAGGAAGAGTATCCGGGTTGTAAATCTTTTGAATCATATACAGATTTATACGGAAGAGATGATCTTGATTTAATTGTTAATGCATCATATTCCGAAGACCACTATCCCATTACAAAAGATTTGCTTCTACAGGGCTTTAACGTTCTTTGCGAAAAGCCAATGGGAAGAAATCAGTATGAATGTGATAATTTAATAAGAATTGCAAATGAAAAGAATGTTATGTTAGCAGTATTCCAGCAGTCTTTATTTGCCCCTTATTTCATTCATGCATATAATATGTCAAAAAGCGGAAAAATCGGCGAAATCAAGCAGATTGATATTTCTTTCAACGCTTTTGCAAGAAGATGGGACTGGCAGACACTTCAGTGTAAAATTGCCGGCGGTCTTTATAATACAGGTCCGCACCCTGTTGGTTATGCATTAGGATTTTTAGATTATGATAAAAATGCCAAAGTAGCATTTTCAAGACTTGACAGAACATTAACATCTGGCGATGGTGATGATTTCTGTAAGATTATTATTACTGCACCGGATAAACCGTTTGTTGATGTTGAAATTCATTCTAACGATGCGTATTGCCCATGTGCAATTAAGCTTTATGGTACTAAGGGTACATATACAGCTACCGCAACTGAATTTAAAGTTAAGTATATTGTAGACGGTGAAAATCCTGAACGCCCTGTTATCTTTGAATCCTTAAAGGATGAAAACGGGTATCCTATTTACTGTGGTGAACAGCTTATTACTCATGAAGAAAGCGATACTGTTTCTGGTGAAATCTTCACAATAGGAAATGTTAAATTCTACGAAATGGTTTATGAAAGACTTGTTAATAACAAGCCACTTGTAATCAAACCTGAATATGCGGCTCAGATTATCAATATTATCGAAACTGTTCATGGTCAGAATCCGCTTTCAGTTAAATATTAATTATAAAAGAGAGGTCTCCTCTCTTTTTTATTGCAATTTAAAGTGTAATGTAATTCTTGTCGGTGATTGATAAGAAAGAAAAACTTAAAATATACCTTCTTTTTACCACTTGTTCTATAGGGAGGAAAGCATAATACTATAATTGCTGCTGCAGAGCATCATATAATGGGCATATTTTGAGTATTCTGTCCATATAAATGATTATAAAAAAGCAACGGCACTTCTTCCTCTTTTTTGAAAAACAATATATCTGGCCGTTTACTATAAGTCAGACTCTTAATGCTTTTATAAATTACAGTGCGGATTTGAAGGGTGAATTTACTGTTAATCCTGATTTGTCAGCTTCTATAAATGAATTTAAAGAAGAAAATATATGGAATAATGAAAAAAAATACATTATTATGTATAAAAATAGCATACTTACTATTGACAAGATGGAAGAATAATTGTATAATTAATAAAAAATATAAATGCTAAGTGAAGGATGCAGGAAAAGGGGATTCCCGCCGAAGGAGTAACACTCTCAGGTGCTTTTCAAGTAAAGACTGCAAACGGATAGCGCTCCGGAGAAGTCCATCTTACCAAAGAAAAAGGATGCCGAAGGTGCAAAGTCTTAAAATTTTAAGACTAATCTCTCAGGCAAAAGGACGGAGAAAAGCTTTTTTAAACTGCTTTTTTAAATGCGGAGTTTTTTCTATTGGAAAAACTCCTTTTTTAATGAGCGGATTCTTCCTTAACTACTTAGCGGAAGGAGAAAAATTATGAATAACTTTTTAACATGGTTAACGGATTTTAATAATTCCGTTAATGGCTTTGTCTGGGGAAAGGGGTTATACCTCTTGCTTCTTACCGGTGTTGTGATGACGGTAGTTACCGGTGTGTTCCAGATAACAAAAATCCGTCATTGGTTCGCAGAGACTCTGGGAAGTCTGTTTAAAAAAGATGTTTCAGGGCATGTTAAGGGAAAATCAATTTCACAGTTTCAGGCTCTTTGTACAGCACTTGCTGCTACCATCGGTGTAGGTAATATTGCCGGTGTTGCTGCAGCTATCGTTGCAGGTGGTCCCGGTGCAGTTTTCTGGATGTGGGTTGCCGCATTCTTTGGAATGATGACCAACTATTCTGAAAATGTTCTTGGTATTTATTACAGAAGAAAGAACGATAAGGGCGAATGGTCCGGCGGAGCAATGTATTTTCTGCAGGATGGTCTGGGAAGTCTCAAAGGCTGTAAGTACATAGGTAAAATTCTTGCAATTTTATTCTCAATTTTCTGTATTTTAGCATCCTTTGGGATAGGTGCTATGGGGCAGATAAATAAAATTGTTGTAAACATAGTTTCTGCTTTTGATATACCGAGCCTTTCATCAAATATTATTTATGAAGGCGTTTCCATGTATCATATAATAATCGGTGCTGTTTTAGTGGTTATTGCTGCTCTTATTATCATTGGCGGTCTTAAGAGAATTGCAAACTTTGCCGAAAAAATTGTTCCTGTTATGGTTGTTCTTTTCATTACCGGAAGTATTATTGTAATTTGTGTTAACTTTGCAAACATCGGTGCTGCTTTTGCTTCTATCTTTAAGTATGCATTTACCATTCCTGCTGCTTTAGGTGGTGTTGGCGGTATTGTTATCAAGGATGTTATAACTCAGGGCTGTAAAAGAGGCGTATTCTCTAATGAGGCAGGTCTTGGTTCCTCTGTTATGGTTCACTCCAACTCAAATGTTGTTGAACCTGTAAGACAGGGTATGTGGGGTATCTTTGAAGTTTTTGCAGATACTATGATTGTTTGTACAATGACAGCACTGGTTGTTCTGACCTCAGGTGCTATCGACCTTAATACAGGTGCTTTATTAATGGAGGGAGCAGGAGATGCAACCCTGGTTGCTAAAGCTTTCTCTGGAATATTTGGAATATGGGGCGAAAGATTTATTGCTGTTGCAATTTTGCTGTTTGCATTTACTACAGTATTAGGCTGGGATCATTATGGTACAAAAGCATGGGAATACCTTTTCGGAACAAAGTCAGTTCTTTTATATAAGGTTCTTCATCTTGTAACTATAATGTTTGGTGCACTTTTAACATCTTCTCTTGCATGGGATATATCGGATACCTTTAACGGTCTTATGATGGTACCTAACTTAATTGCAGTTCTTGCACTTTCGGGACTTGTAATGAAAATTACAAAGAACTATATTGACCGTCATTTCAAGGGTAAGGATATTAAGCCTATGATTAATGTATTCCCTGAAATTCAGGCAGAAGAAGAAAAGAAAATATAATTAATAAAGAAAATCGATTGCTTAAAAACAATCGATTTTCTTTATTTTGCTATATTTTTTATGAAAAAAGTAAAAAAAGTAAAAAAAATAGTAAAAAAAAGAAAAGTTTTATATTATAATTGATGTTATAATTATATTGCAATATTATGAATAAAAAGGAGTACGTTATGAAAAAGATTAATGAGGCTTATCCAAAAGTAACAAGAAAAGAAACAATTATTCAGTTCGGTGAAGGGGGCTTTTTAAGAGCATTCTGCGACTGGATGATTGATAAAATGAATAAAAAGGGCTTGTATAACGGTAATATCGTTGTTGTTCAGCCGATAGAAATGGGTATGTGCGAAATGCTGGAAGCACAGGACTGTGTTTATACCCATATTATCCGCGGTATTGTAAACGGCGAAGAAAAAGTTGAAAAAACTGTTATCGACAGCATTTCAAGATGTGTAAATCCATATAAAGACTATCAGGCTTATCTTGATTTAGCTAAAAATCCTGATTTCAGATTTGTTATCTCAAATACAACAGAAGCAGGTATTTCTTACGAAAAAGAAGAAATGTTTACAGACAAAATTCAAAAATCCTTCCCTGCAAAAGTAACAGTTCTTTTATATGAAAGATTTAAAAATAACTTAGACGGTTTTGTGTTCTTACCTTGTGAGCTTATTGATAAAAATGGTGATAACTTAAAGAAAATCATTCTTCAGTATGCTGACGACTGGAACTTAGGTGAAGACTTTAAAAAGTTCGTTTGTGAAAAGAACTATTTCTGTAATACTTTGGTTGACAGAATTGTTACCGGCTATCCCAAGGGTGAAAATATCGACTTAGGCTATGAAGATAATATGCTTGATACCTCCGAGTATTTCCACTTATGGGTAATTGAAGGTGAAAAATCATTTGAGGATGAATTCCCGTTAAAGGCTGCCGGTCTTAATGTTATCTGGACTACTGATATGTCCAACTACCGTACAAGAAAGGTAAGAATATTAAACGGTGCCCATTCTTCAACAGTTGCCTATGCTATGCTTCAGGGCTTTGAAACTGTTAAGGATTGTATGGACGATGAAAAAATGAGTGCCTTTATTAAAAAGAGCATATTTGAAGAAATCATTCCTACTCTTGATTTACCTGAAAACGAGCTTCTGGAATTTGCAACAGCAGTGCTTGACAGATTTTCAAATCCATACATAAAGCATCTATGGTCTTCAATTTCGTTAAACCTTGTTAGTAAATTCAAGGTAAGAGTATTACCCTCAATTTTAGAATATATTAAGAGAAAAAATGCTATTCCTGAAAATCTTGTGTTTTCCTTGTATTGCTTAATCAAGCTTTATAAAGAAGGCAAAGGTACCGATGATAAAGATGTTGTTGAATTTATTATGAATAACGACATAAAAGCAATATTGGCAAATGAAAAATTCTGGGATACCGATTTATCATTCCTTTATGACGAGGTAATTAAATATGAGAATTAATCCTAAAGATAATGTAGAAGTGAATATAGCAACAGGCCACAAATCTGCTCTTTGCGATATAGCAAAAGGGGAAAAAGTTATAAAATACGGTTTTCCTATAGGTGTTGCAACCAAAGATATTAAAAAAGGTGAGCCTGTGCATACCGAAAACTTAAAAACAGGTCTTTCTGATAAGCTTACATACTCATACAATCCTCAGTTTGCAAAATTGGATGAAGCAGATAAGAGCCTGACCTTTACTGGATACCGCCGTGAAAACGGGGAAGTTGGTATCCGTAACGAAATATGGATTGTAAATACCGTTGGCTGTGTTAATAAAACTGCTAAAATTATTGCGGATAGAACAGGTGCTTTCCATTTTGAGCATCCCTACGGTTGTTCACAGCTTGGGGATGACCATAAGGTAACTCAGAAAATTTTAAAAGGTCTTATTAACCATCCTAATGCAGGCGGAGTGCTTGTGGTTGGACTTGGATGTGAAAATAATAATATTGATCTATTTAAAAAGGAACTTGGCGAAATAAATGAAAAAAGAGTTAAATTCTTAAATTGCCAGGAGGTTTCCAATGAAATCGAAGAGGGAATTAAGCTTGTAGATGAGCTTAAGAAGTATGCTTCAACATTTAAGAAAGAGGAAATATCAGTATCCGAGCTAAAAATCGGTTTAAAATGCGGCGGCAGTGACGGCTTATCCGGAATTACTGCAAATCCTCTTGTTGGTGAGGTCTCTGATCTTTTAATTTCAATGGGTGGAACAAGTGTTTTAACTGAAGTTCCCGAAATGTTTGGTGCAGAAACTATCCTTTTTGACAGATGCGAGTCAAAGGAAATATTTGATAAAGCAGTTGAAATGATAAATAACTTTAAGGATTATTATATATCTCACAATCAGCCTGTATATGAAAATCCCTCTCCGGGAAATAAAGCAGGTGGTATTACAACCTTAGAGGAAAAATCCTTAGGCTGTGTTCAAAAAGGCGGAGCTGCAACAGTGGTTGATGTATTGGAGCTTGGTGATACCTTAAAGAAAAAGGGTCTTAATCTGCTTACAGGCCCGGGTAATGACATAGTTGCCTGTACTAACTTAACTGCTGCAGGTGCACACATAATTTTGTTTACAACTGGAAGAGGAACTCCTCTTGGTGCCCCTGTGCCAACAGTTAAGATTTCAACTAACGATAAGCTATACGAGAATAAACCTCATTGGATTGATTTTAATGCAGGTAAAAAGCTTGAAAAAGCCGACCTTAAATATGACCTTCTTAAGTATATTATCAAGGTTGCATCAGGGGAAGAAACCAATAATGAAAAAAACGGATATCGTGAAATTGCGATATTCAAGAATGGAGTAACATTATGAGTTTTATAAATGAAAATTTTATGCTTACCACTAAAACAGCTAAAAAGCTATTTTATGACTATGCAAAAGATTTACCTATAATCGACTATCATTGTCACCTTGTGCCTGAGAAAATTGCAAACAACTATCAGTTTAAAAATGTTGCAGACCTTATGCTTGGAGGGGACCATTATAAATGGCGTCAGATGAGAACATTGGGCGTGGATGAAAAATATATCACAGGTAATGCCTCTGATTATGAAAAATGGGAAAAATGGGCTGAAACCTTGCCAATGGCAATCGGTAATCCGTTATTTCACTGGACTCAGCTTGAACTCAAAAGATATTTTGATGTTGATGAAATACTTACTCCCGATACAGCAAAGGCAATATGGGATAAATGTAACGCATGTTTAGAAACTGAAAATTATCGCGCTAAAGGTCTTATTGAAATGTCAGGTGTTGAAGCACTTTGTACAACAGATGACCCGGCAGATGATTTAATGTATCATAAACAAATTAAAGAAAGCGGCTTCAAAACAAAGGTTTTACCAACTATGAGACCGGATAAAGCTGTTGAAATAGGCAAGGAAACCTTTCTTCCTTATATTGAAGCTATCGGCGTAAAAGACTATGACTCATTAAAGAAATGGTTAGTTGAAAAAATAGCTTTCTTTAACAGTATGGGATGTAAACTGTCCGACCACGCTCTTGAATATGTTCCTTTTAAAACAGGGGATGCAAAGGCAGTTTTTGAAAAGAGAATAAACGGCGGGGAAATAACCCGTGACGAAGAGGAAATATATAAGACGGATATTCTTTCTCTTTGTGCTGCCCAGTATGTTAAACTCGGTTGGACAATGCAGCTTCATATAGGTGCTTTAAGAAATAATAACACAAGAATGTATAATCTTCTTGGAGCCGATGTGGGCTTTGACTCAATTAATGATTTGTGTATCGCGGAAAAGCTTTCTGCTTTCCTTAATAATCTTGAACTTAATGAAATCTTGCCTAAAACTATCCTATATGTTTTAAATCCAAAGGATAATTATGTTATAGGCACAATGCTGGGTAACTTCCAGAAAGGCCCGTATAAAGGAAAAATCCAGTTCGGCTCAGGTTGGTGGTTCAATGATCAGAAAGATGGAATGAGAGAACAGATGAAAGCTCTTGCCAATCTTGGACTTTTAAGCACTTTTGTAGGAATGTTAACCGACTCAAGAAGCTTTATTTCCTATACAAGACATGAATATTTCAGAAGAATAATGTGTTCATTAATTGGTGAATGGGTTGAAGCAGGGGAATACCCTGATGATCCAAAACTGTTAAAGAAAATTGTAGAGGAAATAAGCTATTATAACGCTAAAGAATACTTAGAGCTATAACACCCCTTAGTCTTCTCATTGAGGAGGCAGAGGGCGGATATTATCCGTTCGTTTTGGATGAAATGTATACTCATACAATCCCGAATTATTCTAAATATGGAAAGGAAAAAATATGGTGAAAAATAAAAAAATTCTTAATTTTATTACTATGAATCTGGGATGTATCCTCCTTTCATTTGGTGTATACTTCTTTAAAATTCCAAATGGTTTTGCAACAGGCGGTGTGACCGGTATCGGTACAATTCTTGCTAAAATAACACCGATTACCGCGGCTGTGTGGATTTGGGGACTTAATATAGCCCTTTTGCTTTTAGGCTTTATCTTTTTAGGAAAGCAAAACGGAATAAAAACTGTTTATTGCAGTATGTTCTATTCGGGAATAACATATGCTCTTGAATATTTTATCCCCTTGAACTCACCGCTTACCAATCAACCATTTTTAGAGCTTACCTATGCAATGCTTTTAACTTCAATCGGTGCCGCAATGATATTTAATTCAAATGCTTCCTCCGGAGGAACAGATATAGCCGCATTGATTTTAAAAAAATATACAAGTATAGATGTGGGGAAATCGCTTCTGTGTGTTGATTTTATAGTTGCCGCAAGTTCATTTATAGTATTTGATGTTAAGACAGGACTTTTCTCCTTGCTGGGACTTTTTGCTAAAGCCTTTATTGTTGACGGTGTTGTTGAAAGTCTTAATACCTGTAAGTATTTTATTGTTATCACATCAGAAAGAGAAAAAATTTCTGAATATATTATAAAAACCCTTCATCATGGTGTAACAACCAGTACTGTGGTAGGGGAATATACCAAGGATGAAAAAACAATGATACATACAGTTTGCAAACGAATTGAAGCTATTAAATTAAGAAATGCAATTAAAGAAATAGACCCGTCTGCTTTTATAATTGTTACAACAAGCAGCGAGATAATAGGCAGAGGATTTCGCAGTGTTTAAAAATATTTGAAAAATAAAAATATCCGAAGACTGATATGCTCCCAAAAAAGTATCTAAACTTTTAGGGTTCACTTCAAAATTCGGATATTTTTTATTTTGTTATAATCTCATATAATTCTTTTCTGTATTTTGCAGGGGATTTAGGATGATATTTTTTAAAGGTTCTTTGGAAATGATGGGCATTATAAAAACTTGTATGATGAGCAATTTCATTTAAACTTAGTCTGCTGTAAAAATTCACAGCTTCTTTAAAATTATTTTTGAAAATTGAAAAAAGTGCTTGATTTTTTTATTGAAATAGTGTAAAATCAATATGTTACAAATATCGGGGTGTAGCGCAGTTGGTAGCGCGCGCGTCTGGGGGGCGCGGTGTCGCAGGTTCAAGTCCTGTCACTCCGACCAAAAAAACACACACTCTTTTGAGTGTGTGTTTTTTTGTGTTTGTGTCCGCAGGACTCAACATCATTTGACCGTTTGTGGACACAAAATGGAGTTGTGCTTATGCCAAGTGATATTGTGCTTGGCACAGTTAAAGGGCAAATATAAGAACCTGTCTTCGACAGAACCTTATTATCCGCTTAATTTAAGAATAGTGTCATTAGATATTTTTATAGAATTTCTCGTTTTGTATCAGGGTATACTAATAAAAAAACGGAGTGAAATTATGAAATCAATATGGAATAATGATATTGAGTTTAAAAAATACGATTTTCTTAAGGAAAATATTAAAACGGATGTTTTGATTATCGGCGGAGGAATGTGTGGAATTCTTTGTGCATATATGCTGAAAAATAAAGGGGTAGACTGTGTAATTGCAGAAGCCGACAGAGTTTTCACAGGTGTGACCAATTCAACTACTGCAAAGGTTACTGTTCAGCACGGACTAATATATGATAAAATATTAAAAAAATACGGCATTGAGAAAGCTTATTTGTATTATGATAGCCAGAAATCCGCTTTTGATAAGATTAAGGAAATTGCATCCCGAAATGGTAATTTTGAAATATGTAATTCCTATGTGTACTCTTTAAATAACCAAGCTGTAATTGAAAAGGAAGCGGAAGCATTATATAAAATTGGTGTAAAAGCAAAATTTTGTAAACAAACAGAACTTCCTTTTGATATTTCGGGTGCAGTAATGTTTGAAAATCAAGGTAAATTTCATCCTTTGAAATTTGCTCTGGATATTTCCAAAGATTTAAAGATATACGAGAATACTAAAATTTTTGAAATAAAAAATAATGTAGCCGTTTCGGATAAAGGTAAAATAGAAGCAAAGAAAATTATAGTTGCAACTCATTTTCCTTTTATCAATAAACACGGTGGATATTTTCTTAAAATGTATCAGCACAGGTCTTATGTGATTGCACTTAAAAATGCCGTGAAATTAAATGATATGTATGTGGATGAAGCAAATGACGGATTATCCTTCAGAAACTATAATGATGTGTTATTACTGGGCGGAGGCGGTCAGCGGACAGGTAAAAAAAGTGGTGGATGGGAAGAAATAGTTAAGGTTGCAAAAAAATATTATAGAGAGTCGCAAGAAATCGGAAGATGGGCAACTCAGGATTGTATGACTCTTGATGGTATACCCTATATAGGCAGATATTCCTGTCTGACAAATGATTTGTATGTTGCAACAGGTTTTAATAAATGGGGAATGACATCCTCTATGGTTTCTGCTATGATGCTTTCGGATATGATATGCGGAAGAAAAAACCGATATGTAGATTTATATTCTCCTTCAAGAAGTATACTTCATCCTCAGTTTGCATTAAATGTGGGTGAAGCTATATCAGGTATATTTACTCTTCGCACTCCAAGATGCCCTCACATGGGTTGTGCATTAAAATATAATAAAGCGGAACATTCATGGGATTGTTCCTGTCACGGTTCAAGGTTTGAACAAAACGGAAATCTTATAAATAATCCTGCAACCAAAGATAAAAAAATGTAAAATTTGAAATGAGTGGTTAGATACAAATTATGGGATAATATCCCCGGAACAACCGATACTGTACCATATATTGTTCACTATAAGCCTAAGAAAACCGTTGCTGACGGTGCATTGGTTATTTTTCCCGGTTCGGGATTAAGCCCTCTTGGTAAATACCGTGTAAATGAGAAGAAAATCGGAAATTTCGAATTTTCATTTAAAGCTTAAATTGTAATTAAATGCTTCTTGATTTCATATATTTTAATTAAATATGTGAATAAAGGAGCATTTTTTATGAATAAAGATATTGAGGAAAGAACAACACAAATTGCACGATATATAATTGAAACAAAATCAACTGTACGTGCTGCTGCGAAAAATTTTGGTATATCCAAATCTACTGTTCACAAGGATGTTACAGAACGCCTTAAGAAAATTAACAGAGATTTATACATAAAGATAAGAGAAGTTCTTGACATAAATAAAGCAGAAAGGCACTTAAGAGGCGGTGAAGCTACAAAGAAAAAGTATAAATAAGCTTAAAACTATTGACATAAACCTGATTTTTAGTTACAATTAAGTGATAAGAAAGGTTAGGTTTTAATTATGAGTAACGAAAAGAAATTTGTAGAAGAAATAACATCAATGGATGTTGACTTTGCCAGATGGTATACCGATATAGTAAAAAAGGCCGACTTAATTGAGTACACCTCAGTTAAAGGGTGCTGTGTAATAAGACCCTATGCTTATGCTATCTGGGAAAATATGAAAAGCGTGTTAGACTCTATGTTCAAAGAAACAGGTCACGAAAATATTTATATGCCTATGTTTATTCCTGAAAGTCTTCTTCAGAAAGAAAAAGACCATGTAGAGGGATTTGCACCCGAGGTTGCCTGGGTAACACATGGCGGTACCGAAAAGCTTCAGGAAAGACTTTGTGTCCGCCCTACATCTGAAACCTTATTCTGCGAACATTATAAAAATATAATTGAGTCTCACAGAGACTTGCCGAAACTATATAATCAGTGGTGTTCTGTTGTAAGATGGGAGAAAACCACAAGACCGTTTCTTCGTTCTGCTGAATTCTTATGGCAGGAAGGTCATACAGCTCATGCAACAGCTGAGGAGGCTCAGGAAGAAACAATTAAGATGCTTAATGTATATGCAAAATTCTGTGAAGATTACCTTGCAATTCCTGTTGTAAAGGGAAGAAAAACAGATAAGGAAAAATTTGCAGGAGCAGTTGCTACATATACTATTGAAAGTCTTATGCACGATGGTAAAGCATTGCAGTCAGGTACATCTCATAACTTTGGTGATGGTTTTGCCAAAGCCTTTGGTATTGAATATACCGATAAAGATAATAAAAAACAGAATGTGTTCCAGACCTCATGGGGAGTAACTACAAGACTTATCGGTGCGGTTATTATGGTTCACGGGGATGACAGCGGTCTGGTTTTACCTCCGAAAATTGCTCCTGTTCAGCTTGTTATTCTTCCTATTGCTATGCATAAAGGCGGAGTTTTAGAGAAAGCAGAAGAAATAAAAAATAAGCTTTCTTCATCATTTAAAGTTAAAATTGATGCTTCTGATAAGACTCCCGGCTGGAAATTCTCTGAATACGAAATGAAGGGCGTTCCTCTTCGTCTGGAAATCGGTCCGAAGGATATTGAAAAAAATCAGTGTGTTCTTGTAAGAAGAGATACAAGAGAAAAGATTATTGTTTCTCTTGACGAGCTTGAAACAAAAGTCGGAGAGCTTCTTGAAGATATCCAGAATGCTCTGTTTACTAAAGCTCTTAACCACCGTGAAGAAACAACAAATGTTGCTAAAACTTACGAGGAATTTAAAGAAATTGTTGCCACTAAGCCCGGTTTTGTAAAAGCTATGTGGTGCGGCGATGTTGAGTGTGAAAATAAAATAAAAGAGGATACAACTGCAACTGCAAGATGTATGCCTTTTGAACAGGAAGAGCTTTCAGATACCTGTGTTTGCTGTGGTAAAAAAGCAAAAGCAATGGTATACTGGGGTAAAGCTTATTAAAAATAAGAACGTTAATAAGTTAAAATCAAGGCTTTGAGGGATGAAC
>JAZOVB010000072.1:0-3333 GCA_045658425.1 Clostridia bacterium | reverse complement strand
TTTTAAAACTTATAAAATCATTATACACATTATAAACTTAGTTGTCAAATATTTTTTTACATTTTCGTCAAAAGTACTTATTGAATATTTTATTTTTTGTATATAGTATACAAAAAAATACATTTTTCCACAAAATATTACATAGTGATCATATTATAAACGGCAAAACCTAAAAGGCTTCGCCGTTTTCCGTTAACAGTTTTTCTCTTATAATTTCAGTATATTCCACAGTAACACCCATATATTTTTCCATAGCTTTTATTAAAAGCTGAGGATTTAAGTTTTCGGTGCTTCCCGCTTTTAAGGTAAGCTTTAAGGTTATACCGTCAAGCACCTCATAAGATACCATAAGAGGTTTGATATCTACCTCTTTCACACCTTTTTTGGTTTTCTTATCGATTAATATTTCGTCTTTTCTTAAGAATTCTATTATATCGTCTTTTGATGCATCGACCTCAAGGTTTACGGTATATTCAGCAAAGGCAAGAGAATTGAATTTTGGCTCTTCCGCATCACTTACCCGGATAATTTCAATTCCCTCGGGAGCATTTTCCTTAAGGTTTTCCATGACTTCATTAAGATTATATGTACCCGAAACGGTAAGGTCGGCACAATCCCCTTTTGTTTCCATACCTACCGATGAGGGTTGCAAAAACGCAAGAAGTATATGAGGGTTAAAACCCTGGGAATATGCCGGGGTAAGCATACTTCTCATTATCATTCTGTTAAAGGTTCTTAAAAGATCAAGATGAGAAATATATTTAGCCTCTTTTGTTTTATTGAATTTAATTCTTAAGTTCATTGGAACACTCCTTACAATTTACTAAACGGGTTACTCCGCATCCTGCACATTTTTGTCGGCAGTTCGGTGTGGTTGCGGCTTTCTTTGCCTTTTCGTTTTCTGCCATTAAGAATTTCTTTGTAACACCAACATCGATAAAGTCCCATGGAAGAATTTCATCGTAGCTTCTTTCTCTGTGATTATAGAAGGAGTAATCCATATTGTTTTCTTCAAAGGCTTCCATCCATTTATCATATTTAAAGTGCTCCTGCCATCCGTCAAGGCGACAACCTTTATTATAAGCATCAATAAGGATTTTACCGAGTCTTCTGTCACCTCTTGCAAAAACTCCTTCCAAGACAGACAAATCCGCATCGTGCCAGTTATAGTTTATAAGTCTTGATTTCATTTCATTCTTTAAAATATCCTGCTTATGTCTTAGAGTTTCCATTCTGTCCTGTGCTGCCCACATAAATGGGGTAAATGGCTTCGGAACAAAGGATGAGGTGCTTACAGTTATTCTTGTCCCCTTTGGTCTTTGAGGCTTATCAATTGAAAAATAAGTATCCTGAACCTTAAAGGCAAGTTCTTTTATTCCTAAAACATCTGCATCGGTTTCATAAGGGAGACCAATCATAAAATAGAATTTAACGCTGTTCCATCCGTTTTTAAATATCAATTCAGAGGTTTTTAATACATCCTCCTCGGTTACATTTTTATTGATTACATCTCTCATTCTCTGAGTACCCGCTTCAGGTGCAAAGGTAAGAGAGGTTTTTCTTACCTCCTGGACTTTTTTTGCAAGGTCCAAATCAAAATTATCAACACGAAGTGATGGTAAACAGAAATTAATTTTTCTTTCATTTGTATATTTCATAAGATTATCGGTAAGCTCGGTAAGTCTTGTGTAATCACTTGTACTTAAAGAACATAAAGAAACCTCATCATAACCGGTAGCTTCAAGAGATTTAATTGCAAGGTCAACAATATTTTCAGGAGTTTTTTCTCTTACGGGTCGGTAAATAAACCCTGCCTGACAGAATCGACAGCCTCTTATACAGCCTCTGAAAATTTCCGCTGTAACACGGTCATGCACTATTTCGGTATAGGGAACAATTATATTTTCGGGATGAGGAAGCTTATCAAAATCCTCAACTACCCTTTTTTCAACTGTTTCGGGAGCACCACAAAGAGAGCGTCTTTCCTTTATAGTTCCGTCTTCGTTATAATCGACTTCGTAAAATTTCGGAACATATACACCTTTTATTTTTGTAAGGGCAAGTAAAAATTCATCCTTAACATAGTTTTCTTTATTTTTATATTCACGGTAAAGCTCAATTATCTCGGGCCATACCTCTTCTCCCTCACCCACCATAAAGAAGTCTATAATTTCAGCTAAGGGTTCGGGATTAACTGCACAGGGACCTCCTGCACAAATTATGGGATGAGAGTTCTTCCTGTCTTTTGACAGAAACGGAATTCCCGACAAATCAAGCATTGCGAGGACATTTGTATAACTCATTTCATACTGAAGTGTAAAGCCCAGCATATCAAAATCAGACAATGCATCCTTGGATTCAAGGGCATAAAGAGGGATATTATTTTCCTTATGTACCGCTTCCATATCTGTCCAGGGCATAAAGCTCCTTTCACACCACACATCGGAAATTGAGTTAAGCACATTATAGATACATCTTAAACCAAGATGGGACATTCCGATTTCGTAAGTATCGGGAAAACAGAAAGCAACTCTTATATTTACTTTCTCTTTATCCTTTATTATGCTTCCGAATTCCCCTCCCACATAACGAGAGGGTTTTTCAACCTTGTTAAGATATTTTTCAATATTAATCATTAAGAATTTCTCCTATTTTCTTATGTTTCATAATAAAATTTATAAAAGGAATACCCAGTATGTAGGTAACTATTCCCTCTCCCAAAGCAACAAACAACATACAAAGTAGTATGTTTACATTTTTAAAGGCTATAAAATGCAGATAACCGCCCACAATCAAGCCATTGAATAAAGTGGGAAACAATGGAACAAGCCATTTGGTTTTTCTCATCGAATAGGAACATATTGCAGCAAGTAAGGTTGCAAGAGTACCGAAAATTACATCTATCACTCCTGCAGTACTCATAAACATCATACCGATATAATTGGATAAAAGACAACCTAAGGTAAGTCCCCAGATTGAGCTTTTGGAAAATTTCGGAAGAACGGTAAGAACCTCCGACACTCTCAGCTGCAATATACCATAGCTTATAGGTGCTAAAGTAAGAGTAAGTACACAGTAAAGGGCGGCAATTATTGCCGTTTTGGTAAGTTTTTTAATATTCATTTTTTCTCCTTAGTTTTATTTAGCCATCGGAGAGCTATCCGAACTCGCCTCAAGCCTTTAAAAATAGGATTTTTCTTCGTTGTCGGTTCCGATATACCTCGTATTATCGAAACCTTTCGCCTTAAAAAATCTCAATTTTAAAAGGTTATAGGTTCTACAAGAATTTTCAAATTAGGAAATTTTTAGATAGAATGAGGCAAAAACACAGGT
>JAZOVB010000071.1:0-1587 GCA_045658425.1 Clostridia bacterium | reverse complement strand
AAAAGGAGCACAGCTTGGCGTTGTACTCTCGTTTATGATGGGCGTAACGACTCTTTCACTCCCGTCAATGATTATGCTCCGCAAGGCGGTTAAACCGAAACTGCTCGGAATATTTATTGCAATTTGTACTGTTGGGATTATCCTTGTTGGGTATTTCTTCAATGCAATACAAAATATAATTATATAAATTTTTGGAGGTATTTATTATGTCATTATTTGGTTTTGGAAAGAAAAAGGAAGAAGAAAAGAAATCTCTGGCGTGTGCGTGTAACTGTGGTTGTACTACATCAGAGGCGGCAGAGATTACGAATGATTGTTGTTCGGAAGAAAAAGACGGTATTTGTTGCATAAAGGTTTTGGGGGCTGGCTGTCCATCTTGTCATACACAGTATGAAAATGCAAAAGAAGCAGTAAAAAATATGAGACTTGACATTGAGGTTGAATACATTACCGATATGAAAAAGGTTATGGAATATGGTGTTATGAGTATGCCTGCGCTTGTTGTAAACGAAAAAGTCGTTTCTATGGGTAAAGTGCTTAAAGCGACAGAGGTTGAAAAGTTATTTCATAAGTTAGGATTTTAAGGTGTTATTATGAAAAAGAAAATAGCTTTTATATGTGTTCATAATTCTTGCCGTAGTCAAATTGCAGAAGCTCTCGGTAAATACTTTATGAGCGATAAATACGATTTCTATTCAGCAGGAACTGAAACAAAGCCTTGTATAAATCAAGATGCTGTAAGGCTGATGAAAGAACTTTACGGGATTGATATGGAAAAGGAACAGTATTCAAAGACAATAGACAAAATCCCTACTCCTGATATTTCCATTTCTATGGGGTGTGATGTAGGCTGCCCTTATATTGGAAAAAACTTTGACGATAATTGGGGGTTGCCTGATCCTACAGATAAAAGTGACGAATTTTTTATTGAAGTTATAAAAGAAATTGAATTGAGGCTATCGAACTTATAAAAATACGTTTTTAAATTTTATAAAACAAAAATGCACCGCCAGTTTCACTACGAAACTTATTTCGGTGCATTTTACTTTGAGAAAAGTTCATAGTGAATTTATGTTTGCATATTTAGTAATAAAAACTATCTTTTTTTCTACTATATAATTCACTGTAAAACTTTTCTTTTTGGGTAAATCCCTTAAATACTGTGGTTTCGGGCAAAGAAAAAGAAGCGTAACTTTGTATCAAAATTACGCTTCTTTTTTGGTGCAGGTAACAGGACTTGAACCTGCATGAAGTTGCCCTCACATGGACCTGAACCATGCGCGTCTGCCAATTCCGCCATACCTGCAAATTTATTAAATTGTGTCTTTTTATAAGTTTAGTCTGCCAGCCGTCAACTGCAACGATTCGCCATCGTGCCGTAGGGGGCACTTGTCTCATCGGCAGTTTTGCCATAAGTTCCACCCAACCATTCATCGTCGCTTCGCTCGATTCACGGGGTGTCACTTAAATTCCGCCACACCCGCGTAATTATTAATCTGAATGATATTCAATACTTTTCAACTTATGTATTCTATCATATATTTGCCTTTTTGTCAATTAATAAATAATTGTTAAAATCATATCCGA
>JAZOVB010000070.1:0-1614 GCA_045658425.1 Clostridia bacterium | reverse complement strand
GTAGCTTTTAGTTTTTCATCGCTTGGCTTTGATGTTGAAGCACATGATGAAACTAAGATTGCAATTACTGACAAGAGCAGCAATGTTTTTTTCATTTATTTTTCCTCCTAAAAAACAAAAGATGATTTTTCATAAAACCATCTTTATCAGAATATCACCACTTTATCATTTAGTAAACCTTTTTAATAAAAATTAGCATAGCATATAATTGTGTGATATTAATATTTTTAAACAAAAAAAGACCTCAGTTATGAAGTGCACCCCAATTATTGGACACTTTAACTAGGCTGATTTTAAGGACTGATTCCTAAATTGTAAAGGGGTCAGTCCTTTTAATTTAACCTTAATTCTTTTTTCGTTGTACCAAGTCAAATATTCAATTAATTCTTTTTTGAAATGCTCGACAGATTCAAACTCATGTAAATATAAAAGCTCTGACTTTAATAATCCAAAGAAATTTTCCATCACTGAATTATCAAGACAGTTGCCTTTGCGTGACATACTCTGTCTGATTCCCTTTTCTTTCAGACGTCTCTGATAGTCATACATCTGGTACTGCCAGCCCTGATCAGAATGCAGAATCAGATTTGTTCCATCAGGGATTTGTGCAAAAGCCTTCTCAAGCATATCAACTGTCTGAGCATAATTAGGGCAGTCAGAAAGATTCCAGCTGACTAATGACTGATCATGTAAATCAAGAATCGGAGATAGATAAAGTTTTGTTCCAAACAGATTAAACTGTGTAACATCCGTAACCCATTTTTCATTAGGTTTTGTTGTACTGAAATCCCGCTGCAAAAGGTTAGGAGCAACTTTGCCTATCTGACCTTTATAGGAATTATATTTATGCTGACGAACTTTACATACAATGTGTTCTTCATGCATCAGTTTCTGAATTACTTTGTGATTAGTTGTCAAACCTCTGTTTCTGAACTCTAAAGTAATCCTTCTGTAGCCATAACGGCCTTTATTCTCGTGATAAATCTGCTGGACAAGTTCTCGCTCTTCTTGGTGATTATCATGTTTCGGATGAGTATCAGAGTAATAGAATGAGCTTCTTGGCAAACCAGTAAGTTTTGTTAGATCTGAAACATTGTATTTTGACCTTAGTTCTCTGACAGCTTCGACTTTTCTCTGTCTTTTTTCTGCTGCTGTTTCTTTTTCTCGTCTTCCTGAACTAAGGCCAGATATTTTTTTAAGTAATCATTCTCCATGCGAAGATAAGCTAGTTCTTCGTCTTTTGTCCATTCTTCTCTTGGTTTATTTGGTATTAAACTTTTTTTTGGCATTTTTGAATACCTGCCTTGTTTTTTAAACAGAGCTTCTGTACCACCGGTAATATATTTCTTTCGCCATGCACAGATAGTTCCAATATTTGTAATACCGAAAATCAATGATATCTGTGAATCTGAAAGATGATGCTCTTGCTGATAGTTTAACACTTTTAGCTTAAATTCTCCGCTAAAATATCGCGTAGGTTGTGTTATTTTTCCTGTAGCTTTGTATTGCGCGACCCATTGTCTAATACAGCATCTTGCTACATTGTATTTCTTTGCAAGAAATTCTGTTCCACCTTCTTTTGATAAATAAGCATTTACAACTTTTATCTTGAAC
>JAZOVB010000069.1:0-14237 GCA_045658425.1 Clostridia bacterium | reverse complement strand
TACTGCATAAATTTCGTAGCCTACTGCTCTTATAATAGCGGTTACTGCCTCATTTACAGTTATAATTCTGTCCGGATAGAAACGGTTATAACCGTCCGGAGTCATAATTTTTAAATCTGTAACGGCTTTTATTGCATCATAGTAAGAGTAAGATCCGTCAATATCATAAAAAACATATGAATCTTTTTCGGTATACGAAAGATTATATAAAAATGCCTTTGAAACTAAATCTGCAAATTCCCCTCTTGTTAAGTTTTGTGATGGTTCATTATAGCTTCCTATAATCCCCAAAGAGTTAAGAAGAATATATTCTTTTGTCTTGTTAAAGCTTAAATCAAGTGGTTCCTTATCATCTTCAGGAATAATTTCTTCGGTTGGTGCAACATAGCTTTTAAATTCTACGTCGGCTAAAACCGGAAAAATAATTTCCTCTTTTTCTATAAAGGCTTCCCCTAAATTTGAGATTAATGCCTGCGGGGATGTAACCCATTGTGCGTTCTGAATTTTTGCATCTGTATCTGCTATATAATATACTTCTTTAAGGTCAATAAAGTTAGTTTCGTCATAAGGAAGGTAGCTTGGATAAATATAGTTATTATTTACAACCTTAGAAGCATTATAGGTTTCTTTAATAGTAACATTATTGTTAATTAAGGTTTTAATTCCTCCTACAATACCTCCGCCGATATTTAATTTATTAGTATTGGAAGCACTGATTTCACCGATATTAAAGGATTCTGAAATCACAAGCTCTTCTCCGTTTATACTACCTGCAATGCCGCCCGCAAAGGATACAGCACTGACATTACCACTGTTATAGCATTTTGAAAGTTCACCCTTAAGCTCACCAACTATTCCGCCTGCATAGTCCCCTTCTGCCTTAACAAAGCCTGAATTTCCAAGTTTTTCGGCATCATAGGATATAGCAAATATACCACCGGCATAGCCTTTTGAATATATTGCTCCCGAATTTATAAGATTGCTTGCCTTAACACCCGGTGCAGCTGAAGCGCCGATACCACCTACATAGCTACCTTTACCGATAACAGTTGCTTCGTTTATAAGATTCTCTAAAACAAGGGAAGATACAACATCTACTGTTCTTCCGAAAAATCCTCCAACATAAGAATAACCGGAAACACGCCCCTTTAATTTTAAATTCTTTAAGGTTGCGTTATTAAGTATGGTAAATAAACCTATAGGATTTGTATAGGATGAGTATGAATCAATATTAATGGTTATGGAATAAGGAACTTCCTCATTGGCACCCGTTAAACTTCCTGAAAATTCAAATGGAATATAATTTTCAGAAAGAATAATATCACCGGTTAATATATAATGCGCCGAAGGATTATTCCTTATAGCATTAAACTCAGTTTCATTTGTAATCACATAAGGATTATCCTTTGTGCCGTCTCCTTTCTGATATGTGTTTGCATACCCTGTGTATGAGGTTAAGCTAATCAACATACATACTATAAGTATAAGAGATAAAATTTTTTTCATATCTGTACATCCTTTCACAATACATTTTCTATATCAGTTAAAATTTTCTCTTTAAAGTAAACTTTGTTATAATTTACTTTAAACAAAAAACAAAAGTAATATCAAGTCAGAATGAACTTAGTCTATACAAGGGAGGATTAGACTCCTCCCTTGTATAACTGTTCTTTATGTTTTATTCTACAAAGTCTACATTTAAGGTAAATTCATTAATATTAAAGAAAGTGAATTCTCCGTTCTTATCTTTAATATATGAAGCCATATAATAGGGTTTTGTATCGTTATTTCCGTAAAATACTGCAACTGCCTCAGGTTTTGACGCTGCCTTTAAAGTATCATTTTCGTCAATAACATTATCTTTAGAGAATACAAATCCGTATTCTAAGTCAGATTCTCTTACTGAGAATTTAGAGAAGAATAATGCGCCTTTTGTTGCATCACCTATTTCTGCCTTTGCTTCCTCTGTTAAAATAGAATCGTTAAGAGAAACAGTATCAAGGGCAAACTTAACAGGCTCTGTTACACCGATTTGAGGAATTGTAAAGATAACAGAAACAATAGTGTCTTCACTAACCACAAATGAAAATGCGCCTTCATTTACTGTAACAGGTACACCATTAACATTAGCTTCAATTACAGTATAATCTTCATCTCCGTCTGCTATGTAGTTTATTATTGAATTTTCATAAGCATAGAAGTTTTTATTTTCACTTGAATATATACCATTATCTGCCGCACTATTTGTAACTAAATAAAGTTTTGACAAATCAAGGTTTGAAAGCTCTTCTTTTGTTTTTAAAGTTGTGTTGTCAATACCATCGTCGTAGGTATTATCAAATGCAAGATAATCACATTCCGAAATGGTTACATTTGCTGAAGGGTTACTAATAACAGGTCTTACAACATAATCATTATGATTAAAGATTGCACCAAAATTATTACAACTTGTAATAGTTAATGAACCTGTTGCTTTTTCTGCATATTGCGCAACAATTCCACCAACATTTCCGCCGTCTTCAAATGATTTCATTGCATTTACAGTACCATTGTTTACACAGGTTTTAACAATTGTTTCATGATTACCGGTTTTATTACCCAAAATACCGCCTGCGTAACTATAACCTGTAACCTGACCGTTATTTGTGCAATTTTCAATTGTTGCTCTGTTACATCTTGCAACTATGCCTCCGTTATAATTGGAAACAACGTCATTAAATGAGCCGCCGATATATCCATTATTAACACAATTTTTATAATTTGATACTCCTGCGTTTATATAACCTGCGATACCACTGCAATTTCCTTCGCCGTAAATTCTGCCATTATTCACACAATTTGTTATATTACATGTTCCGGCACTTACATTAGCATAAATACCTGCTGCAGTTGTTCCGTTATCTCCTGTTGCGATAATATCAGCATTATTTGTACAGTTATCAATGTCAGTAGTGTCAATAATTCCTGCTATACCACCGGTATAAGATTTATTAAGAACGGTGTTTATTTCTCCGCCTACTGTTAAATTCTTTATTTTACTTCCTGCAGCAACACTTCCAAATAAGCCTGCATAAGTAAGTGTTGTATTATTAATATAAAGAGTTATTGTTTTATTATTACCATCAAACACACCTTGGAAATCAACAGGATTATAAGATTTATCTAACTCTTTATCCCCTAAGGAAATGTTATCTTCAAGTCTGAAGTATTTGCCTGTACCTTTATTCGCATTTATAAGTGAAGTAAATTCCTCAGCTGTTGTAATTTTATATGGGTTTTCCTCAGTACCAAGCTCAGGTTCCGGCTCAGGCTCTGGCTCTGGTTCCGGTTCCGGTTCTTCAGGTGTTTCAGGAGTTTCAGGGTAATATAGATTGCCTCTAAGCTGAGGATACAGATAATACTTACTGTTATCATTATTTGATGAAGTCATAACCCAAACATTTGTAAAATCAAAGCCTGTAAATTCGTTATAATCCTGCATATCGGTATCTGATAAAGGTTTAATGCCATTAGTTTCTGCGCCTGTAGTTTTAGAAAGATAATAACAATTGGAAACAGAGCAAGTTCCTGTATTGCCAGTTACATTTATAAGAGTGTTATCTGTTTTTGAAATTGAATAACAATTTTTGATATTAACTGTATATCCTGCAGTAGATGATAAGTTCACTCCAACAATATCACCGCTGTTGCCATAATTATTTTTTGTTACTGGTCCCATATTATAACAATCTTCAATATTAGCGTTATAATCTACTTTACCTATTATACCGCCTACGTTAGCTTCTTTTGAAGTTGCGGTTATCTTAACATTGCCTAAATTCCAGGATGTCAAAATACTAATATTACCTTTAGTACTGGCATTAGAAGCAACTAAGCCTCCTGCATATCGAAATGCTTGAATATTTCCTGTATTGGAAGACTTTGTCATATTTAATGTTTTAGCAGAAGCAACAATGCCTCCAACATAATTTGTCCCAAATTCTAAATCTGATGTATTTTTACAATTTATAAAATTTACAGTACCTCCATTCGAATATGCTAAAATACCACCCACGTATGTTGACTGGTTATTAATTATTGTAGCATTTTCACAATTTTCAAAGGTATTTGTTCCTGAATTAGAGGTGCCAACAAAACCTGCTGTGTAGGTATCTGTTTTCCCTGTATCATTAATCGTACCTGTTACCTTAATGTTTTTTATATGAGCACCGCCAGATACACTTACAAATAGACCAACAGCACTGTCCGAATTAATATTAACCGTAATAGTCCTCATCGCCTCAACAGGTGTTCCGGAACTTATATCAAGACCGATTAAGGTTCCTGAAAAAGAAGCAATAGGTGAAGTAACCGAAACATCATCAGTTACAATAGCAAAGTCTCCGCTTGAATTTTCAGTGATTAACTTGGTGAAATCGTCGCTTGTTGAAATAGGTGTATAACTAACCCCGTTATACACAACTGGTTCATCAGCAAATGCCACTAAAGAAACACTTCCAAAGCACATTAAAACAACTGATATTACCAATAGTAATGATAATAGTTTTTTCATATTCTTCCCTCCTTTAACTTTCTACGCTGAAGGCAACGACAGAGATTTCATTTGTATTCTCTGCACCGCTACTTTCCAGCCATATTGCTAAGCCGTTGCTTATGGGTTGTTTGCTCGCAATTTCTGTTACTGCAAGCTCAGGTTTTAAGTATTTTTTCATAAAACCAATCCTCCTTTTAATTTGAGTGATTTGGAAAATATCCAAATCAAAGTTTATTTATTGAAATGTCAAAAATAATTATTTTTGCCCCAGTATTGCCAAGATGTTTAAATGTAAGGCTTTTAACTTTTTTTGACGATTCAAGGTTTCTGAAACTGTATTTTCCAATTGTAAAATCTTCGCCAAGACTTGTTTTTCC
Organism: Clostridia bacterium; assembly: GCA_045658425.1. Lineage (GTDB taxonomy): Bacteria > Bacillota > Clostridia > UMGS1840 > HGM11507 > SIG450. Next base: position 9,326 of record JAZOVB010000069.1, on the reverse strand, counting down.
ACATTCGGGAATGGTAAGGTAGGTACCCTGATATCCAAGATGCCTGAAATGGTCCTCCTTAATAATATCGCCGTAAACCGATTTATATTTATAGATTTCCGCTGCGTAGCAGATGTCCTCTTTGTAAACTGTTCCGTCCTCGTATGTAATAATATATTCAGCAATCTTTTCCGGCTTATTCCACATTATTCTTTGGGCATCAGTGTCAGTGGCGTGAGTTATTGTTATATAATCTATGTAATCCTCCACCATAACGGTAGTTTCAGTATTCTTAAAGTCAAGTTTGATAGCATTATTATACTTTAGAGTATCTCTTATATCAAATGGGATATTTTTACTCTTTCCATCAAAACAAAGACTTTTTTCATTTTTACTAAAATTGAGGTTTCCGATTTTTTCGCGAACTTCCTTAATAACCGGCTTTATAATTTCGTTATAGGAAAGTCTCATATCCTCACGATAGCTTTCAGAGCTCATAAGCAGTCCCGAATAAATAAAATCATAGAATTTGCCGTTATAAGCATAAGACTTTTCACTCATTTCAAGCCAGGTTGATGTTTGAGCACCAAGCATATTTTCCTTTGCAATACGCTTTTCATATCTGGTATAGTGGCTTGAGTACATATTGCCCATTATTACTTTAAAACCATGTGAAAGTAAATTATCCTCAGTATCCTCATCAGTATGGAAATACCAGATAAAATCAAGCATTATAATATCCTTATCAAGTTTGTTGATGGCTGAAGGAGTACTGTAATACTGGTGCTGAACCATATCCCCCCATATCATCATTTTAAATCCCTTTTCTTTGATATAGGAATTTAAGGTATTAATTTCTTTTGCTAAAATATCGCTTTTTTCCATTCCCTCACAAGCAGGACAGAAGCCGTAATTATGGATTTCATCGTGTCCCATATGGATAAATCGTTTTGGTTTTACAGTCTCAATTACCTCGTCTATAATTCCAAAAAGTATTTCATAATATCTTGAATGGTTAGGGCACATAACATGATAGAACTCTGTGCTTGGTGTAAGATCGCCTGCACCAATATCTAAGGCAAGCTGCTTGGCTTCTTCTTTCTTTTCTGCAACTTCAGGATAAGCACAGGTTATATACTGCGCATGGCCAAATGCCTGGATTTCAGGAACAACCTCTATTCCATAGCTTTCAAAAAGGCTGCACAAAGAAGAAACCTCTTCATGCTCCCATATATCCTTGCCGATAAAGCCGTAATGGGCAGGCATCGGACCGTTGCCGTCTTCATACTCCTCGTTAACTCTTACCCATTCTTCGTTTATTTCGGGGAACTTTTTATATCTCATTGCGCCGGACAGTTGAAGATAAAGCATATTGTAGTGGTTAGGCACAAAAACATATTTTATAAGATTTTCCATAAAGGAAAGTTGATCCTTATTGGGAAGCGCAAAGTGCACACCTCTTATATCCTTATACGGAGTGTGGGTTACCTTACAGCAATTAACCTTATTATCCTTAATGGTTTGAAATAATGCATCCACTGCATAAAGAGCACTTCTTCTGTTGGAAGCTTCAATGATGCATTTACCATTTTCAGACAATATATTAAAGCTATCCTTTTCTTCTTTTCCAATAGTTATTTCAACATCTCCGGCATTGCCGTTTTTTACAAGAGTATGGTTAAATTTATATAAAAGTTTTTCATTTAAGTAGTCGGCAACAAAATCCTCGTTTTCATTTCTGACCTTAACAGTTTTAAGATTATCAAGAAGAAAGGAAGAATTTAAGTTTTCCTGTTTATCAGGAAGAGGAAATATTGCATTCTCTATTCCCCACGCCGCCCATATATCAAGCTTTTTAATAGAAAGAGGCATACAACAACCGTTAATTCTGACCGTAAGATTATCGCAATAAAAACCAACCTTAACAGTTATTTCCTTGGAAGAAACATAGCTTTGTGTTTCACCCGTATATTTCGCAATAAGCTTTTCCTCATTATCTATAAGAGTTATTATCTCTATGCTTTTAAACATAGAATCTACAGTTTTTAAAACATCGGGATTGGTAATGTAGCAATCGCCCTGAACTAAATCAAGATGGTCTACAAAGCAGGTTTCATTAAAAGTAAACTTTATATCCACTCCGTCTCTTAACAAAACATGGTCATTCCAGGAAACCTCCCTGTTAAAAAAAAGATTACCGTTTTCCCTATTGAAAATTACATTATCCGTTTCTTCTCTAACCTTATCAGGATTATATAAAACATTTGTTCCTCTGTGATAGTAGGAATATGTTATTTTGTGACATAGCACATTATCTAAAAGAGACCCTATTTCCATCATTACACCTTCCTTATATACATATTATATTGCTTTTCACCGTATATAACAAGGACACCCAAAGACTTTTTATTGCCATTTTGAGACATTTAATATTAATTATAATTGACAAAAAAGCATACTATTTGTTAATATAATATTGGGAGGTGTTGTTTATGAAAACAGATAATACACAAACTAAAAAAACAAATACAAATACAAATATAAACATATTTTATAAAAGCAATAAGCATTCACTTAATTACGAAAACAATTTATTTTCTTTTGATTTGCTGTATGCAAACTACTGTTTGAGAAAAGATTCTTTATACAAGCAAACTATATATCATAAACATCCTAACAATTACGAGCTTCAATATGTTTTAAACGGTTCTGCTGTGCACGAGCTTTCAAACGGAAAGCAATTTACATTAAAAAAAGGGTATTTTCTCCTTATGCCTCCTGATACCAAACACAAAATAAATCTTGAAAGTCCTGACTTTTCCAAAGTATCCTTTTCATTCTCACTTACACCAAAAATAATTCCGCAAACAAATATTTACGAGATTGCCGAGAAGGCGGCAAAAAACATTACTGTATATAAAGCACCAAAGATCATGAGAGTACTCGCTCAAAATCTTGTTGATTGTTATGTTAAAAAAGTTCCCGATTATAAAAATCTTGTTCTTTTTAACATTTTGTCACTTGTGGTACATATATTTGGACTTATAGTAGAAAACAACGAAATACAGATTAAGAAAAGTTATAATGACCAGAGAATAAATGATGCAATTAAGTATATTGAAGAAAACATCAATGCTTCAACTACTGTAGAGGAAGTGGCAAGACATGTTCACCTGTCTACAAAACAACTGACAAGAATATTTACAAACGCTCTTAATATATCGCCCGGAGATTACATTAAAAATCAACGGGGAAAACTAATAAGAAATTATCTTATCAATCTTGATTATTCATTGGAAGACATAGCAGAAATTTTAGGATATAACGATACTACCTCCTTGATAAAATTCTTCAAAAGAATTGAGGGGGTTACACCATATCACTACAGAAAGCTGTTATATAATATGTAAATAAAAGTTTTTTGTGTTAAGTAATGCTTGTCGCCTTTCCCTAAAACATACAGATTAAAACAGAACACAATAAAACGCGAAGAGCTTTATGATTATTCTTTTATAATGGCAAAAGACAGAAATATAAAAAGCTACATTGACGCAAGTGAATTTCCCGAAGTATTTTATGTTAATTCACAGGATGACAGTTCGGTAATACATATGGTAAATGAAGGTTTGGGAATTGCCGTACTATCACAGTTATCAGTAATCGTAAGCAATGATGTGGATTGCAAAAATCTTATTCCTCCTCTTACAAGAACCCCGGGGCTTACATATAATAAGAAAAGCTATGAAAACAAAAAAGAAGTAAGGAACTTTATAAAACATATAAATGAAAACAAACAGGAGCTTTTACCTTAAGGTAAAAACTCCTGTTTGTAATTAAAGTATTTTATTTTTTCTCAATTCCTCAAACAAGGCATCAGCCCAGATTTTACACCCTTCTTCATTTGGGTGTCCTCCGTATTTTACAATATGAAGATTATCTTTTTCGCCGAGTTTTTCAGAGCTTCTGCTATTCTTTTAAAATCAATATCCATAGAAAAAGGAATCTGATGAGAGTCGTGAAATTTATCATTATCATGGATATGCAGAGCCCGGAGTCTGTCACCAAGAGCTGAAATCATTTCAACAGCTGTTGTTTCACCGCCTTTCATTTCCGCATGGCCGATATCAAGGCAGGCAACAAAAAAATCGTCATTTACAGCGTCAAGATGTGCATTAAAGCTTTCAGGTGTGGCACAGGCATCAAAACCTGCTTTGGCACAAAGATCTACCGCCTTTTCTTCACCTGTAATTTTGGCTATGGATGAAATCTCGGTTGATATTTTCATAACTTCCAACATTAATATTCCTTTCCGTCAACAAATGTTTTAACAACTGTATAGTCAGCATCAAGGATTGTTATATCGGCACATTTACCAACCTTTATACTGCCTGTTATATCATATACAGAAAGAGTCTGTGCAGGGTTTTTAGATGCCATTTTAGATACATCGCCTATCGGCAATCCGGACAAAAGAAGATTCTTAACGCCGTCTGCCATAGTTTTAGCACTTCCCGAAATGGTACCATCAGCAAGACGGATTACCCCGTCTTTTATATAATGCATATATCCGTCCGCTTCAAATTCGGTTACATCGACACCTGTCATTACTTCTGAATCGCTTATTATATTTATGTTATCTGCACCCTTTAGTCTGTATATAATTTCGTTTGTTTTTTCATGTAGATGAACATAATCACATATCATTTCACATTTAATTCGTTCGTCAGTCAAAACAGCACCAAGAACTCCCGGTTCTCTGTGATTATAAGGTCGCATAGCATTAAAGGTATGAGTTGCCTGACTTATCCCCTTATCAAAGCTTAGCTTAGCTTCATCATATGTTGCATTGGTATGACCTATCGAAACTGATATTCCTTTTTTTACGGCATACTCCACAAATTCCATTCCGCCGGGGACTTCAGGTGCCATAGAAATAATTTTTATAAGTCCTCCTCCCGCTTCCCAAAGCTTATCAAAGGCTTCTGCTGATGGAGAAACTATACATTCCTCATTCATTGCGCCCTTAAACAATTTATTTAAAAACGGTCCTTCAAGATGAATACCGTATACTTTACACCCTGCCTTATTATCCGCATTTTTCTTAGCAGTTGCAACCTGGCTTACAAGGCTGTCTATTGTTGAGGATGCTGTTGTAGGCGCAAAAGAGGTTATACCCCGGCTCGCAAGAAACCTGCAAAGCTTATCATAATCAGCATCTTTATCACTTACTCTTACACCAAATGAACCGTGAATATGAGTATCGATAAAACCCGGAAGAATATATTTTCCTGAAAAGTCTTTTACATTATCTCCGTCAATTTTATCCCCGATTTCGGCTATAATACCGTTTTCTATTTTTATATCTTTTTTTCTCAACTTAAAATCATCGCACATTACCAATCCGTTTTTAAGTATCATTTTACAAGTCCTCCCGTTTATCGCCTGTACCTTATTATTAAATTTTTTATCTCTGTGTTTAATTATATATAAAATTCCCATAATGTCAAGCAACAAGATAAAATGAATACAACACAGGTTCCGATAATCAAAAATTAAAATCTCTTTAAATTTCTTCCATAAAAAAATTGCCGAAGAAGCTGGTTTTTAGCCATTTTTACTTCAGCAATTTATTTTAAGACACTTCAGGCTTAAGCCTTTCTTATTATCGCATTAAAAACAAAATTGTAGTCGTTATAAAAATTATAGTCCCATTTCCTCTTTTACCTGTTTAAAGCAATCAACTATATATAAAATATCTTCTTTATCAAGTGCAGCAGAAAGCTGGGTTCTGATTCTTGCTTTTCCCTTCGGCACAACCGGATAAGAAAAGGCTACTACATAAACGCCCTTTTCCATCATACGCTTTGCCATTTCAACAGCTTTATGTTCATCATAAAGCATTACAGGGATAATAGGAGTTCCCCCATTTATAACATCAAGTCCGATTTCCTTTACTTTTTCAGCAAACAGTTTTGTATTCTCAAAAAGCTTTTCTCTCATGGAAAGGTCATTTTCTATAATTTCAAGAACTTTCAAAGAACCTGATGCTACTGCAGGAGCAAGTGTATTTGAGAATAGATATGGTCTTGAACGCTGACGAAGAAGGTCTATTATTTCCTTTCTTCCTGAGGTAAAACCGCCGGATGCACCGCCAAGAGCTTTACCGAATGTACCCGTTATAATATCCACTCTGCCGGATACTCCGCAATGCTCAGGAGTACCTCTTCCGGTTGCACCCATAAAACCTGTTGCATGACTGTCATCAACCATTACAAGTGCATCGTATTCATCAGCAAGGTCACAGATGCTTTTTAAGTCAGCAACTATTCCGTCCATCGAAAACACGCCATCGGTTGCGATAAGCTTGATACGACAATCCTTTGCTTCCTCAAGCTTTGCGCGAAGGTCATCCATATTATTATTTTTATAACGGAAGCGTTTTGCTTTACACAGTCTTACACCGTCAATAATACTTGCGTGGTTAAGTTCATCACTTATAACCGCATCCTGCTCGGTAAGAAGTGTTTCAAAAAGTCCCCCGTTTGCATCGAAACAAGAAGAATAAAGTATGGTATCGTCAGTACCTAAGAATTCACTTAATTTTTTCTCTAAATCCTTATGAACCTTCTGTGTTCCGCAGATAAAACGAACGGAAGAAAGACCGTAACCGTATTTTGAATAACTTTCCTTTGCAGCTTCTATAACCTGCGGGTTATTACCAAGACCAAGGTAGTTGTTGGCACACATATTTACAACCTTTTTGCCGTCAGATAAATCAACCTTTGCTCCTTGAGGTGAGGTTATAATCTTTTCGTTTTTAGTAAGCCCTTCCCTGTTTATTTCCTCACAGGTTTCTTTAAAATATTTAAGTGCTGTTTTCATATTAATTTTCCTCCGTCCAGTCTAAAATAACTTTTCCGCTTTTTCCGCTGTTCATAGCTTCGAAGCCTTTTTCATAATCTTTAATATTCATACGGTGTGTTATTATATTTGATATATCAAGACCACTCTGAAGCATTGCGGACATTTTGTACCAGGTTTCATGCATTTCTCTTCCGTATATGCCTTTTATAATAAGACCGTTAAATATTATCTTTGACCAGTCAACTTTACTGTCACTTTTAAGTATTCCCAAAAGTGCAATTTTCCCGCCATGTATCATGTGATCTATCATTGTATTTAAAGCAATTTCGCTCCCTGACATTTCAAGACCGATATCAAAGCCCTCCTTGATTGAAAGCTTTTCCATAATAACAGATAAATCTTCTTTAAGAGTATTGACAGTATACTGTATACCGAGCTTTTTTGCAAGTTCAAGTCTATCATCATTTATATCTGTAATAACAACTCGTCTTGCCCCTACATGCTTACATACAGCTGCTGCCATAATACCGATAGGTCCTGCACCTGTTATAAGTACATCCTCACCTGTTAAATCAAAGGAAAGTGCTGTATGCACCGCATTTCCAAATGGGTCAAAAATCGAGTACATTTCCTCCGGAATATCCTTTTCACACTTTCTTACATTTTCTTTCGGAATTACAAGGTATTCGGCAAAAGCACCGTTACGGTTTACACCAACTCCAACAGTATCTTTACAAAGATGTCCGTTTCCGGCAAGACAGTTTCTGCATCTGCCACATACGATATGACCTTCTCCTGATACTAAATCACCAATTTTCCATTCGGTAACATTTTCACCAAGTTCAACAATTTCGCCAACATATTCGTGTCCGATAACAAGAGGTGTTTTTATGGTTTTCTGTGACCACTCATCCCAGTTATAAATATGTAAATCAGTACCGCAAATAGCAGTTTTATGTATTTTTATCTTTACATCATTACTACCGGTTATCGGCTCTGGAACATCCTCTAACCATAGACCTTTTTCAGGATATTTTTTTACTAGTGCTTTCATTTTTTTATTTCCTTTCCTATTACTGTATTTTTAAGAAGCTCTATAAATGGTGTTGCCACAGGAGAAACCTTTCTTTCATCATTTAAAAGATAGCCTATAATATATGCTTCTTCTCTTTCAAAGGGAATACTTACTATATCTCCTTTATTAAGAGCCGAGGGCATTATACCCGTTCCTATTGTAAATGAGTCAGTGAGCATAAGTACATTCATAAGAGTCGCTCTGTCACTGATTTCAATATGCTTATCAATATAAGTTGTATCCATAAGCTCCTCGGTAAAGAAGGAGCTGTTATGCTCTCCCTGCTCATAAGACACATAGGGGTATTCCTTCAAATCCTTGGTACTTAATTTTTCACAATCCGCAAGTGGGTGTTCTTTTCTGACAAACACATGAGGTGATACTGTTAAAAATTCGTTAAAGGTTATCTTCTTAGTCCCAAGATACCTTTTCATAATTTCGTAATCACCCTCTTTAATGGCTATTATTCCTATATCACAATGTCCTGTTTCAACATCCTTTATAACATTATGAGTTTCAATTTCCCTTATTGAAAAACGGTATTTTTCGCTTTTTACAGTTTTAAGGAAATTTCCGAATATATCCGCAATAAAATCATAATGCTGAGTTGCAATATAAAGCTTTTTGTTAATATCATTATCACGATATCTTTCCATTACAAAATCATTATTTTCGCAAATCTGACTTGCATACTTTATAAACTCGGCACCTTCATCGGTAAGATAAACACCTGTTCCCTGACGCTCAAAAATTTTTATATTCAGCTCCTTCTCTAAAGATTTTATACTTACAGAAAGAGATGACTGAGCTATAAAAAGCTGTTTGGCAGCTTCGCTGAAGGAACCGCATTTTGCAATTTCCAGCACATATTTACATTGTTGTATAGTCATAAATAAACCACCCTTCTTACATAGTATATCTTATTTTTCCCAAATTGACAAATATATAATAACTATTGCAAACATTCAATTTTTCTAATATCAAAAAAACTTCGCCAGTGACGAAGTTTTTATTTGATTAATTTTAGTTTTAATAAGCTTTGCCCCAATATACCATTGTCTTAGCTTTTTTACCACAACAAACACAAGTTTCAGACAATTCTTCCTGCTCAAAAGGCATACATCTTGCAGTGGCAGTAGTATCCTCTTTGATTTTATTTTCACATTCAACATCACCGCACCACATAGCTTTTACAAAACCGGGCTTAGAAGCGACAATTTCTTTAAATTCATCGTAAGTTTTAGCAACATTTGTTGTTTCTTCCCGATGGTTAAGAGCTTTAGTAAACAGAGAATTCTGAATATCTTCAAGAAGCTCTCCCACTTTAGTTTCAAGCTCGTCAAGAGAAACAATAATCTTTTCTCTTGTATCTCTTCTTACAAGAACACACTGATTTTTTTCAATATCC
>JAZOVB010000068.1:0-49283 GCA_045658425.1 Clostridia bacterium | reverse complement strand
CAGGGCAGGATGCCGGATAACGTCCGGTGGAGGCGACTCTAAGGAAAGTGCAACAGAAAATTACCGCCGTATTACTACGGTAAGGATGAAAAAGTGAGGTAAGAGCTCACTAAGTATGCGGGAGACCGTGTACTTGTGTAAACCCCATCTGAAGCAACACCAACCGAAAAATTAAGTTTGCCCGACATTTTTCAACCGGTGGCTTGAGGCTTAAAGCAATTTAAGATCCAGATAGATGACTACCTTAAATGACAGAACCCGGCTTACAGATTTTCTCTTTTATATAATAAAAAGGATGTAAAACTTTGTTTTTTACATCCTTTTTATTATACATTATATATTTTAATCTTCTGTATTTTTTAATATATTGAGCTTTCCTTCTGCAAATTCCTTTGTTGCAATGGAAACCGGTTTCTGATAGTCACATGCTACCAAAGAAATACTTCTTTCAGAACTGTCTTTTCCGCCTTTTTCCTGAGCTTCTTTAATTATCTTGTCCTGAATGTCTCTTGCTCTTTTGGTAACAGAAATTATAAGCCCATATCTGGACCCTGCTTTGTTAACCAATCCCTGAAATTCCTTAAAAATCATTGTAAAACCTCCAATTCGTTGATGACGCTGTCCTTTTTGCATCTTTCAGCTTTGATTATTGAATATATATTTTCCGTGGCATTTTCCACAATATCATTAACAACTATGTAATCATAATTTACAGCAAGTTTCAGCTCTTCCACTGCAGTTGCTACTCTCAGTTTAATCACATCATCTGCTTCGGTATTTCTGCCCTTTAGCCTTTCAGTGAGTGCATCAACTGACGGCGGTGCTACAAAAATCATAACACATTCGGGCATATTTTTCTTTACCTGAGCCGCCCCCTGAACTTCTATCTCTAAAATTACATCCTCACCAAGTTCAAGTTTAGATTTAACAGGAGCCATTGGAGTTCCGTAGCAGTTTTCACAAAATTCCGCATATTCAAGAAACTCATTTCTTTTCTTCATTTCCTGAAATTCCTCATAGCTTCGGTAATAATAATTTATCCCCTCCTGCTCTCCGGGGCGTTTACCTCTCGTTGTAACGGATACTGAAAGATATAAATTTTCAGCCCTTTTTAAAAGTTCGGAAATAACTGTTCCTTTCCCTGCTCCCGAGGGGCCAGAGATAACATAAAGTTTACCTCTCACCTTTTAACACCTCCTCGGCATTTTCATCAAGACGATTGGCAATTGTTTCCGGTTGAATGGATGAAAGAATAATGTGATCACTGTCCGTTACGATAACCGATCTTGTTCTTCTTCCGTAGCTGGCATCAATCAGATTGCCGTTTTCTCTTGCTTCCTGAATTATCCTTTTTATTGGCGCAGAATCAGGACTTACAACAGCAACAATTTTATCTGCAAGTACCACATTTCCGTAACCGATATTTATAAGCTTCATATTTTACCTCTATTCAATATTCTGAATTTGCTCTCTTACATTTTCTATTTCCGATTTTAATTCCACCACAATTTTAGCAGTTTCAAAATCGTTACACTTTGAACCTATTGTATTAACCTCACGGTTCATTTCCTGAATAATAAAGTCAAGCTTCTTTCCTACTGCTTCTTTTTTTTCAAGTAAACTTCTGAATTCCTTTATATGACTCTTTAGTCTTACCGTTTCTTCGGCAGTAGTTATTTTATCAGCGTATATAGCTGCTTCCTGAATAACTCTTTGCTCATCAACATTATTTAAAATATCCCTAAGCTTAGCTAATAGCCTTTCTCTGTATTCACTTACGATTTCAGGTGAACGTTCTTCAACGACTGTTCCCAAGTCTTCAATTTTTTCAAGTCTCCTCATGAGATCATCTTTAATTCTTTCCCCTTCTCTTTCTCTCATCAGGATAAAGTCCTTAAGGCAATCTTCAAGAACCTCAAGTACACTTGCACAAACAGCTTCTTCATCAGCATCCTTATATTCAAGCTCAAATATATCATTAAATCTTGACATAAGTCTTATATCAATTTTATCGTCAGTTCCCAGTTTTTCTCTCAAATCGGAAAGCACCTTAACATAATTATCACACATAGCCTCATTAAGAACGATATGCTTTTCATCACTGTTTATAAGCTTTATATAAACAGTAACCTCAAGCTTTCCTCTTGATATGCATTTCGAAACTCTTTCCCTTATTTTTTCCTCTAAAAAGGAATAATATTTGGGAATTTTAAGATTTAAGTCCAGATATCTGTGATTAACACTTCTTATATCAATATTTATTTCATATTCATTAACAGACTTTTTACATCTGCCAAATCCCGTCATACTTCTTATCATTTTTTCCTCCCTCAGGTTATGTTTATTATTTCTTTGTTTAATTTTCTTGCATAGTTTACAGTATAATAGCTGCCACCAAAGGAACGGATACAATGAGAAATTAATATATCGCAATTATCACAGAGCATACGGTTTCTTTTAAGCATACATCCATCACAATACTCCTCTTCTGCATATTCAACCGAATCTGCATTATAAAGAATAATATCAAAGGTCTTTTTCTGCTCTTCATTCCATTTTACAAAATGGTTTTTGCACGGAAGAATAAGATGAAGCTTAATATCATATTCTTTCTTAAGCTCAATAATGAGTAAGGCGCTCATAGTATCAAACCCCAGCGCTCCCCCATTGTAAAAATCGATACAACCCTCTTTTACAAGTTCAATAAGTTTTTCTTTAGTTTTCGCTTTTATTATATTGTAATCTTTCATAAACCGATGACCGGTAAAAGCACATTTTTTATTCATAACACTTTAAATCATATCAAGAGACCTTAAAAATTCAAGTCTCTCTATATATTTTTGTTCAACCTCTTTTTCTTCTTTTTTCCTGAAATTATCAATTATTCTGTGGCACCATGCTACCGGTAGCAAAAAGGAACTTTTTGATACATAAGGATAATTAACGCTCATAAATTCACGGTTTGGAAACAGTCTTGCCAATTTTTTAAGGTTATTATAGCTTTCAATACTTCCTTTGTTAAAGCGTTTATATCGTTCTGTAACATATATATCGTAAAAACCGCGTCTTTCCTCTCCTTTTCCGAAAAGACCGCCTTTTTCCATATCATCTAAAATTTTTCGGGATAAATCCTTATCGTATTCCAAATCGGCAAAAAGCATTTCATTAAAGCCAAGCTGTTCCTTGGCAATACCGATTATATGGGCAAATATTTTTTTAAACCCAAGATTTTCAAGATGTCGGTTAACCCGATTAAAATCTATTTTTTCATAATTATTTTCAATATAAAGTATGGTGTCGGCAAGTTGTCTTATCCCCGCACCCTCGGCAATAAAGTGCTTTAAAAAATGCAGAATAAGAAACATTGCATTATCGGTATATCCCAAGGTTTTAAGCTTTGTTTTATCAAAAGCTTCAAAGGTTACATACCTTTCGTCATAAGAAACCTCTCTGTTAAATATAACTTCATCGGTTTTTTCACCATACATACCTATATGTATTTCAATAAGACCGCCGATTTTATGATAACATCTTATCTGATGTGAACCATAGTGTTCTTTCTCTATCTCAAAGCCCTGTTTTGCAAGAAGCGAAAGACATTCCTCTGTTTTCGAAGTGTCAATCAATATATCCGCATCAGATGAAATTCTCGAAAGAGGTGTAGCATAATATTTTGATACGGCTTCACCTTTTAACAAACAACATTCAATTCCGTTTGCTTCCAGCATTTTTATAACATTATGTATAAAAACAAGTCTTTTGGAATAGGAAGTGCATTTTACCATAAATTCCATTTTAAGCTTTTTATAAATTTCCTCTTCAATAATACAGGCATTTTTTTCATAAAGCTTAATAACAGACAAAAACACAGTATCCCATATTCCCTGACTTTTAGATATGGAATATATTTTTTTTATATTATAATCCCTGTCGTCTTGCGGTTCAGTATTTCTCATCCCACATTTAAAAAGATAAAGGGTATCTGTAAATTCTTTACTCATAAGCTATATACCAATTCCTTATTTCTAAAGTTCAATGGCTTTGTTTTATACTATAATTATATTCCTTCGCAAAATATAAGCAATATCTTTTATTTATTCCTTACGGCGAAGAAAAGACTTAATACAGGATACAAACAACAAATCAATAAGCAAAAAGGATATTCCGTACATAGGGTTTCCGCACAGACAATATATGACAAACACTATTTGTACATATATTGCTGTCAGAAAAACTGATTTTTCTTTATCAGAAAGCAATGTATCCTTAAGAATGTCTTTATATATACTACAGCTTTTTACAAAAGAAATAATCAGGGCAACAACCATACCGATGAAACCGAATATTCCGGCTTCTGCAAGAATCTGCAAAAATGAATTATGAGTGGATATCCCGTAACATCCAGGTAAAACATTGATACCGTGTCCGAAAAGAGGTTTCTCCAACCATAATTTATAAGTTTCAGCCCATAAATACACTCGTCCGTTGGTAATATCTCCACTTTCCATAAGAGCAGTATTTTTTGAAAGTAATTTCTCAATAAATGCTGTATTTGAAACGAAGCAATATGCCAAAGCCGCCATTATTGTAAATATAAGAAGATTTTTTAAAAACTTTCGATTGCCTTTATTCTGTATGTAAAATACAAAAATAATCGCAATTACATTAGATATAATAAAGCTTCTTTTAACTGTAAGTAAAAGTGCGAATGAACCCATTAAAAACTTAACAATAGTCCATAAACTGATTTTTGTATTTAATATATCAGATACACAAAAAGCAATGAATACAGAAGCAAAAAATGCAGCATATCCAGTCTGTCCTGTTATCCCTGCATAAGCATTGTTCTCAAAAAGCTGAGTATAAGTATCAAGGGCATCACCTGTATAAAGCTGATCAACAATCGATTTAATAAATTCAGGGGAAAAATAACTTAATATAATTGCAAATACATGAACTGTAACAAAAAATCTGACAATCTTACTAAATTTCAAATGCCAACCGTATACGCTTTCGAAAATCAATTTGCCCAAAAAGGATAAAACAATCACAAGCAAATATTTATAGCTTTCAGTTGTATAAATCGATACCATGGCTGATATCCATAAAAAGCCTATAAAAATTGCCCATCCATAATTTTCTTTATCCATTGATATAACAGAATTTATAATATACAAAGAAATTGGAATAACAGATGCAATAAGCCAATAATAACCGTTCCCAAGCAAAAAATAGAAAAAGGCGGTAACCAAATACAGAAACATTGATAAATCTATTAAAACTTTATTTTTTTTCATTACTACCTCACTTAACCAATTTGATATTTTTTGTGTATGGCTCGGTCATATCAAGATGACCAAAAGTTTCAATTTTCTTACCGTTTACGGTAAAGGTTACTTTTTTAACCTCTTCAAATTCACACAGCGTATTTACTACTGCATAAAGACACATAGTTTCGCGAAGGGTGCCTCCTTCATTATTAAGAAGCAGAGAATCAGTAAAATCGACAGTGCAAACTCCGTCCTTAAAGACTACATTATTAACCTTTGTAAAAGAGCTTATTGCCGGATATAAATCAGGACCTTGAGGGCCTTCAATAAGCTTTTCCAATACTGCTAAGTACTTATCTTCTTCATTCTTAACCGAAACAGTTGCTTTGCTTTTTACAAGATTATTTGCACCCGCATCGGTAAAATACAGTACTGTCTCATATTCTTTAGCTTCTGCAACAGGCTCAACCGGTTTTGGTTCAACAGGTTTTTCCGGTTCAGTACTGTTCATATTATTACTTATCAGTATCAGAATTCCTGATATTGCAAGGACAATAATAAGCAAGGTAAGTATAATTTTTTTAAACATTTATATCACTCTTTCATTTTTAACATTATACATAACTATCTTATTATATTTTAATACATATCACAAATATTGTCAACTAATTTTAAGCATACATTTCACCTTTTTACAAACATTAAAAGAGGGTGATGTTATGGATAAAAATGAGTTATGGAAAATATTTGAAAAGACAGGTAAAATCGAGGATTACCTGAAATATAAAAATGCGGATTGACTTTTAAATCAATCCGCATTTTGATAGCCGCCGGAAAGTTATCCTACGGCTAACAGCATTGCACTCCATCCGCCCTGAGAGTCAAGTTTTTCAACCTTAAATCCGTTTTCAAGAGCAAAGCTATGTACCTCTTCTTCTCTTTCCTTAATGATTCCTGAAATTATGAATTTTCCGTTTTCATTAAGGTAATTTCTTATATGAGGAATAAGCTCTTTTATTATATCTGCCACAATATTTGCAATGATAAGGTCGTACTTACCGGTTACCATTTTTAAAAGGTCTCCCTCGAACACTTTGATTTCAGAACCTTTTCCATTTAACATTACATTTTCTTTAGCAATTTTAACGGCTAAAGGATCAATGTCAATTGCTGTTATATCCTCTGCACCGTACATGGCTGACGCAATGGATAAAATCCCCGAGCCTGTGCCTATATCGAGAACTTTTTCCGTATTGTCATTAACAATTTCGGAAATCATGGTTACACACATTTTTGTGGTTTCGTGAGTACCTGTACCGAATGCCATTCCGCTGTCTAAAACGATAACCTTTTCTCCGTCCTTTTTGTCGTAATCCTCCCATGCGGGAACTATAACAAGGTCGTCGGTTATATTAAATGTTTTATAATATTTCTTCCAGCCGTTTTCCCAGTCCTCTGCTTTTAATCTTGTAATTGAAATATCAAACCCCCGGGCTTTTCCTTCGGAAACTATCGCCAAAGCCTCATCATCATCCTCAATATACACCTTTACAAAAGCCTTAGTCATATCGCGGTTTAAGATTTCTTCATCGATATAATCCCATCTTACCTCACTTTGATGCTCTATTATATCGTTAGGGTCTTCAATATTCAAAGAAAGAATACCAAGATTATAAAAGAAAATAGTTGCTTCCTCTATTTTTTCAGGTGCGGTCTGAATACAAATTTCATTCCAGAACATCAGTTAAACAACTCCTTTATACTGTCAAAGAATTTTTTTCTTCCGCTATGATTCTGCGGTTCAAAGGTTTCCTGAAATTCCTTTAAAATATCCTTTTGCTTATTGTTAAGCTTTTTGGGGATTTCCACATTAACGGTAACATACTGATGCCCTCTTGTGTTCCCTCTTACGCTCTGAATACCTTTGTTTTTAAGAGAAAATACTGTTCCCGACTGTGTACCCTCGGGGATTGAAAATTCCACCTTGCCGTCAATTGTAGGTACAATTATTTTCGCACCTAAAGCCGCCTCGGAAAAAGTGATGGGTACATCCACAAATACATTCATACCTTCTCGTCTGAATACAGAATGCTTCTTTATATATACAGTTATATATAAATCACCGGAAGGGCCTCCGAATTTACCGGCTTCCCCCTCACCTCGTAAGGAAATACTCTGACCATGATCAATTCCTGCAGGAATTTTCACGCTTATCTTTTTGGATTTCCTTGTAGTGCCTGTTCCCTTACATTCGGGGCAAGGATTTGATACAACCTTTCCTCTTCCTCCGCAATGAGAACAGGTACGCATATTTACAAACTGACCGAGAACTGTTCTTTGCACAACTCTTTCCTGACCTGTGCCCTTACAGGTAGGACAGGTTTTTACATCCCCCTCGGATTTTCCGCCGTGGCCGCCGCATTTTGAACATTTTTCGTTCCTTGATACATTTATTTCCTTTTCCACGCCGAATGCGGCTTCTAAAAAGTCTATTTCAATAGTTTTTTCTATATCTCGTCCACGCTGGGGGCCTGTTCTTTGAGCACTTCCCGAAAAGCCTCCGCCAAAGCCTGAAAACATACTTTCAAATATATCCGAAAAGCCTCCGCCAAAGCCACCGAAATCACCAAAACCTCCGCCGCCAAAACCGCCATTGGGGTCAAAGGCACTGTGTCCGTAAGTATCGTACTTACTTCTTTTATCGGCATCGGATAACACTTCATAGGCTTCGTTTACCTCTATGAATTTCTCCTGTGCTTCCTTATTATCGGGATTTACATCAGGATGATATTTTTTTGCCATTTGTCTGTAGGCTTTTTTTATTTCCTCAGCTGTTGCATTTTTGGAAATACCCAAAACCTCATAATAATCTCGTTTATCTGCCATATTTACCTCACCATAAATAACACTCAAAGCCGTCGGAGAGCCTTCCGACGGCTGAATGCAATTTATATACTATTTATTATCTTCATCAACTACATTATAATCCGCTTCATAAGCGCCGGTTTCGGGATTTGCACCCATATCCTCGGCACCCGGAGCACCCTGAGGACCTGCCTGTTGATAAAGCTTCTGAGCAAATTCATAAATCTTCTGATTTAATTCCTCTGTCCCTTTCTTGATAGCTTCAACATCAGTACCTTTTAAGGTTTCCTTAAGAGCTTCAATTTTTTCTGTAATTGCTTTCTTATCATCCTCTGTAAGCTTATCCCCTGCTTCGTTGATAGTCTTTTCGGTCTGATAAATTAAGGAATCCGCATTATTTCTAGCATCAATTTCTTCTTTCTTTAATTTATCTTCGTTAGCAAAAGCTTCAGCTTCCTTAACAGCCTTATCAATTTCTTCATCGGTAAGGTTTGTGCTTGAAGTAATAGTAATTTTCTGCTCATTACCTGTACCTAAATCCTTAGCAGAAACATTAACGATACCATTAGCATCAATATCAAAAGTAACTTCTATCTGAGGAACTCCTCTTGGTGCAGGAGGAATATCTGTAAGCTGGAATCTTCCTAAGGTCTTATTACCTGCTGCCATTTCTCTTTCCCCCTGCAGGATATGAATATCAACACTTGTCTGAGAATCAGCCGCAGTTGAGAATACCTGACTCTTTTTGGTAGGAATGGTGGAGTTTCTTTCAATAAGTCTTGTACAAACACCGCCTAAGGTTTCAATACCAAGTGAAAGCGGAGTAACATCAAGTAAAAGTAAGTCTTTAACATCTCCTGCCAAAACACCGCCCTGAATAGCTGCGCCGATAGCAACACATTCATCAGGATTGATACCCTTGAAAGGCTCTTTACCTGTAAACTTCTTAACAGCTTCCTGAACAGCAGGAATTCTTGTGGAACCACCTACTAATAGAACTTTATCAATTTCAGAAGCGCTAAGACCTGCATCGGATAATGCCTGACGGGTTGGAATCATTGTCTTTTCAACTAAATCTGCTGTTAATTCATCAAATTTAGCTCTGGAAAGAGTTATATCAAGGTGCTTAGGACCGGTAGCATCAACAGTGATAAACGGTAAGTTGATGTTAGCAGTTGTTACACCAGATAAGTCAATTTTAGCTTTTTCTGCAGCATCTTTAAGTCTTTGAAGTGCTGTATTATCATTTCTTAGGTCAATACCTGTATCCTTTTTAAATTCATCTGCTAAATAGTCAATGATTTTCTGGTCAAAGTCATCCCCGCCAAGACGGTTGTTACCGCTTGTTGCAAGAACTTTGAATACGCCGTCACCGATTTCTAAGATAGATACGTCAAAAGTACCGCCGCCTAAGTCATATACCATAATTTTCTGTTCATTATCCTTATCAAGACCGTAAGCTAATGCTGCTGCTGTTGGTTCATTGATAATTCTTAAAACCTCTAAACCTGCGATTTTACCTGCATCCTTAGTAGCCTGTCTCTGAGAGTCACTGAAATATGCAGGAACGGTAATAACCGCCTGAGATACCTTTTCACCAAGATAGCTTTCCGCATCTGCCTTTAATTTCTGAAGAATCATAGCAGAGATTTCCTGCGGTGAATAGTCCTTATCGTCAATGGAAACCTTTTTGTCGGAACCCATATCACGCTTGATTGAAATAATTGTTCTTCCCGGATTTGTAATTGCCTGTCTTTTAGCAACAGGACCTACAAGTCTTTCATTGTCCTTTGCAAATGCAACAACGGATGCGGTTGTTCTTCCGCCTTCTGCGTTAGGGATAACGGTAGCTTCGCCACCCTCCATAACTGCAACACATGAGTTTGTTGTACCTAAGTCGATACCGATAATTTTAGCCATTTTTATTTCCTCCTTAATTAGCAACTTTAACCATACTGTATCTTATTACTTTATCATTCATTTTATATCCCGACTGGAATACTTCAACTATTTCCTTTTCACCATAAGCTTCATCATCTATATGCATTACCGCATTGTGAAACTCGGGGTCAAAGGTTTTTCCCAATGCTTCAATCTCCGAAACATTAAGTGTCTCAAATACTGAATCAAACTGCTTAAGAGTAAGCTCAACTCCTGTTTTTAATGCCTCGTCCTTGGTTTCGTGACTAAGAGCTAACTTTAAGTTATCATATACAGGAAGTATTTTTGAAATAAACTCGCAAAGAGTAAACTCGTAAATTTCCCCTTTTTCTTTCTGGGTTCTCTTTTTATAGTTATCAAACTCAGCAAGAAGTCTTAAATATTTATCCTTAAAGTCATCTGCTTCCGTTTTGTCAGCAACTTCTTTTGCTTCCTCATCTTTGGTTTCTTCAGCTGTTGTTTCTTCTTTTATTTCTTCATTTTCCATATTTTCAGCCTTTTTCTTACTTGCCATCTTTATCATCTCCTTCTTTTGACTTTAATCCTTCGTTTAAGGATTTTGTTATATATTCCAAGGATGAAATTGCTTTACTATAGTCCATTCTTGTAGGACCGATAATACCGATTGCTCCATATACTGAATCGGTAATTTTATAGGTCGAAAGTATCATACTGAGTCCCTTTGTATCGTCAGAATTACTTTCATCTCCTATAACAACATTCATTATATCCCCCTTTACATTGGAGGCTAAAATGCTTCTCATCTTAGTTTTATCGTGTACAAGCTCTAAAAAGTCCTTCGCTTTTTTCACATCTTTAAATTCAGGAAGGGAAAGCATATTGGTTTCACCGCTTAAGTAAACCTCATTTTCATTGATTTCGCTTATGGTGGAATATACAAAATCAAGAATTTCCACTACTGCACTATGATTACCTTTAAGTTTTAAAGTTAATTCCTCAAAGCTGGTACGGGAAATCTCTTCAATCGTTCTTCCCGAAACATAAACATTAAGCTGTTCCTTTAAATCGGCGATAAAGTCAATATCAACCTCCATATTAAGATTGATATGTTTGCTTTTTACCACATTTGAATCAGTTACAAGGATAAGCATTATATTATATCTGTCAAGCAGAATAAACTCAATATTCTTTATTGTTCCTTTTGTATAATCGGGAGTAAGAGCAACTGCGGTAAGATTTGTATGCCCCGCAGCAATTTCAAGGACTCTCTTAATGTAAAAGTCAAGGTCCCGCATCTTTTGCTGCATCTGTGCCTTTAAGCTTCCGATTTCCTGCATCTGCACAAGATAGGTTTCAATAAGACTGTCAACATAAGTTCTGTATCCCAGATCGGATGGAACTCTCCCCGAAGAAGTATGGGTTTTTACAAGATAACCTAAATCCTCAAGGTCTGCAAGCTCATTACGGATGGTGGCACTGGATAATGATATATCAGTCTTTTTGGCAATATGCCTTGAACCTATAGGCTCTGCAGAGGTGATATAATCCTCAACCACAGCTTTTAAAATTTTCTTTTGTCTGTCATTTAAACTCAATGAGCTTCACCTCCTCAAGTCATATATATAACTTTCATTGTTAGCACTCGGGTCGAATGAGTGCTAACAATAGATAAGATACCACTATTATACCAATTTGTCAAGCCTATTATTCCAATAATTAACAATTTATTCAAATTTGGTTTTCAAATGATAATATTCGCAATAAAAAAGTACATTCTTAAATACTATGAATGTACTTTAATTTATATTATAAAAAGCTTTTATAGAAATCCGAGTTTTTTATATCAAGAGTATTTTCCTCTATCATTCTTCTTACGGTTTCTTCTACTATTTCCACATCTGAAAGAAGAGTTCTTGCACTCATTCGCATTGCACCGCTTCCGAAAATTATCATTTGTTCCAACGCGTCAGAGGTGGCAACAGTTACTTTATAGTTTTTTGTAAGCTCTGCCGCTGTTTTTTCAATATAGGAATCCGCCGTCTGAGCTTCCTTGGTATAAACTATATTTATTCCGTTTATTTTTTCTTTTTCTCCGGGGTTGCCTTTAACCCTGTATGCATCAAATACCACAATTATTTCATACTTTTTAAATATGCGGTAGGTTTCCAGTCGGTCAATAAGAGCTTGTCTTGCGCTTTCTAAACTCCCCTTTGCAATTTTATTTAAGTCCTCCCATGCAAAAATGATATTATAACCGTCAATCAGAAGATATTCCTTATCATAGGTTTTTATTTTCACCTTGGTTTCCTTAACGGTTACAGGTTCTTTCTTGGTATGCATGGCATCGTAAGTTCTGGTTGCTTTTACTTTACCGTAGGTATTTTCAAATATTTTTAAAAGCTCCTCATCGGAGGCAAAAAATTTAGTTTTCTTTTCTCTTATTTCTTCTTTGGATTTGGGTTTTAAAATGCTTTCGAGATGCATATATTCAGGC
Source organism: Clostridia bacterium (assembly GCA_045658425.1). Classification (GTDB taxonomy): domain Bacteria; phylum Bacillota; class Clostridia; order UMGS1840; family HGM11507; genus SIG450. Next base: position 36,752 of record JAZOVB010000068.1, on the reverse strand, counting down.
ACCTCATTCCACTTAACGGTAAAACCTGCACCGTGAGAGCAGAAAACCGAATCAGGAGTATTTTCAATATCCGCTTCGGGATTATATCCTGTTTCTTCAATAACCGCATCCTGATTTTCACATTTCCTGTAAGCGGAAAATCTTACATTCATTTTACCCAAGCCTCCTGTAAAGGCAGTAAGATCGCTCTGATAAGAGGAAATAAGACTTGCAGGTGCTTCCCCTGAAATTCTTACAATATTCCCCTTGGTATAAGGCATTTCTACCTTTGCTCCCATACGGTCAAGATCAGTCATAATTCTACCGGTATTTTCGCTGGGTGCATCAACGGTAAAACTGTAATAAGGCTCTAAAAGGACAGATTTGGCAGACATAAGTCCCTGACGAACTGCACGGTAGGTGGCCTGACGAAAATCCCCGCCCTCAGTATGCTTTATATGGGCACGGCCTGACTTCAAGGTTATTTTTATATCGGTTATAGGTGAGCCTGTAAGCACTCCCTTATGAGTTTTTTCCATAAGGTGATTAAGAATGAGTCTTTGCCAGTTTTTAGCTAAATTGTCCTCCGAAACATCACATTCAAACTGCATACCGCTTCCCTCAGGCAAAGGCTCAAGTAAAAGATGTACCTCTGCATAGTGACGAAGAGGCTCATAGTGTCCTACACCTTCAACGGTATTTAAAATAGTTTCTTTATATATTATTCCGCCTTGTGAAAAAGTTACGGGAATACCAAACCTTTTTAAAATAAGTTCACTTAAAACCTCAAGCTGAATTTCACCCATTACCGAAAGACCTATTTCGCTTTTCGCCTCGTTCCAGGTAATATTAAGCTTTGTTTCTTCCTCCTGAAGCTTTTTAAGACCTGCGACAAATTTAGGAATGTCAATCCCCAAAGGGTAATTAAGCTTATAATTGAAAACAGGCTGGGCAGTAAGCTTATCCTCAAAGGAGTCTGTACCCAATCCCTGTCCTGAAAATGTATTTTTTGGGCCCGTAACCGCACAGACCTCTCCCGGAAAAACCTCATTTGCATTTTTGTATTTATCCGAGGAGTATATTCTTATTTCGTTTATCTTTTCGCCGTTTATAAGGTCCTTTACCTTAAGGCTTCCGCCGGTTACCTTTAAAAAGGTAAGACGGTTACCCTTTTCGTCCTCTTTGATTTTGAATACCCGTCCGCCAAAGGAAGAATGAGCTTCAAAGGAAAGGGTATATTTTAAAAATCCTTTAAAAAATTCTTCCACACCCTCCATTTTAAGTGCGGCACCGTAAAAGCATGGAAAAATTTCCCGAACTTTTATGGATTTTTTTATTTTTTCCTCGTTTACAGCTCCCGTTTCTAAAAATTCGCTCATCATTTCCTCATTTGAAAGAGCAACATTTTCAAAAAAGTCTTCATTTGAGTCATTTGTAAAATCAATAAATCCGTTACCAAATTCCTCTGAAAGCTCATTTATTGTGCGTTCATAAGAAAAGCCTTCTAAATCAGACTTATTTATAAATACGAATACAGGGATGTTTTTTTCCTTTAAAAGAGTCCACAATGTTTTAGTATGACTTTGAACTCCCTCAGTTCCGCTTACCACCAAAACTGCATAATCAAAAACACTTACCGTTCTTTCCGCTTCAGCAAAAAAATCGGTATGTCCCGGGGTATCAAGTAAAGTCAGGGTATAATCATCCCCCGTAAGCACAGCCTGTTTTGAAAAAATGGTAATTCCTCTTCTTTTTTCAAGCTCATCAGTATCCAAGAAGCTGTCGCCGTTATCAACTCTGCCTATTTTTCTTATATGCCCCGAAATAAATGAAAGTCCCTCGGAAAGAGTGGTTTTACCCGCATCAACATGGGCAAGAATCCCCATAGTAATTCTTTTCATTTTTACTCTCTCCTTTCTTTTTATGTATTCTTTTAATTATCACATCTGTTTAATAAAAACACGGCCCCTAAAATAAGACAAATTCCCGTTACGGAATAAAAATCAAGTTTTTCTTTAAATATTATTACACTGAATAATGTTGCCGCCATCGGCTCCAGTATAGCCAACGAAGAGGCAGTTCCCGCATCAATTTCTTTAAGACCTAAGGTATAGAAAAAATAAGGTAATACACAAGTAAATATTCCCATTAAAATTACAAGAGAAATTCCAAAAGACGGATTAACCGAAAGCAGACCCGGAAGCTCACAGGGATTTGCAAATAAAAGTCCGATAACCGTTGCAAATAAAAAGCAGTAAAAGTTAGCGGTTAATGGATTAGCATTTTTGTTCATCTGAATTTTGGTTACAATATTATAAGAGCTGTATGCAATTCCCGATAAAAATCCTGCAACTATTCCGATAAAATCAAATTTAAGACCGCCTATTACTCCTGATACAAGACTGCAGCCGATAAGCATACAAGCTACTGCCAAGCCTTTTTTAAAATTAAATTTTTCACCCATAAATGAAACGGAATAAATCATAACAAATACAGGGGCGGTATACATTAAAACAACCGCTGTTGAAATTGAAGTAAGCTGCATGGAAAGAAAATAAAAGGTGGCTGTAAGGAAAAAGGACATGCCTCCGACTAAGAATAAACCAAGCTGAAGCTTGTTTGTCCTGAAAAGAGTTTTATCCTTTATAAAGATAAATATACCAAGACACACCGCAAAAACAAGACCTCTTATAAAAGTCATCTGCATTGAGCTTAAGCCAAAAGGTGCAACATAATTAACAAATATTCCCGAAGTCCCCCAGAATATACAGGCAAGGACTATGTATAAAAATGCCGTTTTTTTCATTTCACAAATTTCCCCATTATATTTTTTATACGAAGTATTATACTATATATTGAATTTCAAGTCAAGGAAAGGTAGCTAAGCATATAACTCTATTTTCCGTGAAATAATTTTTCCGTTGAGATTTCGATACAAAAATAATTTTAGAATAACACAAAAAGAGCAAAATTCAACAGAACTCTGCTCTTTCGATATTGTAATTTTTATATACACATATCTGCAAATATACCATACCAATAAACTTGATTATATGTAATTTTTGTCGCTTCCTTTGCGACTGCTTCACCTTTTTTTCTTCGATAATAAAAAGAAAGCATTATGTCAGCTTTTTCGTTTTCAATTTTTCTTCTATTTCTAATAACGGAACTATTCGTTAAATGATTTCTTGCACTCTCCACATAAATATTATTATTTTCAACATATACATAAAACCAAACGCCTTCCTTGTGCAACGGAATTGTCTTAACATCTCTCGGGTTATTTATGTATGATGAAACCATTTCTTCCCAAGTTGTTTTTTTATTACCAAACATTATATTTTCCTCCAAATATATTACTCTTTATCAATATTTATTCTTAAAAAATATTCCTCTTATCAAACCATAAAGAAACCCACCAATAAACAATCCTGCTCTTCGCCCTCTTTTTGACATTTTCCTTACCCCCAGGATTATAATTTATATTCTATTTCAAGAGTTGAAGAATTCCCCTTTGGCGGCTGAAATAAAATGTTATCATTTTCTTCCATACATTGTCGCATAGCATTACACACCATCGGAAATCTGCTTTTCAAATTAAGTTGTTTATGAATGTCTCTTGAAATTAGAATAAGACTACTTTTCCCTTTCTCTTTTGCAAGTATCTTTAATTCTTTAATATATTTACAAATGTCATTGGTTGTTATACTTGCTTTATCCCCATCTTTTTTTGCTTTTGTTAAAATATCAACTTTTTCTTCTAAAACTTGTATTCTGCCTAACAATTCAAGAATAATTTTTTCATAATCCATAGAATTCAGCTCCTTTTTAAATTAATTCTATTAGAATTCTAACATAAATTCTATAGAATGTCAACATTTTTTCTGAATTTAAATTCCGCATAGCACTTTCGACTATTTTTTTAGCCTTTTTGCTTAATTGTAATTCAATTTCTCATTAAGATTTCAACACAAAGTCCGTTTCACAGAAAATCTAGTTATAGGAATTAAGTTATTTTTTTTAAAAAAGTCTTGACAATTTCAAAAGATAGTACTATAATATTATAGTCAGTTAAATGTTGCGGGATGGTGTAATGGCAGCACCAACGACTCTGACTCGTTTTGTGAGGGTTCAAATCCTTCTCCCGCAGCCAACAAAAAAGACAGTCTTATGACTGTCTTTTTTTGTTATGTTTGTGTGGCAAGAACACAACATCACTTTGTGGCAACGGCGCATTTTTATAAAAAACATTAATTTTTACTGTTTTTCAAAGTATTGTTGTATTTTATGTCAAAATATGATAAAATGTTTTTATAGTTTACTAAAAAACGGAGGAAATTATGAAACCAATATCAATTCCACTTAAGCTTTCAGATATAGATAACAATCTGACAAACGGAAATTATGTCATTCCTGACTTTCAAAGAGATTTTGTCTGGGATATTGAACAATCAGCAAGACTTCTTGACAGTTGGATTAAGGGGTACCCTTTAGGGTCTTTCATTTTATGGACAACAGATGAAAAATTATGCCCTATTAAGCAAATTGGCAATGAATTCAAATTTACCCAGAAGGACTCAACTGAAAAAACAACATATATACTTGACGGTCAGCAAAGAATTACGAGTATTTTTGCGGCGTTAAAGGGTCTTACAATAAAGAAAAAGCACTATTCGGATATAATTATAAATCTTGATGTTGAGTTAGATGATTATGAAGCAGACATAGTTACGGTAAAAACTGATGATGTTGACTTTAGCTACATAAGCTTTGATAAACTTTATCAGAATGATATTGCCTACTATTTTTCCAATTATAATAAAACACAAATTGATAAAATTTCTGCTTTATTTAAAAAAATCAGCGAGCTTGATTTCCCATCAATTAAAATTGACGGTGCAAACATTGAAGTTGCAACCGATGTTTTTACCCGTTTGAATACAGGCGGAAAAAAACTGACTGCATTTGAAATAATGACTGCTAAAACATATAAACACAATGAATTTAACCTTGCCGATAAAGCAAAAGAAGCCCGAGATAAATTAAATATTGCTTATAAAAATTTTGTATCGGATGACGATATATTAAAAATGGTTGCAATATGTGTTAAGGGAGAAACATCAAGAAAGGCACAGCTGTCCCTTTCCCGTGACGAAATGATTGATGCTTTCGACTCGGTTGTAAAAGCACTTGAATCCGCAATTTCATTTTGCATCCATTCTCTTAATGTACCTGTGGGTAATATGATTGCATACACTCCCATTATGTATCTTTATGTTTACTTTTTTTATCAGTATAATAAAGTGTATAATTTAAAATCCCCCAGCAAATTCCAGCAGGATTACCTTATTGACTATTACTGGCGCTCAGTTCTTTCCCAAAGATTTGCAAGAGGTACCGAATCCACCACCTGCAACGATGTAAAATATGTAATGGATAAAATTCTGAAAGAGGCTATTCCTGAACAGCCAAGTGTCACATTATCGGTAGAGGGATTTATAGCAAACGGAACATTTGATAAAAAATCAGCTTATATCAAGGGAATTTTAGGTCTGTTTATGTCCTTATCTCCAAAATCTCTGGCAAAAAACTCATTGGTAAGCTTTGACCAGAACTGGATTTCAAAATCTGATAAAAACAACTATCATCACTTTTTCCCTATGAAAATGGTTGGTAATACATGGACCAACGAACCTGTCAATAATATTGCAAATATTATTCTTCAGGATGCATCCACAAATCAGATTGATATTGGAAACAGAAGACCAAGCGATTACATAAGTGAATTTATAACAACCAATTCAGAGCTTGACGATACTCTTAAAACTCACCTGATTGAAAACATTTCCGACTATGGAATTTTAACAGATGATTTCAATACATTTATAAGAAAAAGAAGCTCTGCAATAATAGAAAAATTAAAAACAAGACTTATTGTGACAATAAATGATTCTGTTGATTCAAAAATATTGTGATATTTTCTAATTCAAAAAAGAAATCGTACAGTTTATATACGATTTCTTTTTTTATATTTTGTATTCCATTTTTTCTTTTATATTCAGCCGGTCTTCCTGCACCTCACAATTAAAGCAGATTACCTCAACTCCGTTTTCCACCGCCTTTTTCAAGACATCCGCAAATTCCTTATGAGTTTTTTCATTGGGGATAAAATACGCACCGTAATCTGCCTGAATAATAAAGACTAACTGAGCAGAATAGCCATTCTTTTTGGCATCAATAAGCTCGTTTATATGCTTTACTCCCCGCTCGGTGGGGGCATCGGGAAACATAAAGATACCGTTTTCCTCAAGGGTTACGCCTTTGGTTTCAATAAATATTTTTTCATTCTCCCTTTCCGCATAAAAATCAAAGCGTGAATTTTTATATTGTGCTTCGGGCTTTATTTTTGTTACCCGAGAGTCTTTTTTAAGATACTCATAAAACACCTTATTGGGTGCAGAGGAGTCAATATTTATTAACTTTTCACCTTTATATACGGCAATCACATCATATTTTGTTTTTCGGCTTTCGTTATCGCTGATTTCTAAAATTACCGTTACTCCGGGGATAAGAAGCTCTTTGCATCTTCCTGTATTTTTAACATGACAGATTTCTTCTTTCCCCTCAATCTCCACAAGAGCAATAAAACGATTAGGTCGGGACAAAAACTTCCCTTTTATTATATTTTTATATTTCATCCGAATATTTTCCTTACATTATCTCTTAGCAATTTATTCTCTTCTTTTTCCAAATGAGGGTCTTTTGACAGAATATCCTTTGCCTCCTCCATAACGATATTAAGAGTTTTAACATCGGTTAAGAAATTGGCAATTCTCATATCAACAAACCCGGACTGGGCTGTACCGAAAAAGTCTCCGGGGCCTCTCAGTTCCAAATCCTTTTCACTTATTTTAAATCCGTCATTGGTTTTTACCATTACTTTAAGTCTTTCCATTGTAGTTTTTGACGGGTTATCCGAAAGAAGAATATTATACGCCTGTTTTTCTCCTCTTCCCACACGGCCTCTTAACTGATGAAGCTGTGAAAGGCCGAAGCGTTCCGCATTTTCCACCATCATAACCGTAGCATTGGGAACATTTACACCAACCTCAATTACGGTAGTGGAAACAAGAATTTTTATTTCCCCTGCTTTAAAGCGCATCATTATTTCGTCCTTTTCGCTGTTTTTCATTTTACCGTGCAAAAAAGCAACCTTGTATTCGGGGAATTTTTTTTCAATCACCTTGGAATACTCTACCGCATTTTTTAAAGAGTCATCCGTATTTTCAGTTTCTTCAACAAGGGGACAAACGATATAAATCTGGTCGTCCTCTGCCAGTCTCTCTTTTAAAAACGCATCAATTTTATCTCTGTCCTTTTCATTGGCTGCAATAGTTTTAACTGTTTTTCTTCCGGGTGGAAGCTCGTCTATTATAGAAACATCAAGGTCAGAATACATAATAAGTGCAAGAGTTCTTGGGATAGGAGTTGCACTCATTACAAGAAAATGAGGATTTTTTCCTTTTTCAAAGAGCTTACCTCTTTGATTGACACCAAAACGGTGCTGTTCATCAGTTATACACATTGCTAAGTTTTTAAACTCAACATTTTCCTCAATTATTGCATGAGTTCCCACTAAAATATTAATAGTTCCCTCTTTGAGTTCTTTTAAAATAACCGCCTTTTCCTTTTTCGGGGTACTCCCCGTAAGAAGACCTACACGAAAGCCAAAATGCTCAAGATATTTACAAAGTTCATCATAGTGCTGATGGGCAAGGATTTCAGTAGGTGCCATCATAGCCCCCTGATAGCCTGAGTTGGCCGCAATTAAAAGGGCACACAGAGCGACCATAGTTTTTCCCGAACCAACATCCCCCTGAACAAGACGGTTAAGCTGTTTTCCCGAGTTTATATCCTTTGCAATTTCTCTTACCGTTCTTTTCTGGGCATTTGTAAGGCTAAAGGGAAGATAATCCTCTAATTTTTCAACTATTTTATAATCATTAAATCTTATTCCCTTATTTAAACTGTTACTGCTTTTTTTACTTAAAAGCCCTAATTCAAAGAGTAGCAATTCTTCAAATACAAATCTTTCCCTTGCAAGTTTTAATGCCTGTTCATTAGCGGGAAAATGTATATTTTTGTATGCAAATAAAATATCACAAAGCTGATACTTTCTCTTTATATATTCGGGCAGGGTCTCCCTAGTCTGAAAGTCAATGGCAAGAACAGCCGATTTTACAAAGGATGCAAAAACATTCTGGGAAAGTCCTTTGGTAAGAGCATACACAGGGGTTATACCGCCTGTGTTTTTCTGCTCCGCTTCGGTAATTGGATTTGTCATCTGTAATTTCCCGAAATCCCTTTGTACTTTACCGAAAAACAGGTATTCCTCCCCTTCTTTTATATTGGAATACATAAATTTCTGGTTAAAATAGGTAACCTCCATCTTCCCTGTTTCGTCAAAAACAGATAGCTTTACCATATCAAGATTTTTCCTTACCTGACGGTAGCTTTTTGATTTAACGGTTGCCTTTACAAGAGCCTTTTCCCCATCAAAACATTCAATAAGTGTTTTTTTCTTACTTCTGTCCTCATACCGCCTTGGAAAATGATTAAGAAGGTCGTGTATGGTTAAGATACCTAATTTTTTCAGCATTGTTCCCCGCTCTTTTTTTATATTGGGAAGTGCTTCAACAGATAAATCTATCATTTTATCACCTACATATAATATTCAACCTTGACAACTCTGCCCATAATTTTAAAGGACTGCTCCTTTAAATTAACAATAATGGGTTTATTTTCAGGGTTAGAGCTTTGTGGCATAAGAGTAGCTACTGCCCCCTCCATATAGACTCTTTTAACCGTAGCGTCCTCATTGTCAATTAAAACTACGGCAATATCTCCGTTTTCAATATAATCCTGCTTATGGCACACCACCACCGAGCCTTCTTTTATATTAACAAGGTCCATAGAGTCCCCCTTAACCTTAAGGGCAAAAAAATCTTCAAAATTATTATCCTGAATATATGTATATCCCAAAATATCGGTTGAGGCTATAACAGGATTACCTGCACGGATTACCCCTAAAATCGGAATGGGGTGCATAGTAATTCGAGGCTTTAAAAAACTTATCTCTTCCTTTTTATCCTCTACACCCTCCATAAGATAGATTACGCTTGTATCTAAAATTTCCGCTAATTTTTCATAGGTAGCAATGGTTATTCTTTTTGTAACACCATCCTCATATCTTTTCACGGTGGATTTATTTATACCCAGTCTTTTTCCCACCTGCTCCATAGTAAGTCCAAGCTCTTCACGGCGTTTTTTAATGCGAAGCCCCGCTTCACGGTAACAGCTTTTATCATCCATGTTAATTCCCCTTATAAATCTATCTTTATATTATATTCTTTATCAATTAAAATATAATTTAATTTATATTTTTTTACATTTTCAAGATATAGTGCGTTTTCTTTCAATACATCTTCTGATTGAAGCTCATCATGTAACCTTTTTTCAATTATATCAGCATATTTTTTTATATCATTAAAATGCATTTTTATGTAGTTTTCACTCATAATAAGACAGTAATATTTAATATTTTTTAAATATTCACTTTCAAAATCCCTCTCCCAGTCAAAAGGAATATAACATCCCTCAATAATTAAATTCTGATTATTTTCAATAGCAGTTTTAATAATTTCTCTTACCACAGGCCATAGATATGAGGTGAGAAGTTTATCAGGGCTTAGGGCTGTTAATTCAGTATTTCCGCTTCTTATAAGACCCATTTTCAGATGGTCAACAGAAAGATAAGGATATTTATATTTTTCAAGTAGCTTTTGAGATATTAATGTTTTCCCTGTATGGGATGCACCTGTTATTAAAATTATCATTTTTTATCTCCCATATTTATTTTTTGTTGCGGTTAATAAGCGTCTTAAGAGCTATCCGACAGCTACAATATGACTTTTTAAGGCAAGAGAGGAAAATAATTACAAGGGTAGATTTCCACATCTGTCCGTATCGGGTGAATAAAGACACTACCCCTGCATATAAATTCATTTATATAATAACATAAAAATAAGCAAATTGCAACATTTTTGTAAAATACAAGTTGCAATTTGCTTTATGTTTAAAAACTTAAACTGTCAAGGGATGCAAAGGTATAACCTTCTTCTCTAAGCTTATCGATAATCATACCCAACGCTTCAGCATTATCTTTGCAGACTGCATGCAACAGAATGATTGCACCATTATGGATATGATTTACAACCTGGTTTACTGCATAATCGGTTCCGTTTGTAACCGAGGTATCCCAGTCTTTATAAGCAACACTCCAGAAAGCGGTTTTATAGCCTAAATCTTTTGCCATTTCCAGTGTTCTTTCGCTGAATTCTCCGTTAGGGTATCTTAAGTAAGTAACTTTATAATTATAGTTTTCTTTCATAAAGTCGTCAATTTTCTTAAGCTCTTCTTTAAATGCCTCTTCACTTAAGGTAGGCATACTTTTATGGTTCCAGGAGTGATTTCCCACAATATGCCCCTCAGTTACCATTCGTCCTACAAGCTCTTTATTTCTTGATACATAATCTCCCGTACAGAAGAAAGCAGCAGGAACATTTTTATCCTTTAATGTATCAAGTATAGCACCTGTAAAGCCGTTTTCATAACCCTCGTCAAAGGTTAAGTAAATTGTTTTTTCGTTGGTATTTCCTACATATACAGCATTTTTCCCTTTCATTAAATCAAGGTAAAAGCCAACAGGGGGAACAACACCCTTTTCACTTCTTGAAAATCCGAAGCCGTAGGATTTATCCGGATATTTTGAATATCCGGATACTTCCTTAGTTTCAGTTTTAGGTGTTTCTACGGTTCCCGTTGTAGGGGTATCACTACCGTCTAAAAGATTACCGTCATTTCCCCTGTCCACAGTATCGTTGTTATTGTTCTTTTGGGCATCGGTACCCGGAACTTTTTCCTCTACGGAATCGGGAATCATTTCTTCGGTTTCTTCTTTAACCTTACTGCAGGCAGCAAAAGAGAAGATTATTACTGCCACTAAACTTAATGCAATAATTTTTTTCATTTTTATCACTCCTTGTAAGACTATTATTAACCGTTTTTTCATTTTTATTTTGTCAAAAAAAGCAAGAATTTTTCTTGCTTTTTGATTTTTTATTTTTTGTAATAATTAATAAGACAACCTGAAAGAATAATATCTCTTTCATCATCGGTTAAGTTATTTAAGGTAAATTCTTTTTTAACCGTGCCTTCATTATTTATAATATAAGCTGTTACAGTATCAATCTTTTCCTTTACTGCTTTTTTAATATCCGGAACAAAGATATAGTCACCATCTTTTACAAAAAGACTGTCAACGGTAAAGGGAAGCATTCCCCAGTTAATAAGGTTACTTCTGTATCTTTTGGTTGCATACTCAAGGCACAGGTTTGCCCATCCGCCAAGTACCTTCTGACAGGATGCCGCCTGTTCTCTTGCAGAACCATCCCCCGGCTTATTGGCATAGATTACGCTTCCGATACCTGTTTTTAGTGGGTCAATAGATTTTATTTTTTCTATTTTCTCATAAACACCTTTAATTTCATCCGAAACACAAGCAGGATTTTTACCCTCAAGTCTTGCTTTTTCCAAAAGCTGAGTATCTTTAGCTTTACCCACATACTGAGGGTCTTTTCTCGACAATGCAAAACTTGCAAGTTTTAAGGGATTTGAACGGTAAGATGAGGTTTCCCCTGACGGAATAAGCTCATCGGTAGTGGTTACAGGGTCGGTAATTACCGAAACAACCTTTAAAATAATATCTTCTGTAAGTTCGCTCATTTCAGGCCAGTCAGCAATATTTGGGCCGTATTTTAACTCTTCATTTTTATCTGCTTTGCCCGAGCCGAAATAAACTCTGCTGTTATAAACAGTTTTATCAAAATAATATTTGGGTTTTGTAAAGTTTACATCTATATCGGTTGCAGGAGTTAAGAAGCCACCATTAATTGCAGTTGCGGCAATTGACCTTGCATCCATAAGAGCAACAGAGGAAATCTGCCCGTCTGATGGTTTGGAGCCTTCACGGTTAGGAAAGTTTCTTGTAGAATGTCTTATACTTAAAGCATTATTTGAAGGAACATCACCCGCACCAAAACAAGGTCCGCAAAAAGCGGTACGGATAGAAACACCCGCTCTTAAAAGCTTGGTTGCAGCACCGTTTTTAATAAGCTCTAAATACACAGGCTGACTTGACGGATATGCTGATAACATAAATTCGTCACAGCCGATATTACCCATATCTAAAATATCTGCTGCATCGATTAAGTTATCATAAGTACCGCCGGCACAACCAGCAATAACCCCCTGGTCAACTTTCAGTCTTCCGTTTACAATTTTTTCTTTCAAAGAGAATTTAATTGATGGATTGTCAATCTGCTTTGCACCCTTAATTTCAACATCTCTTATAATATCCTCTAAATTAGCATTTAATTCTTCAATGGTGTAAACATTACTTGGATGGAAAGGCATTGCGATAGATGGTTTTATTTTGGATAAATCAACTACAACAGCACCGTCGTAGTAAGCAATATCAGCAGGATTTAATTCCTTATATTCATTCACTCTGCCGTGAAGTTCATAGTAATCCTTAACCTGCAAATCAGTTTTCCAGATAGATGAAAGACAAGTTGTTTCGGTAGTCATTACATCGATACCGTTTCTGAATTCCACATTAAGATTTTTAATACCCGGGCCTACAAATTCCATAACCTTATTTTTTACAAAACCATTATCGAAAACGGCTTTTATAATTGATAAAGCTACATCCTGAGGACCTACACCTTTATTCACATTTCCCTTTAAGTAAATCATCACTACACCGGGATAGGAAATATCATAGGTTCTTGATAAAAGCTGTTTAACAAGCTCGGGACCGCCCTCGCCGATTGCCATTGTACCCAATGCACCGTAACGGGTATGAGAGTCAGAGCCTAAAATCATCCCTCCGCCATGAGCCATCATTTCACGCATATACTGATGAATTACCGCCTGATGAGACGGAACATATATTCCCCCATATTTTTTTGCGGCAGAAAGACCAAAAAGATGGTCGTCCTCATTAATTGTACCGCCTACTGCACATAAGGAGTTATGGCAGTTTGTTAAAACATAAGGTATGGGAAATTCGGTAAGCCCTGAAGCCTTTGCGGTCTGGATAATACCAACATAGGTAATATCGTGGGATGCCATTTTATCAAATTTTATTTTTAAGGAATCTATATTTCCCGAAGTATTATGGCTTTCTAAAATACCATAGGCGATAGTACCTTTTTTATGAATTTCTTTATTATTTTCTCCGTATCTTGCCTGAAATTCGGCTTCGGTTAATATATTTTCGCCGTCTGTAAGATAAACGCCGTCTTTAATTAATTCTATCATTTTATCCTCCGTTTTCCAAAAGGGAATGTAAAAAAACTCCAGACCACCAAAAACGAGATATATCAATAGTTTTGATATAGAAGACTTATCAAATTAACTATAAAAAGGTAAAGATTTTAAAAAAATCTTTAAAAATTAAGTTTTTGGTTATGAATATTTTTTCCTATCCCCTATGAATTGTTTTTGGGACTGTAAATAAATTTACAGTCCCTTTAAATTAAAATTCTATTTTTTTGTCAATATAAGCTTCCAAATCTTCGATTTTAATTCTTTCCTGCTCCATTGTATCTCTGTCTCTTACAGTTACTGCACCGTCTTCAAGAGAATCAAAGTCAAAGGTGATACATAAAGGAGTACCGATTTCGTCCTGTCTTCTGTATCTTTTACCGATACTTCCTGATTCATCATATTCACAGTTATATTTCTTTGCAAGTTTTTCATATACCTTAAATGCTCCGTCAGACAACTTCTTGGAAAGAGGAAGAATTGCGCATTTCACCGGTGCTAAGAATGGATGAAGTCTTAATACGGTTCTTACATCATTCTTTTCTGCATCACAAACTTCTTCATCGTAAGCTTCAACTAAAAGAGCAAGAGCCACACGGTCAGCGCCCAAAGACGGTTCAATACAGTAAGGTATGTATTTTTCGCCTGTTTCAGGGTCGGAATATTCTAAATTCTCTCCTGAATGTTCAATATGCTGTTTTAAGTCGAAGTCAGTTCTGTCTGCAATTCCCCAAAGCTCACCCCAACCAAACGGGAATAAATATTCAATGTCGGTAGTAGCATTGGAATAGTGAGAAAGCTCTTCCTGCTCGTGCTGTCTTAATTTAATATTTTCTTCTTTAATATTTAAACTTAATAAGAAGTTTTTGCAGTATTCCTGCCAGTAGTCAAACCATTCTAAATCTTCGCCGGGTTTACAGAAGAATTCAAGCTCCATCTGTTCAAACTCTCTTGTTCTGAATGTGAAGTTACCCGGTGTGATTTCATTACGGAAGGATTTACCTACCTGACCGATACCGAAAGGAAGCTTCTTTCTTGCAGTTCTCTGAACATTTTTAAAGTTAACGAATATTCCCTGAGCGGTTTCAGGTCTTAAGAAAAGTTCAGCTTTACTATCCTCAGTTACACCCTGGAATGTTTTGAACATAAGATTGAATTTTCTTATATCGGTAAAATTGGTAGAGCCGCAATCCGGACATTTGATGCCCTTTTCCTTAATGAATTCAAGCATTTCTTCATTAGTCCAGCCGTTAGGGCTTATGCCTTCGGCTTCTTCTATTAAATGGTCAGCTCTATGTCTTGTTTTACAGTCTTTACAGTCCATCAAAGGATCGGAAAAACCGCCAACATGACCGGAAGCTACCCATGTTTTCGGATTCATTAATATCGCAGCATCAAGACCTACATTATAAGGACTTTCCTGGATAAATTTTTTCCACCATGCTTTTTTAACATTATTTTTAAATTCTACGCCCAAAGGACCGTAATCCCATGTATTTGCAAGTCCGCCGTATATTTCAGAACCTGAATATACAAAGCCCCTGCCCTTACAAAGAGCGACAATCTTTTCCATCGTTTTTTCGGAATTATTCATTTATAAAAACCCTTTCCCAATTATTTGCTGTTTTTTATTTTCTTTGTCTTTATATGATAATATATAAACATCACTGTTGTATACAAGGCAACGCCAATTATTACGAAAAGAATTGATTTAGCGCCCATAATGGAGGACAGCTTCATTGCAATTACTCCGCCCTTGTTTGCAAGACCTATCATTGAAAATAAGGTTGTTACTATATCAATAGGATAGATGATAAATGCTGCTACACATACTGCGGCTGAAAAAATACTCCAGTCTATCAATCTTTTGGTAAGAATACTTGCACCCTTTTTACTCTTAATAATAAGACCTGCCGCCAAAAGTCCCGCAAAAGCCACAAAACCCAATACCGACATAAAGGTAACAAACCCCTGAAGCTTAGCTATATATGAGCCTACCCCCTGAAATGCGGAATATAAGAATATAAGCACTATTTCCGAAATCAATGCCATTGTGAATACCAGAAGAGTTTTATTGGATATTCTCTCAAGCTCATTTTTGATTTCTATTTTTTTCTGTAAGCTCTTTGAAGTGTTTTTTTTCATTTTGCAAAATCCTTTCCGATTTATAATTCTAATTCGTAGAGTATATTGAATACCACCGAAAGTCCGGCAGTTTCTGTTCGTAAAATTCTGTTCCCTAAGGTTACAGGTTTTATTTTATAGCTTTCAATAAGCTTAACCTCATCTTCCGAAAAACCGCCCTCGGGACCTATTATAACTGCGATTTTTTCACCGCTAAAACCTTTTACCGCATCCTTTAAGGTATATCCCTTTGCTTCCTCATACGGAAAAACTACAAGGTCATAATCCGCAGATTTTTCAAGAAATTCCTTTAAGGTGATAAGGTTGTTAATCGATGGGACAATTCCTCTTCCCGACTGTTTTGCCGCAGACATTGAGATTTTTTCAAATCTTTCCTTTTTCTTTGAAAAATCCTTGGGAGTAAGCTTTGAAACGCATCTTGACATATTTACGGGAGTTATTTCATAAACCCCTGCCTCAACGCATTTTTCAACTATTAAGGAAAGCTTATCCCCTTTAGGCAATCCCTGAAACAAAGATATTTTGACTAAAGGCTCTGCCGCACTTTTCATTTTATCGGTAATTTTTAAGACAACCTTTTCTTTTAAGATACTGTCAATAACACAGGTATAGTCAAAACCTGAGCTGTCAGAAACAGTAACCTCTTCATTTATTTTACACCGGAGAACATTAACCAGATGATGCATATTTTCTCCATCAAGATAAATATTATCCCCCGAAATATCTGTGTTATTTACAAAAAATTTAGGCATTTACATAAAATCCTTTCGCATTTCATCGCCAAAATTAATCTCATTATATGTTATTATACCAAAATCAATCAGATTTTTCAAGTATAATATTAATAAAAAATAATAATTAGTTGATTTATTTTCTTCTTTGTATTATAATACATTTTGGTTGATTGTATCAACCGGAAAGGAAGTTATAAAAATGAGCGAATGTACACATGATTGCAGCAGTTGTTCATCAAAATGTGCAAATGCAAAGCCTGAAAGCTTACTTGAAAAACCACACGAGCTTTCGGATATTAAAAAGGTTATAGGTATTGTCAGCGGTAAGGGTGGCGTTGGTAAATCAATGATTACCTCACTTATGGCTGTGCTTTTAAACAGAAAAGGATATAAAACCGCAATTTTAGATGCGGATATAACAGGGCCGTCTATTCCCAAAGCATTTGGTCTTAAAGAAAAGGCTATGGGCAATAAATTCGGTCTTTACCCTGTTGTTTCAAAAACAGGGGTGGATGTAATGTCACTTAATCTTTTACTTGATAACGAAACTGACCCTGTTGTATGGAGAGGTCCTGTTATTGCAGGTACGGTTAAACAGTTCTGGACTGATGTTATCTGGTCGGATGTTGACTTTATGTTTATTGATATGCCTCCCGGAACAGGGGATGTTCCTCTTACAGTATTCCAGACCATCCCTGTTGACGGAATTATCGTTGTTACCTCTCCGCAGGATTTAGTATCAATGATAGTTGCAAAAGCACTTAACATGGCAAAATTAATGAATATTCCCGTTATCGGTATTGTTGAAAATTACAGCTATCTTGAATGTCCCGACTGTAAAAAGCAGATTAAGGTATTCGGGGACAGTAATATTGATGAAATTGCAAAGGGATTTGGCGTTGAGGTACTTGCAAAGATGCCAATTGACCCATATCTTGCTGAAAATGCAGACTCGGGACTTATCGAGCTATACTCAGGAAAGGCACTTGATAACTGTGCCGAAAAGGTTGAGGGGCTTTTAAAATGAACAGAGGATTAAAGGCTAAGGAGCTTTTTAAAGAGGGATATAACTGTACTCAGTCGGTAGTCGGTGCATTTTCCGACCTGTTACCTGTGGATTTTGAAACTCTTGTTAAGCTTTCTTCCCCCTTTGGCGGTGGCATGGGAAGATTAAGAGAGGTCTGCGGTGCGGTAAGCGGTATGTTTATTGTACTGGGTTTTTTAGAGGGGTATGATATGAGTTCGGACTCCGATGCAAAGAAAGAGCTTTATGCTTCTGTTCAAAGCCTTGCAAAAAGTTTTGAAGAGGAAAACGGCTCTTTTATATGCAGAGAATTACTCGGTCTTTCGGTAAAAAGCGAAAACCCCGTTCCTGAAAAGCGAACCGATGAATATTATAAAAAACGCCCTTGTGCAGAGCTTTGCGAGCAGGCGGCTGATATACTTGAAAAATATCTTGAAAACAAATAAGAAAAAGCATTCAGCGAGAGCTGAATGCTTTTTAATGAATTGCATTTTCAATGCATGAATTGTTATCAAATGATAACATGAATTGCACCCTTGGCGCATGAATTGTACCTTCGGTACATGAAGGAAAAGATAGAGATGCCATACGGCCTCTATCTTTTTATTTGCCATGCATTATGAGTTAACATCAGGAATTGGTGGCATGGAATTTTCCAATACAGCTTTAAGCTCAGCTATATTTCCAGCTTTTTCCCATTCAGGCATTCCCTGTTTCCAAACTAATGATTCGCCGGAGAACTGTCCTTTACCGGCCATTTCTTTTAAAACCTTAAAATCATAAGGACCGTTCGGCTTGCCGTCTATAGCTATAAAATAGGCGTCAACAGGAACAGGCGGTGGTGTAGCACCGGATTGGTTAACACCGGACATAATACCGTTCATTGTTCCCGCTATATTCTGACCTACAGCTCCACCAACAGCCATACCGGCCATCATAGCAGCCATATTAAATCCATCTCCACTGCCGAGATTTACATTCCCTGCACCATTTGAACCCATCTGACCAAGCGCCTCTGCACCTGCAACACCAACCTCAGCTTGCTTTTCAATCTGAAACGCACCCATATTAGCAGTTTCCGTTGCTTTGCGCTGTGCATACTGAGTTTCTTCTCGCTGAATTCTTAAGGTTTCTTCATAATTTTCCATTTCAATGCGTTGTTTATCCTCAATATCCTTGATTTTTGCTTCAGCTTCAGCTTTTACAGTAGCTCCGGCAATATCTTTTGTTACAGACATCAACTGTTTATATCCTTCGCTTGACTTATCAAGCTCGATTGCCGATATGTCAACAGTAGATACCTGAACTCCAAAATCTTCTTTCAATCTTTCTTTAATATCAAATTCAACCACATCATTAATCAATGATGTTTTTGTTTCTATCTGAACTAATGGTATATTATTTACCGCAGGAGCATTAGCAACAGTATCTTTCACATTTCTTATTACAGCATCTCTTATTTGCGCCTGAAAATCATCAAGATTAAATGTATTCAGTCTATGTAATTTAATAAATTCTCTATAATCCGAAATTTTAAAGCTTATAGTTCCTCTGACTGCTACAGGCACACCAAAATCTTCAAATCTCGGGTCAAACACATCAAAATAAGGAACTGCAAATTTTGTTTGAATTATTTGCGCAAGATTTACAAAATAAACTTCAGCCTGAAAAGGTGTTCCACTATCATAGGCTAACCCTACAATACTTGCAAGTACGGGAAAGTTCTTTGTTTCAATTATCTGATCAAAGGGGCCAACAATGAAATCCTGCATCAAACCGTTATCTTGCTTATAAACAAATACTGCAACCTCACCATCTTTTACTCTTAAAGAAGAACCCCAACGAATTGCATTTTCACGATTATTTTCACCAGATTGAGAACCTGTCGGATGCCATTTCCATATAAGATATGATGATTCATCACATCTTATTTCATCCATAAAACCTCCTGTTTTTTTACTAAATAAATTCATATATAAATCCTTCCTCTCTTATCATAATTTAAAAGTGTGATAAGTAACCACAATAGTAGCATTTTTGAGAAATTTGGAATTTTCATCAAAATCTTTACTACCATTAATAGTTATGTCTGTTATTTCTCCGTCTTTTATCTTAGCACCAATAATAAGATCATATTTTGTATTATATTCTATATTTGTAAAACCAGCACTCTCTATTCTCTTTATAACATCTTTATAATTCTTACCAATACATTCTTTATAAGATATACCTATTTTAATTTCTCCGATAGAAATTGCTTCCGCATTTTCTATCTCATCTAATAATGCATCTTGAACTTCATACCATTTAGCCCAATCATCACCATCCTTATCTATTTGCTTAGCCAATACACGGGCGGTAGAATAATCACCTTTTTTTATACATTCTTGAGTTTCTATTACAAGATTTTCAAGTTTGTAAATTTCTTTTCTTTCTGGAATTACTACAAAAATATATGTTGTAATTATAATAATAAAAACTGAAAAAGCTATTATACTTATTGGCAACAACCATTTTTGATTCCTTTTACAATAACTAAAAAAGCTTTTTTTTCGTTCTCTTTTTTCCGCTTTCTCTTTCTCTTTTTTAAAATTGTCATATAACTCTTCAAATTCTTCAATATTACTTTTAATTATTTTACTTTTTTGATGCGCTTGTTCAAATTTTGCAATCCATGCATTTTCTAGCAAATCACTATTCCCTATATTAGAGTTAGCTAAAATCATAAATTCATATATATCTTCTTTAGTATTCGGTATATAAAAATTACGAATCAATTCTTCTTTCTTTTGAATATCATCAGTTTTTTCTAACTTTAAAGCCAATTCATGAACTACGCTTGTTGTCTTTCTTCCTCTAATCTCATATCCACAAGCTTCGCACACAGTTTCGTAAGCATCTATTGTATCTCCGCAATTCGGGCATTTATGTATTTCGCCATCATAAACTGTTTTTCTTTGCTGAGCTGAAGTATTATCATCTACTGCTTTACCGCAACCGGCGCAAAATTTTGCGCCCTCTACAAGCTCCTGTCCACAATTAATACAGAACGCCATGTTTTCTACCTCTCATCCCTCGGCAAATACGCCTTATTTGCCAAATCTAAAATTTCCTGTGTTTTTTCTTCGCTATAACCCAACTTTCGCAAAGCCCACATAACAGCAAGTTCCTTTTTGTCCATTCCAATCTGAATTGTTTCGTTACTTACATCAATATATCTTTGCAACTCCTCATACTTTGGTTTAAGGGATTGACTTCTTTTCCATTTTTCATAAGCACTCATCAGCCATGATGTCGCATCATTGATAACAACAGAAATCATTTTTTGACCAGCTTCTGTAATACTATTTTCTGCTGAATCAGCCAAGCCATTAGTTATTCTTTTCAATCGTACTGAATCTTTGCCGTTGTTCATTCTTTTGTCCTCCCGTTAGAATTATTTCTTAACCGCATCACATATATCTCCAATATTACAATCAAGATATTCACAAATACGAAGAAGAACAGATAAGGCCACTTCTTCGTTTCTTCTCATTTTTGTCATAGTTCCGGATGCAATATTTAAATCTTTTCTAAGCGTAGCCTGAGATATTTCTTTTTCAACAAGTAAAAACCAAAGCTTTTTATAACTTATTTTCATACTACGCACCTCCTAAGCATTTTACTCAATCCCACTTAAATTTTATTACTTTTCATATTAAAAGTCAATGTTTTTTGTTATTTTTTTTACAAAAATCACAACTTCTTGGTGTTTTTATTCTTTAAGTCATTAAATACTCATAATAAAAAAGATAGAGGCCAAATGGCATCTCTATCTTTATCCGATATGTACCAAAGGTACAATTCATGCACCTATAGGTGCAATTCATCTTTACAGTTCATTTCCCTCTTTATCAAAAAGAGGAAGTTTTTCAAGTGCAATAATATCAGGGCGGTCAATTGCATCGCCTTCTGCAAGTACTGCCATTTTAGCTGCAACCTTACCCCCTGCCTTTTCAACAAGAGTTTCTATTGCTTTTAAGGATTCGCCTGTACTTATTACATCATCAATTATAAGCACCTTTTTTCCCTTTAAGAGTTCAACATCATCTTCACCGATATAAAGCATCTGCTCACCGTAAGTGGTTATCGAATTAACCGAAACGCTTATAACATTCTTCATATAAACCTTGGGACGCTTTCTTGCAATAACATATCTGTTATTCCCCGACTGTCTTGCCATTTCATAAATAAGGGGAATACTTTTTGCTTCTGCGGTTATCATTATATCACATTCAGGAGCTTTCTCTAAAAGTGCTTTGGCGCAGCACTCGGTAAGCTCCACATCACCGAATATTATAAAAGCTGCAATCTGAAGATTATCGTTAACCTTAAAAAGAGGTAATTCTCTTGTAAGACCTGCAACATTAAGTGTATAAGAATTTTTCATAATTATGTACCTTTCGCATTAATGAGGCTGTTTAAAAATTATCAACTTTTAAACAGCCCTGAATAATCTGAAATCATTGACAGCAAATTGTAAGAAGCTTCATATTTATATATGAAAAGCATTGATAATACTTACTTTTTGCTTTTTCGGGAATTTTAATATCCTCAAATATAATTACAATACCTGTGTGCCTATATACAGTGCAAATAATACAACGGATATCCACATAATCGGACTTACATCCTTGATTTTACCGCAAAGGATTTTTAATACAACCCATGCAATCATACCGAACATAATACCTGTTGCGATAGAGTATGCAAACGGCATCATAACGATTGCAAGGAAACCGCCGATTGAATCAGCAACATCACCGTCAAAGTCCATTTTGGTAACTGCGGATAACATTAAAAGACCAACGAATATCATTGCAGGAGCTGTAGCAAAGCCCGGAATTGCAAGGAATATTGGTGCAAGAGGAATAGCCAATAAGAACAGGATACCTGTTGTCAGAGCTGTTAAACCGGTTCTTCCGCCTGCGGCAACACCTGCAGAGGATTCAACATAGCTTGTAACAGTTGAAGTACCAAGACAAGCACCTGCAACTGTACCAACAGCATCAGCCATTAAAGCACCACCTGCTCTTGGCAATGTACCATCCTGGTCAAGAAGATTACCCTTCTGAGCAACACCGATTAATGTACCAACTGTATCAAAAATATCAGTATAAAGGAATGTGAACATAACAATTGCAAAGGAAGCAAAATTATTCACAACAAAACCAAAATCAAACTGGAATAATGCGGGAGCTGCAAAGTTAGCTTTAATAGCTTCCCATGAAAGATTAGGAATTAAAGAATAAACTCCTATTTCAGGATTAACCTGATACCAGCCGATAAGCTCAGCAACAATACCAAGCACCCAAGTAGCAATAATACCAATAAGGATATCTCCTGTTACCTTATAGTGATGAAGCACTCCGATAATAAGTAAACCAACAATTGCCAGAACAACCTGTGGTGAGCTTAAATCGCCAAGACCTACTAATGTAGAATCGTTATTAACAACGATACCTGCATTGATAAGTGCGATAATTGTTATGAATAAACCAATACCTGCTGTGATACCAAGTTTTAAGTTAGCAGGAATTTTATTAACCAAAGCTTCTCTGAATTTGAAAATTGAAAGAATCATAAATATGAAACCTTCAAACAGGATAGCTGTTAAAGCAACCTTATATGAATAGCCCATGCCTAAACATACTGTATAAGTAAAGAATGCATTAAGACCCATACCTGATGCCAAAGCTACAGGATAATTTGCAAAAAAAGCCATGCATATTGTACCGATTGCCGCCGAAAGTGCAGTTGCCATAAATATAGCGGCAGCCCCAGGACCATCAGGGATAATTCCAAGCATTCCGGGATTAACCGCTAAAATATACGCCATTGCAAGGAATGTGGTAATACCGGCAAGAATCTCGGTTTTAACATTTGTGCCATTTTGTTTTAATTTGAAAAGTTTTTCCATTTCATTCTCTCCTTTTTCTTATCCCGTAGGGATATTTTATTTTAAGCACAATATTATTATACAACTTATACAAAAAAAATTCAAGTTTTTTTAAACATTTTGTTAATTTTTAACTTTTTCTGAAAAAAATAAGCTTTTATCTGATTTTCAAAGATTATATGAGAAAAAGAAAGCTTATTTTACTTTTTCGACTTAAAATCAGTAAAAAAGTTTTATTTTTACCAATTTTACCTCTTTACAAATCGGAGAAAATGGTTTATTATACAGTTAAGGTCAAAGATAGTCAAAGTCAAAAAAGAGGTGATTTTATGGCAATATCGGATATTATAGAGGGTTATATCAAGGAATTACTGGCTTCGGGAAATGAGGTTGTTATAAAGAGGAATGATTTAGCGACATATTTTAACTGTGTTCCCTCCCAGATAAATTATGTAATAGCCACCCGCTTCACACCCGACCTTGGTTTTTTGGTTGAGTCAAAGCGAGGGGGCGGCGGTGGAATAACCATAAGAAGAGTAATGCTTAAAAAAGATGATTATTTAAGCTCTCTTATAAACCTAGTAGGAGCAAGGGTTAAACAAAGCGAAGCTTTTTCCTATGTAAAAACAATGTATGAATATGAAATTATAACCGAAAGAGAGGCAAATATAATTTTTGCCGCAGTTTCGGATAACACCCTTTTAGTTGACCCTGAAGTAAAGGATTATTTAAGGGCGGTTATTTTAAAAAACATTCTTATTAATATTAAAAGGAGCTGATTTGTATGCTATGTCAGAAATGTCAGAAGAGAAATGCTACTGTTAAAATAGTTAAAAATCATAACGGTCATATTACCGAAGAATATTTGTGTAAGGACTGTGCAGGAATGGTGGATTTAAAGTTTAAGGATTTTTCGGCAGACGGGATTTTTGATAACTTTTTCAGTTTATTGTCCCCTGCCCCCGGCGGAAATCCACATTGTCAGGGATGCGATACATCATTTTTAGAATTTAAGAAAACAGGGAAATTAGGATGTATACACTGCTTTGATACTTTTTCGGCATATCTTGATAAAACGCTTAAAAATTACCATGGTGCCTCTGCACATACAGGTAAACTGCCAAAGCGTTCGGGCGAGGGAATCAAAATAAAAAAGGAAAAAGAAAGCTTAAAGCTTGAATTACAAAAGGCTATTTCCGAGGAAAGATATGAAGACGCAGCTAAAATCCGTGATAAAATAAAGGAACTGGAGGGATAAAGATGAGCAATATTGTAATAAGCACCAGAATCCGACTGGCAAGGAATTTTAAGGATTACAATTTTATATATAAGCTAAGCGACAAGGATGCTTTGGAAATTACCGAGTCTGTTAAGGACGCAATTCTTACCTCCAATGACAAATCCCCCTCTTATTTCAGAGAAATCACAGGAGAAGAGCTGAAAAAAGAGGGCGGTAGGCTTATAGAAGAACACCTTATAAGTCCTGATTTTATGACTTTATGCATACCAAGTGCGGTAATAATAGATAATTTAAATGAAATAAGCATTATGGTAAATGAAGAGGACCATTTAAGAATTCAGGTTATAAAGCCGGGGTTTAATTTAAAAGAAGCTTTAATTACCGCTAATGCCTGTGATGATTTAATTGAAGAGAAAAACGAATATGCGTTTTCGGAAAAATACGGGTATCTTACCACCTGTCCTACCAATGTGGGTACAGGACTTCGTGCTTCGGTTATGCTTCATCTTCCTGCCATTACCATGTGCGGAAAGATTGAAGAATTAAAGGGCAATTTAAGCCGTCTTGGTATTACCATAAGAGGCTGTTACGGAGAAGGGTCAAAGGCATTGGGAAATCTTTATCAGATTTCAAATCAGATTACCTTAGGTGTTTCGGAAGAAGAAATAATTGAAAGACTTACTCAGGTTGTAAATAAGATTATAACCGATGAAGAGGCTTTAAGAGAATCAATTAAGGGCGATGCTCTTACCGACAAAATTTTAAGAGCGGAGGGAATTCTTAAGAGCTGTTACCTTTTAAGCTTTAAGGAATTTACAAATTTATGGTCCTATGTTTATCTTGGAATGGATATGGGAATAATCGAAAAAAAGGAAGATTTTCACAAGCTTATTTCCTCTCTTGCACCAAACAGCTTAAATGAGGAAAATCCTGATAAAAGGGATAAAAAAAGAGCAGAACTTATAAAGGATGTGATATAAATGTATGAAAAGAAATTTACCAAACGGGCCGAGCTTTCATTATCCTTATCCGAAAAGGCGGCGGCAGAGCTTGGTCACAGCTATATAGGAAGCGAACATTTACTTTTAGGACTGTTGAAGGAAGGGACAGGTCTTGCCTTTAAAGCCCTTACCGAGGTTGGAATTACCGAGGAAAAGGTAATAAAAAAAATAGAGGAACTTATCGGCAGGGGTGTTCAGGATAACAAAAGGATTGCTCCCACACCAAGAGTAAAAAGAATTCTTGAAATTTCTCTTGAAATTGCCGTTAATTACAATCACCAGTATATAGGCACAGAGCATATTATTCTTGCCATTTTATCCGAAACCGATTCGGTAGCTTACAGAATAATCTCGGAAATTATTCCTAACCCCGATATAATAATTGATACCCTTTTAAAATATTTCGGCAAAGAAACAAGTAAATCGGGTATATCAGGCAATGAAAATCACGGGGGGGCAAAAGAGGATGAATTCGGTACTGATTTAACAAAGGCGGCAAGAGAGGGAAAGCTTGACCCTGTTATAGGAAGAGAAGAAGAAATTCAAAGAGTAATAGAAATTCTTTCAAGAAGAACAAAAAACAATCCTTGCTTAATCGGTGAGCCGGGAGTTGGTAAAACCGCTATTGCAGAGGGGCTTGCACAGAAAATCATTGAGAATAAGGTTCCTGATACCCTTAAGGATAAGAAGCTTCTTACTCTTGATTTAACCTCTATGCTTGCAGGGGCAAAATACAGAGGTGAGTTTGAAGAAAGAATAAAAAAGGTATTAAATAAGGTTAAGGAAGAAAAGGATACTATTTTATTCATTGACGAAATTCACACTATTGTAGGCGCAGGTGCGGCAGAGGGGGCAATTGATGCGGCTAATATTTTAAAGCCATCCTTAGCAAGAGGGGAAATTCAGTTAATTGGTGCAACTACTCTTGACGAATACAGAAAATATATTGAAAAGGATTCAGCATTAGAGAGAAGATTTCAGCCTGTCACGGTAACCGAGCCTACAATTGCAGAGGCGATAGAAATATTAAAGGGACTTCGTGATAAATACGAGGCACATCATAAGGTAGAGATTTCCGATGGCGCTATTGAGAGTGCGGTTAAGCTTTCCGAAAGATATATTACCGACAGATTTTTACCCGACAAGGCTATTGACTTAATTGACGAGGCATCCTCAAAATTAAGAATAAGTAATCTTACCACTCCTCCCGATTTTAAAGATTTAGAAGAACAGATTGAAAAGATTAAGGCAGAAAAAAATGAGGCTATAAATTCAGAAGAATTTGAAAAGGCGGCTAAGCTTCGTGACGAGGAAACAAAACTTACCGAAGAGCTTGCATCAAAAAAAGAAGAACGAACAAAAGAAATTTCCAAGGTAGTCAATGTAGTTACCGAAGAGGATATTGCAAAGGTTATTTCTATGTGGACTAAAATCCCTGTAGCAAAGCTTACCGAAGAAGAAAGTGAAAAGCTTTTAAAACTGGAAGACAGTATGCACGAAAAGGTTATAGGTCAGGAGGAGGCAGTTTCCAAAATTGCAAAGGCTATAAGAAGAAACCGTGCAGGACTTAAAGACCCTGAAAGACCTATCGGCTCATTTTTATTCTTAGGACCTACCGGTGTTGGTAAAACAGAGGTTGCAAAGACCCTGGCTGATGTTTTATTCGGAAGCCGTGATAATATGATAAGAATTGATATGTCAGAATATATGGAAAAACATTCGGTTTCCCGTCTTATCGGCTCTCCTCCGGGATATGTGGGGCACGACGAGGGCGGTCAGCTTACCAAAAAGGTAAGACAGAACCCTTATTCTGTGGTACTTTTTGACGAAATTGAAAAGGCGCACCCTGATGTATTCAATACCCTGCTTCAGATTTTAGAGGATGGTATCCTTACCGATTCCCAGGGAAGAAGAGTTAATTTTAAAAACACTGTTATTATAATGACCTCAAATATAGGTG
Organism: Clostridia bacterium; assembly: GCA_045658425.1. Taxonomy (GTDB): domain Bacteria; phylum Bacillota; class Clostridia; order UMGS1840; family HGM11507; genus SIG450. Next base: position 9,282 of record JAZOVB010000068.1, on the reverse strand, counting down.
CATCCAAAATCACCGAAACGAAAGAGAGATTGGGATTTACAAGTAACGAAGAAACCGATAACTCCTATGAAGCTATTAAGGAAAAAGTTCTTAGTGAATTAAAAAACTATCTTCGTCCCGAGTTTATAAACCGAATTGACGATATAATTGTATTCCATAAATTAACCGAAGAAAATATAAAGGATATTTCGGTAATTATGCTTTCTTCTCTTACTAAGAGAATTGAGGAAAAAGGAATAAAGCTTGACATTGACGAATCGGTTTATCCTTATCTTACAAAGAAAGGTTACAGCCCCTCATTCGGTGCAAGACCTTTAAGAAGAACTATCCAGACGGATATTGAGGATTTACTTTCCGAAGAGCTTTTAAAGGGTACAATCAAAAAGGGCGAAAGCTATACGATTACCGTTAAAGAGGACAAAATTGTAATTGAATGAAAATGCCAAAGGGATTTAAAATGACAAATTACAAATGACAAATTACAAATGACAAATTACAAATGAAGGATTGAACCGACATGCCATTCGGCGTCGGTTCTTTTTCATTGTCAGATAGCCGTAGGGCGTGACGACCCGGCACGCCGATAGATAAATTACAAATTAAACTGTACGAAGCACATATCGAGTTTCGGCACGAAACATATCGAAAAACAGAAAAGAAATTCAATAATCTGCTATGTTGAAAATTTGTTTCTTCTTCCGTTTTGCGTAGTTATAGGTAGTGATAGCCCCACCACAAGAACGATTTATATAACATATCAAATAGTCAGAGTTGTCAACTATATACTCATTACATTTTGTTATATAGTATCGTCTGGGTGTTTTCTCTGGAATATCAGCAATTAAAATGTTATCATATTGCTTGTCATATAAGCATTTGTAATCACTAACCCCTTTTGTTAGGTAAGGTATTACCAGTTCCAGAGTAATGTTCGGATATTTTTCTTTCAATTCTCTTATAGCACGAGCCGAACAGCCGTCAAAATTGCCGTAATTTCCTACCCAGAACTCCTTAACATTATGATTTACAATTAAATTTTCTGCTATTTGTTTAATTTTCTTTTTTATTTCGTCAGTCCCATAAATATCACTATGTCCAGCAAAACAACATCTTGAATTTTTTTTCATATCTTCGCCCCATAATTTTCAAATTATACTATAAGTATTTTTACATACTTGTAGTATAACGCAAAAATACTGAAAAGTCAATCGGAGGGCAAAGCTTTAACACCAGTCAAAAAAAACAAAACCTCTCTTGCTTTTAGCAAAAGAGGTAATTTCCATATATTATTAACAGAATTCAGCTAAAAGGATGTCTATAATCTTCTCAACTTTAGCAATCTGCTGGTTATCTAAACGCTTCATCTTACTTGTAATGTTATTTAGGTATATATCAGTATCTGCTCTTACGCTATCAAACAATACCTGATCAGCTGTAATCTCCAATGCATTGAGTATCTTAACAAAGTTTTCCATTCTCGGGCACTTAACTCCACGCTCTATATCGCTCATAAAAACTACTGATATATCAAGACTTTCGGCTAACTTCTCCACTGATATACCCTTTTTTAATCGGGCTTCCTTTATGCGTTTGCCCATACTTACAGTATCTAACAAGATTACACACCCCAAACTATATTATTTACAAATACTTAAAGAATATTTGTATACTTATAGTTTATCAATATTCGAGACACCATAGAATAATCATAAAGTATATAAAAATACTATAAGTTTATGATACAGCATAACATATCAAGAATTACTTAGCAATGCAAAACAACCTTTCCACCACCTTTGGCGTTCCCCCATTCCCTTCTTTTTTTCCCGCAAAAATCGTATAAAAAAGGCACTAAACGATTTTCGTTTAGTGCCTGTAAACCCCAGTCAAGGTTTTTTAGATTCAATATACTCTTTTTTTACGCTTTTTACTTGAGGACAACCTTTATAAATGCCTTTTTACCTCTTCTTACCATCAGCTCGTTATTTTCAAACATATCTTTAGTTACGGTATAGCCTATATCGCTTACCTTTTCTTCTTTTACAGATACACCGCCCTGGGTTACATTTCTTCTTGCTTCACTCTTACTTGGGCAAAGCTTGGTAAGAACAAGTAAATCCATAATGTTTATTCCGTCTGCTAATTCAGATTCACTGATTTCAAAGCTTGGAACATCAGCATCTCCGCCACCTGCAAATAAATTCAGTGCGGCAGCTTCTGCTTTTTTAGCTTCTTCTTCGCCGTGAACCATTTTAGTTACTTCAAAAGCAAGACGCATTTTAGCTTTATTGATTTCACTGCCCTCTAATTTAGCATATTCTTCAATTTCTGAAAGAGGAATGAATGTAATAAGCTTCATACAGTTAATTACATCTGCATCCTTAACATTTCTGAAATACTGATAGAATTCAAAAGGAGTTGTCTTATTCGGATCAAGCCACAATGCCCCCTTTGCGGTTTTACCCATTTTCTTGCCCTCGGAGGTGGTAAGAAGAGTAAATGTCATACCGTAAACCTGCTTCTTATCCTTTCTTCTGCAAAGGTCAAGACCGCCTAAGATATTACTCCACTGGTCGTCACCGCCAAGCTCGATTTTACAGTTATATTTACGGCTTAACATTAAAAAGTCGTAACTCTGCATAAGCATATAGTTAAATTCAAGGAAAGAAAGTCCGCCCTTTTCCATTCTCTGTTTAAAACATTCTGCTGTAAGCATCTGATTTACCGAGAAGCATGAGCCGATGTCTCTTATAAATTCGATATAGTTAAGGTCAAGTAACCAGTCGGCATTATTAACCATAATAGCCTTGCCATCAGAAAAATCAATCATTCTTGACAACTGCTCTTTAAAGCGTTCACAGTTATAATCAATTGTTTCCTTAGTCATCATCTGACGCATATCAGTTCTTCCCGAGGGGTCGCCTATATGACCTGTTCCGCCACCTACAAGAGCGATTGGTCTGTGACCTGCAAGTTGCATATGTCTCATAACAACCATTTGCAGAAAGTGACCGATATGAAGAGAGTCGGCAGTAGGGTCAAAGCCTATATAAAAAGTAACCTTTTCATTATTTAAAAGTTCTTCTATTTCCTTCTCGTGAGTAAGCTGGGCAATTAAGCCTCTTGCTTTTAATTCTTCAAAAACATTCATTTAAAATTTCCTCATTTCATAATATTGAAGCACCAAAAATATGGTGCTTCATATAAATTATTCTTTATCAAATTTGTCTAAAAAACCCGGGATATCAAGAATATCCAGCTGGTCTTCATCATCCTTCTTTATTTCAAATTCAGGTACTTTAACTTCAGCCTTTGGAGCTTCGGGAGCTTTTTCAGGAACTTCCTCAGCTGCTTCTTCCTTAACAGGAGCAGTCTCAATTACAGGCTCTTTTTTAGGTTCGGGTTTAACTACCGGTTCAGGTTTTCTCTGGGAAATACCGCCCTCTGATGTATCAAAGCCTGTTGCAATAACGGTTACCTTGATTGCATCGCCCATTGATTCATCGGTAACAGTACCGAATATGTAGTTATCAGCATCTGTTGAGATTTTTTCCTGAATTATATCATTGATAATACCAACATCAAACAATGTCAAGCTGGAGCTTCCTGTAATATTAACAAGAACACCCTTTGCACCCTCAATTGATGTTTCAAGAAGAGGACTTTCAATAGCAGCTCTTGCAGCATCCTCGGCTCTGTTTTCTCCTGTTCCGTAACCGATACCCATATGAGCAAATCCGTTATTCTTCATAACAGTTTTAACATCCGCAAAGTCACAGTTGATGGAACCGTCAATAACAATAATATCAGAGATACCCTGAACACCCTGTCTTAACACATCATCAGCAAGTTTGAATGCATCAGTCATGGTTGTATTTTTATCTGCAGTTTCCAATAGTTTATCGTTAGGAATTACGATTAGAGCATCTACATTTTCTTTAAGATTCATTGTACCGGACATTGCAACTTCGGTTCTTCTTCTTCCCTCAAATTTGAAAGGTCTTGTAACTACACCTACAGTTAAGATTCCTAAATCTCTTGCAATACCTGCAACTACGGGAGCTGCTCCCGTACCTGTACCGCCGCCCATACCGGCAGTAATGAATATCATATCTGCGCCCTTTAATAGCTCGGCAATTTCGTCACTTGACTCTTCAGCAGCTCTTTTACCAACTTCCGGGTTAGCACCTGCGCCAAGACCTCTTGTAACTTTTTCGCCAATCTGTACTTTATTTGCGGCAAGTGAATTATTAAGTGCCTGTTTATCGGTATTAAGAGCAATAAACTCTACATTGGAAAGCTCATTCAACACCATGTTGTTAACCGCATTATTACCTGCGCCACCAACACCGATTACCTTTATTACAGCGTTTTGTGAAATTTCAGATGGAATTGTAATTGCCATTTCATTTCCTCCCTATTATATATTCTAAGATTTTTTTTCAGTATTATTTTCTATTTTAGCAGAGTTTCTCAATTTATTCAATAGAAATATTCGAATAATTGCAAAATTTTGAAAAATTCTTATGGAAAATACGATTACAATTGGTACATACAGGTCAATTCCCAGCTTTGTTCCTAAAAAAATGATTGCAATTGACAAAAGTGCATTTGAGAAAAAGCCTGTTAAAAAGACAAGTAAATCGAATTTTTTATTGGTGTATGCCACTAAACCTCCCATAATGGAGTCAAAACACGCAAAGATGGCAATTGCAATATATACCGATGCAACCGCCGTTACGTTTATATTTACAAAATATCCTAACAGACCGCCTAAAATAAGGCAGATAATCGCAATAGTCATAAAATTCCCCTTTTAGTTTTTAAGCTCACTTGTTGCCTGGGCATTTGTTATTACCTCAGCATGTTTGAATTCGATTTTTCCTGCGTATGCAGGGATTATAATTTTCCCCGTTACTTTTTTAACCTCCAGAGAAATCCATGGAGACAGTTCATCATAAATACCGCCACGCATTTTAAAACCGCTTTCAAGCTGTTCGGGGTCCCCGATTGCCTTTATAACAAATGGTGCTGCCACACGGGTATTATTAATATTTATTACATTTCCCGCGCATCTTATTTCACTGGTTGCAAGAACTCGCTGGTCGTTAACCGCCAAAGCTTCTGCTCCTGCGGCTCTTAATTCATTCAGGACTCTTAAAACGTCATCCTGATGAACAACAAACAAATTTTCATCCATATTGGTATTATTGACCTTATCACCGTCACTAACGGTTATTTCAAGCCCCGGTCCCTGAACGGATACCATACCTGCTACGATTTCCGCATTTCTTAAATCCTTTATAAGAATTTCATCTGCATTAACCTGATTCTGATATTCAACTATTTCATCCTTATACTCCATAACCTGCTTATAGAGTGCCTCATTTTTTTCTTTCTCAAGTCTTAAAAGCTCCTGAGACTGCTCAACTCTTATCTGGGTCGGATAAGTGTTGACTGTATTATTTTCAACCGTTTTTAACTGAAGTACGATAAAAAAGGCTAAAACCATACAAACAAAACCAATAGAAACCTGTGCATACTTATTTTTCATATCATACATCCTCTATTAAATTCAAATAAGAAGCGGCAATGCCGCTTCTTTCGGTCTGATATATTATTACTCTGAACGGTGATAAAGCTTATCGGGGTTTCGGGCATCAATAACTCCACCCGCATTTTCCGGCAAGCGTTTAAGCACCTCCTGAAGCATAGTAAGCTTTTTATCCAGCTCTTCCGCATTTCCCAAGATAACACGGATACCGCTTTTTAAGTTAAGACAAAGCTCACCTTTTGTTGTGGTAATACTTATAACATCCGCTATAAGATTATTATTATACAAATTCTTCGTAATTTCAAGTGTTTTTTTCAATTTTTCGTCATTATTTTCATTTATTTTTTTTCCAAGGGTATATTTTTCAAATTTATAGTCAAATAAAATCGGTATTTCGTGGCTTACATTTTCATCTTTTTTCTCAAGAACTTTTCCGTCTTTATCAACTACAACCATCCCCCCTGCGCACTGAATATACGCTAAAGGTATACACTCGGTTACATTGATTTCAATTTTTCCCGGAAGTCTTCTTTGAAGCTCCACCGAATTTATATAAGGAATTGAGGCTACCGCTTCTCCCGCTTTTGGAAGATGGAATTTAAAAATATTTTCACCCAGTACAAATCCTCCTGCCTCAATTATGGTTTTCGCATCTACCCGTGCATTTCCCTCTATATCTATTTCTTTTAAGTTAAAAAGGGGCGTAAAAAGAATACCTATGCAAATTCCCAGCATAAGCATAGCTATAAGCACAGCTCGTTTTCTCTTTTTTCTTCTTTCTCTTTTCGCACGTCTTATCTGACTTAAGGTTTTACCCTCTGCATCTTTTGTACGTATTACCATTTTTTAACCCTTTATTCTTTTATTATATTTGCACCAAGCATATTGAATGTTCCGCTTATATCTTCATAGCCTCTCTCTATATGGCTGACACCGGTAACCTCGGTTATACCCTTTGCAGCAAGTGCTGCTACAACAAGCCCTGCACCGCTTCTTAAATCGGGAGCTTTAACCTTTGTACCGTAAAGGCTCATCACACCCTTTACTACCGCTATTTTTCCGTCAACGGTTATATCAGCACCCATTTTCTTAAGTTCACCTGCATGGCGGAATCGTCCGTCAAAAATATTTTCGATTATAATTCCCGTTCCCGAGGATAGTGCCGAAAGTGTCATTATAATTGACTGAGCATCGGTAGGAAATCCCGGATGGGGCGAGGTTCTTATAACATTTATATTGTTTAATCTTTTATCTGCTTTTATTCTTATGGAATTTTCTGTTTCCCTCGTAATATCCGCTCCCATTCTTTCGAGTACCGAAAGAGTTGGAATAATATGGTTATATGAGATATTACTAAGGGTTATATCCCCTCTTGTTACTGCCGCTGCTGTCATATAGGTTGCCGCAACAATACGGTCAGGAATTATTTTATGGGTTACATCATAGAAAGTATCTGTTCCCCTTACTTCAATTACAGAGCTTCCTCCCCCTGTAACCTTTACACCTATTTTATTTAAAAAGTTACTTAAGTCTTCTATTTCCGGCTCTTTTGCCGCGTTGATTATACGGGTTGTGCCTTTAATTCTCGATGCCGCGAGCATTACATTTTCAGTTGCACCCACTGAGGGAAAATCAAGATATATATCCGTTTCCTTTATATTATCCCCCGAAAAGCTTAAGCACCCAGAAGACTCTTCTACCTCAACCCCCATCTGTCTGAAGGCCTTGATATGTAAATCAATAGGTCTAAGGCCCAAGGAACACCCTCCGGGATATGCCGTTTCCGCTTTTCCCATTCTCGCAAGTATGGCTCCCGTTAAAATAATGGAAGACCGCATTTTCTCCATTAAAGAGCTGTCGATAGTATATTTTGAAAGACTTGAAGAGTCCACTGTAACAGTACTGCCCTCACGGGTTATATCGCACCCTAAGTCTCTTAGTATATCAAGGGTAAGCTCCACATCACTTATCTGAGGACAATCCGTAATAATCGTCTTTTTTCCGCTGATTATGGTTGCCGCAAGTATGGGCAGAATTGTATTTTTCGCACCGGGAATTCTTACCTTTCCCTGAAGCCGTTTTCCACCCTCTATGATAAGCTTACTCATCAAAACACCTCCGAAATTGCATTACAAGATTATTCTATGCATTCCGGAAGTTTTTGTTAAAGCTTTATAAGAGCATCTATTTCATCCACTATTTTCTTTTTGGAATCTCCACCGCTTAAGCCAAGAGCATTTTTTCCCATAATCTGCAACCTGTACGGGTCATTTATAAGGGAATAAATCTCCTTTTCTATTACCTCTGCTGTCAAATCCTTTTCAAGAATTAAAACGGCAGCTTCCCTTTCTTCAAAAACTCTTCCGTTAAACTCCTGATGATTTTCTGCCACATTGGGAGACGGAACTATAATTGAGGGTTTTCCAAGATAAGCAATTTCACTAAGAGCAGTTGCTCCGGCTCGGCTGATTACAAGATCAGCTCCCCCTAAATATTTTTCTATATTATGGATATATTCTTTTATTACTATATTGCCCTTTTCCAAGTCCACACCGTTTTCGGTTAAATCGCCGCAAATTTCCTTATAGTATCTTGAACCCGTTACCACCATAATATTAAAGTCGTCATATTTATGTGTACGCTTTATAAAATCACATATATGAAAGTTAAAGACCTTTGCGCCCAGACTTCCGCCCATACACAGAATAAAAGGCTTGTGGCTCTCAATTCCAAGCTCTTCTTTACAACGGAATTTATTAAGACTTTTAAAGGTTTCTCTTACAGGATTTCCTGTTACCACTGTTTTTTCACGGCAGTTAAGCAAATCCCTGTTATCAAATGCCACACACACGGTATCGGCAAATTTTGAGGCAATTTTCGTGGTTTTTCCCGCAACGGCATTCTGCTCCTGGATAAGCACGGGAATATTTAAAAGCTTTGCTGCAAGAACAACAGGAGCACTTACATAACCACCCGTTCCCACAACAATATCCGGAGAAAAATCCGAAATAATATTCATACATTTTATTATACTGCCAAGAAGTGCAAAGGCAACGCCGATTTTCTCAAAGAAGCTGCCGTGTAGTCCTTTTGCACCAATATACTCAATATCATAACCTGCCTTGGGAACAATATTTGCTTCCATTCCCTTTTTAGTGCCTATAAAAAGAATCTGGGCATTTTCATATCGGGATGATATTTCATTTGCAATGGCTATTGCAGGATATATATGACCTCCGGTTCCGCCCCCGGCTAAAATTGCTTTCAACTAAAATCAACTCCTGTGTCGGGATATATTAAGCACAATTCCCATCGCCGCCATATTTATAACTATTCCTGTACCTCCTGCGGAGAAGAACGGAAGCATAATACCTGTTGACGGGATAACATTTGTTGCCACGGCAATATTCATTACCACCTGTATTATAATAAGCATACCAAGTCCGAAAGCCATATAAAGACCAAGAGGGTCAGGACATTCCAGGGCAACCTTCATACATCTTATGAATAAAAATATGAATAAGGCTATTACCACAAGACCGCCTATAAGACCAAGCTCTTCGCATATAACAGAAAAAATATAGTCATTCTGAGGTTCAGGCAGATACATATGCTTTTGTCTGCCTCTTGTAAGACCGAGACCGAAAAGTCCTCCTGAGCCGATTGCGTAAAGGGACTGTACTATCTGCCATCCGTCTCCCTGCTTATCAAGAAATGGATTCCTGTAA